>JAJZSZ010000023.1 GCA_021849365.1 Bacteroidota bacterium | reverse complement strand
AGCAATACATGGCGGCCCACTTCGGCAATCCTGAAAGTCGAAAATCAAAAACATCCGGCAACGAAGCATTTACCTGAAACATTTAAATCGCAGCCCAACGAGTGGTATGCGTGGAAAAATAATTTAAGAAACAATCCTGATATTGATGTCTTACTTTCTGTCGACGCCTCGAGTTATCCGCTTGGAACCGGACCAAAACCGCACGAAATATGGCACAGTGGCGATTATCCGGTAGTGTGGACAAACAAACGCTACCGAATGATTTACATTAATATGGGGCACAACGACATCGATTACGAACACGGCACCAATAAAGAGTTGTCGTACACTTTCACTAATAAGATTCAGAACCGGCTTATTATTGACGCATTGAAGTGGCTAGGGTACTTTGAATAAGTATTTTATTTAGTTAATATCATTCTCTTATATTTCTTAGACGAAAATCATTTTTAGTCTGGGCGTTAACCAACATACGATGAACCAACAACCTAAATTTAAACCATTTGCGTTAATCCTTATTGTTGTTTTGCTGGCATTTCAGTCAAGAAGTGAAAACAGACCAACGGGGCTATCAATCAATTTTCTGACTCATGCAGATCAGGTATTTCGCAATGGCTATCCGGTAAATACTCCGTTATATCTGGCAATAAATCAAAAAGAGAATTTCCAGTTTGCCGAAATCGCTCAAAAGAATCCTTTTTTTGGGTGGATTGTCAATTCCGACCAGAACAATACGATTCAAACTGCCTTTCAGATTCTGGTGGCATCGAGCCTCGAGAATATTCAAAGGAACGTTGGCGATTTTTGGGATTCGGGAAAGATAGAAAGTGATCAGTCAGTGAATATTTCTTATGGAGGGAAAGAGCTCCAGCCCAATTCAGTTTATTTCTGGAAAATAAAGACATGGGATAATCATGGTGTTGAATCAGTTTTTTCGCAAGTTTCACAGTTTAAGACCGCCGGAACTTTAGTTGATTATGCCACTGCCCGCTATCCTCAGCAAATTCAGGATAATTATCCCAAAACAATAAAATCAATAACCGGATCATCATGGCTCGTCGATTTTGGTAAAGATGCATTTGCCCAGCTTCGACTCACATTATCAGGCAAAACTGTTGGCGATACCGTTTTAATTCATCTGGGCGAAGCAATAAAAGATGGCCGCATCAATCGTGCACCTGGCGGAACTATCCGCTATTCGGTTTATAAACTGGCATTAAAACCGGGGTGGAATACTTATCAGATTGTGTTGAAGCCCGACAAACGAAACACTGGTCCTCAAGCTGTTTTGATGCCTGAATACATCGGTGAAGTGACTCCATTCCGCTATTGCGAAATTGAAGGATACGATCAGCCCGTAACCAAAGAGCAGGCCATCCAACAAGCTGTGTTTTATCCGTTCGATGAAACAGAATCGTACTTTACCAGTTCAGATACCGTATTGAATCAGGTCTGGGATTTGTGCAAATATTCGATGAAAGCCACTTCATTTCTTGGTGTTTTTGTCGATGGCGACCGTGAACGAATTCCTTACGAAGCCGATGCTTATATCAACCAGTTTGGTTTTTATGGCGTGGTGCGCGACTACAGCATTGGCCGATACTCGCACGAATACCTTATCAATCGCCCAACATGGCCTACTGAATGGATCTTGCAATCGGTATTGATGGCCTGGAACGATTACCTGTACACCGGGAATACCGAGTCGCTCCGGCATTTTTACACCGATCTTAAAGCCAAAGGACTGCTGTCGCTGGCCGACGAGTCTGGCCTTATTTCAACCCGGACAGGAAAGGTGACTCCCGAAGTTCTGGAATCGATTCACTTCAAAGGAACTCTAAAAGATATTGTGGATTGGCCGCAAAGCGGAATTTTAGGTTTGGGGAAAAAAGAACCCGGTGAAACCGACGGATTTGTTTTTCAGGATGTGAATACGGTGGTGAATGCTTATCATTTTCAGGCAGTGAGTCAATTGGCGCAGATTGCCAACGTATTGAAACAAACTGACGACGAAAAACAATTTGCAGAGCTGGCTCAAAAAATCAGGGTGTCTTTTAACGAAAAGCTGCTCGACAAAAAGCATGGTGTTTATTTCGACGGAATCGGAACTGACCACACCGCACTACACTCCAATATGTTCCCAATGGCGTTTGGACTGGTTCCCGAAAAGCAGCGCGAGACTGTCAATAAATTCATTCAGTCGCGTGGATTGGCCTGCAGTGTTTATGGTTCACAGTTTTTGATGGACGCCGTTTATGGTGGCAATAATGCCGATTACGGGCTGCAACTGCTCACATCAACATCCGAACGGAGCTGGTATAACATGATCCGGGTTGGATCGACCATTTCACTCGAAGCCTGGGACAACAAATACAAGCCCAATCAGGACTGGAACCATGCCTGGGGCGCTGCTCCGGCCAACATTATTCCGGCAAAACTAATGGGTATCGAACCTCTGGAACCCGGATTTGGAAAAATCCGCATCAAACCTCAACCAGCATCGCTCGGATATGCCGAAATCAAATGCCCTACGATCCGCGGCGAAGTGCTGATGTCGTTCAAAAATAAGCCTCAGCAATCGTTCTCGATGAACCTAACCATTCCAGCCAATACAACAGCTGTTGTGTACCTGCCATTCTGGTCGAAAACGCAAAAAGTTAAAATGAATGGCAACCCGGTAAAATTCAGGCCGGAAGGAAATTTTGTCGTTATCGAAGGTGTTGGCTCCGGAAATTCAGTTTTTGAGGTGATCAGATAAAACCAGAATTACACAAATAAGTGTTGAGCCGAATTTTATTTTTATTTTCACACCCAACGAAAAAACAACTAAAAAAATAATCATGACCCGACTTTTCACTTTACTATTTACACTCTTCTCTGTTATTGCCATGGCGCAGAAGGAAGTGTATGTCTTCTCGTATTTCGTTGACAATGGGCAGGATGGACTCCATTTCGCCTATAGCACTGATGGCCTTATGTGGACTGCTTTGAATGACGGGAAATCGTACCTTACCCCTGCGGTTGGCAAGGATAAGCTGATGCGCGATCCGTTTATTCTTCAGGGAAATGATGGATTATTTCACATGGTTTGGACGAGTGGCTGGTGGGATAAGTATATTGGGTATGCTTCGTCAAAAGATCTGATCAACTGGTCGGAGCAAAAAACTATTCCGGTAATGGAGCACGAACCAACGGCAAAAAACAGCTGGGCTCCTGAAATGGCATATGATCCGCAGCGAAAAGAATATATCATCTTTTGGGCAACAACCATTCCCGGGAGGCATTCGGATGTGGCCGACTCGGAACGTGAAAAGGGACTGAACCACCGCATGCACTGCACACGCACAAAGGATTTCAAGACCTTCAGCCCGACCGAATTATTCTTTAATCCAGATTTTAGCACCATTGATGCTACAGTTCTTCCAAGGAATAACAAATACTACATGATTCTGAAGAATGAGAATCCAAATCCGCCGCAGAAGAATCTGCGGGTAACAGTTGCCGATCATGCTGCCGGACCATATCCGGTGCAGGTTTCCGAGCCAATTACTGGAAAATACTGGGCTGAAGGTCCAACTGCGCTTCAGGTAGGCGAGTATGTTTACGTTTATTTCGATAAATATACCGAACACAAGTATGGAGCAGTCCGCTCAAAAGATATGGTCAATTGGGAAGATGTTTCCGACCTTATTTCTTTTCCTTCAGGAGTGAGACATGGGACAGCTTTTGCAGTAAGCGATAAAATATTCCGGAATTTGAAGGGAAACTAAACACGTTATTAAATACGTTGGGCGGCTGCCAAATCAACATACCAATGGGCATTTTTAATATGAAATGCTGGTAGTAAACTGGCATCAGAAGATCGGCTTACAATTTCTTTTAGTCGGGTTGCTTTTTCTTTTCCGGTTACCAAAAAACAGATTTTTGACGCCGAATTGATAACTTCCCCGGTCAGAGTAACTCGTTTTTGCCCTGAGACAGGATGTGTGGCTACCTCGCAAATATGGTCCGACTCGAGTAAATGCATTTGATCTGGAAAAATAGATGCGGTGTGTCCATCGTCGCCCATGCCCAGTAAAATCAAATCGAAAACCGGCAAGTTTTCTGACTGTGGAAGGTTTTTCAGAATTTGGGAGGAGTAGGAAAGAGCTTCTTCCTGCAGATTATTCTCTCCTTTTATCCGATGAATATTATCTTCAGGAATTGATATTTGAGAAAAAAGCAGCTTTTGTGCAACGCCAAAATTACTTTCAGGATGTGTTGGCGGTACCATTCGCTCATCAACCCACCAAAAATTTACCTTTTGCCATAAGGGAGATTGCGGGTATTTGTCGGCTAACGCTGTAAACAGCAAATCCGGAGTTTTTCCACCGGAAATAGCCAAATGAAATTTGCCACCGGTATGGCTTTTAAGCCAATTCAGCAATTGGTTGGCAAACTGATTAGCCAAATCTTCCGGGCTTTGATAAATATGGATATCTTCTTTTGTCATGACTTGTAACTTGAGATTTGGAACCTGAAACTCCTCAGAGTTCGCAATATTCGCCATCATGTGCCAGATTTTTACACGGATATCGCCACTGGCCTTCTTCCATCAGGTCGTCAACCACTTCGGGGCCCCAGGTTCCGGCCGGATAACCATAAACCGGAATCGTTGGATTATTTTGCCATGCATCGAGAATGGGCTGGACAAATTCCCAGGCTTTCTCAACGGCATCGCCACGCGAATAAAGGGTTGCATCACCCTGCATGCAATCGAGTAACAGCCGTCCGTAGGCTGATGGAAGGTACACGTCAGACAATTCGGAATAATGAAAATTCATATTTACCGTTTGTACCCGAAACCCTGCACCAGGAACTTTCATGCCAAATTTCAGCAATATGCCTTCATCGGGCTGAATGCGCAGAATTAATTGGTTGTTTATGGCATCTGGAGTTTCAGCATTTCCGAAAAGATGGTGCGGTGTGTGCTTGAAATGGATAACTACTTCGGTAACCCGGGCCGGAAGTTTTTTCCCGGTGCGGATGTAAAACGGAACTCCAGCCCATCTGAAATTGTCGATAAAGAATTTCATGGCCAGATAAGTTTCGGTTTTCGATAGCGGATCAACTCCCTTTTCATCGCGGTACCCAATAACCGGATCTTTCGAATGGTTCGAGCGAATGTATTGACCGCGGATTACATTTTTAGCCACATCGGCTTCAGTAATCGGCCTTAACGATTGAAATACCTTCAATGTTTCGTTGCGAATGGCATCGGCTTCAATAACAACCGGAGGTTCCATAGCTACCAATCCAACAACCTGCATTAGGTGGTTTTGGACCATGTCGCGCATGGCACCAGAATGGTCATAATAACCACCTCTGTCTTCAACGCCTAATGTTTCGGCTGAGGTTATTTCGATGTGATGAATGAAATTCCGATTCCAGATGGGCTCAAAAATTCCGTTCGAAAAACGGGTAACCAACATGTTTTGTACGGTTTCTTTTCCGAGATAATGGTCGATTCGGTAGAGTTGATCTTCAGTGAAATAATCCAGCAAATTTTTATTGAGTTCCCGTGCACTTTTCAGATCTGTGCCAAAAGGTTTTTCAACGATTAGCCGTTTAAAACCATTTGTTGAGTTATTTAAACCAACTTCAGCCAAATTGTGAGGAATAATCTGGTACAGATTGGGTGGAGTGGAAAGGTAAAAAATGTAATTCTCCGGAATTGCCAGTTCTTTTGTAAGCACCCCGAGCCTCGTTTTCAATATCGGATATTCAACGGCGTCAGCTGTAGAAAGGGTTTGATAATAAAGATGTTCGAGAAAAGCTTCTATGTTTTTTTGCTCATGTGGTTGGTGAGGTAAAAACTCTCTCATGTTTTCGCGGAACTCCTCGTCAGAGAGTCCGGTTCTGGAAACACCAACAACAGCAAACTTCTCCGGAAGCAGATCTTGAGTATGTAATTCGTAAAGGGCAGGAACCAGTTTGCGTTTAGTTAAATCGCCCGAAGCTCCAAAAATGACCAGTATATGTGATTCAGGTTGTTTCATCTTAATTGTTTTTTGATCAATTAAAACAGTTGAAACGGGAATTTGATTAAGCCAAAACAAGAATTCAAATCAAGCTGAACTTGTGATTAAGTGAATTACTTCTTGCCGACAACCCATACCATACAATTTCCGGAGAAATATTCGTGATGAAGTTGAACGGAAATTTCGCCCATTTCTGAGATAAATTTCCCCTGAAAATTATTGTTTGTTGTATCCTCCGAAATGTGAATTTGCTTTTTAAAGTCAATTCCCTGGTCGTCAACTAACTTGAAAATAGCTTCCTTGGCGCACCAGTAAAGGCATTGCAGCAACGGGTTGTTACCAACAACGGCTAATTCTTCGTCAGAAAGAAATCGTTTTTCAATCCGGCTAAAATCTCGGGAAGTGTCTTCAATGTCTATCCCAACGCTCTGGTTTTCATGAAGGATGACTGCAGCAAAGTCATGCGAATGACTTATGGAAATGTGTCGGAATCGATTGTGCTGCAGAATTGGTTTCCCCGTTTCCAGGTACGAAATTGTGAAATCGGGACCGATTAATTGTCTGATCAGATTACGTGTAGCCAGCCATTCCAGCTTTCGTTTTTCGTGTGTGTATTTCAGGAATGTTGGATCTTCAAGCTCTTCAGAAGAAAAGTTTGGGAGCAGATCGGCAGTAGATTCGGTAAACTGCCATAATCCGATAATCCCTTGTGGAAATGATATCGTTTTAAATAAAGGCATTTATTTTTTCCACTCCGTACTTTCGATTAACCGGATTATGTCAGGAGTCAGGAAATCGATTACAGGGCGAAGCGAATCGATGTTCGGAATTTCCTTAATATACAGTGCCCCTCTCAGAAAGTTGGTGGTACTGTCAGTCAGGTAAAATTGCAGCGGTGAAGCTGCATTTCCTTCAATCATGTATATAGTGCCGTAGACCTTCTTTTGTGGGTTTACAAAAATCCGTTCGTTGATGGCGTCGGCTTTTATGGTATGCTTATAGGCCAGTGTTCTTGAATCTTCGAGCAATTTGGCCAGATTTTTTTCAACCTTTTTATAACTAATATGCACTTCGGCCTTGTGTGCAGGAATTTTCAGGTTGATCCAGAACGGTTCAACATTTCGGTCCTTGTCGGGTACCGCTTTCGAATACAACGGAATATCGAAGCTGTAAGGCAAAGCTGCAGAGTCGAGCTTTTGGTATGACTTTTCGTTGAATTCAATCCGGAAATAACCATGTGGTTTTGGGATATAGTCGTGCGAACAGGCAGTTACAAGAAAAACAATTAACAGGAAAAAGCAGACCGGTTTTAGCATAGGATTTAGAGTTCCGTGTTTTTTATTTCAACTTTAATCTGTTTGATCCGGCGATTATCGACGGCTTCAATCGAGAAAACGTAATTCTTGCATGTTATCGTATCGTTTTTCGCCGGAATCTCACCTTTTAATTCCAGAATCAGTCCGGCCAGCGTATCAGCTTCGCCTTTCACATCATCAAAAATTCCTTCCTCGATGCCGGTAACTTTGTAAAAATCATTGAGTAAGGTCTTTCCGTCGAAAAGATATTTGTTTTCGCTGATTTTAGTATAGAGCTTTTCTTCTTCGTCGAACTCGTCGGTTATTTCACCAACAATTTCTTCCAGAACATCTTCAAGGGTTACAATCCCTGAAGTTCCGCCATACTCGTCGACCACAATGGCCATGTGCACCTTGTTTTTCTGAAATTCCTCGAGAAGATCATCAATTTTTTTTGTTTCGGGCACATAAAATGGCGGACGAATGATGCTTTGCCAGCGGAAAGAGGCACCCTTATGCACATGCGGAAGTAAATCCTTGATATATAAAATACCTTTAATATTATCGAATGTCTCCGAGAATACCGGAATTCGAGAAAAACCGGTTTCTGTAATCAGCGACATTACTTTGCTGAAACCCGAATTTATATCGATTGAAACAACATCAACCCTTGAACGCATAATTTCGACAACGCTTTTATTGCCAAACTTAACGATGCCTTTAAGTATATCTGTGTCTTCCTTTAATTCAGTTTTTGAGGTAAGTTCCAGTGCCTGCGATAGTTCGTCAACAGAAATGTGATTGTTGTAGGCATGTATCCTGTTGTTAATGAACGAAGTTGAAAATATCAAGATTGAATTTACCGGCTTTAAGAGCTTGATGGTGTAATACATGGGCACCGCAATAAAGCGGGCAAATTTTAAAGCATGGTGTGTTGAATAAACTTTTGGGATTATTTCACCAACCAGTAAAATAACAAATGAAATAACGATTACCTGGACAATGAATCCGAGGATCGGCTCATTCGAAAAATCGATTAGTGAATCGACCGTAAAACTGGAAAGAATGACAATGCCTACATTAACAAAATTGTTGGCTACCAGTATCGTAGCCAACAATTGTTCAGGCGATTCCAGATTTTTCCTGATGTAATTATTCTTCCTGGCAGAAGTATTAAAGATTTTGTGCTTCTCGTCTGGGCTTAATGAAAAATAGGCAACTTCCGAGCCTGAGATCAGAGCCGAAAGCATCAATAGAAACACAATAACCAGTATGCTGATCGCCATACCTGAGGTAAAGGGATGAAATTGAATATTCCAATAAATTGCGGTCAACATGGTTAAGTGGTCTGTTTCCAATTATTTCAAGAATTAAAATGGTAAATCGTCTTCTTCTGGTTGTGTGAAATCGGGTTCACTTACGCTTGGTAATGACTCAGGCATTGGAGCCTGTCCCGGCATTTCAGGTTGTCCTTCGCGTTTGCCCAAAAGTTGCATCGTATCAGCATATATTTCGGTGGTATATCGCTTTACTCCGTCTTTATCGTCCCAGGAGCGGGTGCGGATGCGGCCTTCAATATACAATTGAGTTCCCTTTTTTACGTACTTTTCGGCTACTTCGGCAAGACCTCTCCATGCAACTATATTGTGCCATTCGGTAGTACTTACTTTTTCTCCGGTTTTAGCTGTGTATGTTTCGGTGGTTGCCAGTGAAAAATTGGAAACAGCAACACCTTTGTCTAAATGTCTGGTTTCGGGATCACGACCCACGTTACCCACCAAAATTACTTTGTTAACTGACATATGAGTAAAGTTTTAAAAATTGATTAAAACTAAATTTACAATAAAATCCAAAAATTTCCTGATCCCAGACTAACTAAATATTTGAACTAGTCAAAAATCATTACGAATAGCTTGTTTTAAGATATGAACTATCAGTTTATAAATGTTGGTTCATATAGGATTCCAGTAATCTTGGTACAGCAAAGTTAAAAATATCTTCTTTATTCACCCTGACTAAATTTGCCGCGCCAACATTTTCAGCGGTTAGTCTGATTTGTATAAATCTGTAATGAATTCGTTGGTGGCTCAGAATATGAATTTTCCAATCGCTAATATTTTCTATTTGGAGATTACCTGCTGCATCGGTAATTTCAGAGAATAATGGTTCTTTTACCAGGTTTTCAATTTCTGTTTTTTCTGAAGTTTCAACAACCGGAAACTCGTATAGATTTTTCCAAATATCGTTTGCTGTCCGTTTTTGCAGCCATGTTTGGTTCTCTTTTAGAAGGACAATATAATTGAAGTAGCGATCGCGCTGTTTAGTCTTGTTCTGTTTTGCTGGCAGTTCATTTATTTTTTTATTCAGAAATGCATAGCACTGTTTATTTAAAGGGCAACTGTTACAATCAGGATTTTTTGGAGTGCATTGTAACGCTCCAAATTCCATTAAAGCCTGATTATGCATTCCCGGATTGTTCCCTTTTATCAGTTCTTTTGCAAGTTCGTAAAAGGTTTTTTTACCTGCACCAGAGTCAATTGGAGTTGAAATTCCAAAATACCTTGACAAAACGCGATAAACATTGCCATCAACAGCCGGATACTCCAGATTAAAAGATATTGAAGCAATGGCAGCGGCAGTATATTCACCAATTCCTTTTAACGAGAGGATTGATTTGTAATCGTTCGGGAATATTCCATGGCATTGTTGCTGAATGTACTTTGCCGTAAAATGAAGATTTCGGGCTCTTGAATAATATCCTAATCCCTGCCATAGTTTTAATACCTGATCTTCTGATGCCGAAGCCAGATCGGAAACTGTCGGGAATTCAAGGGCGAAACGGTTATAATAGTCTAATCCCTGATCAATTCGGGTTTGTTGCATGATGATTTCAGAAAGCCAGATGAGGTATGGATCACGGGTTGTTCTCCATGGTAAATCGCGCTTGTTCAAAGAATACCAGGTGTGTATCGGAGTGCAAAAAAAGTCCATGTTTTTCCTAACTACTTTAAAATCTTTTCAAATTGTAAAAATAATCGAATTAGATTGTTTCTAATTTTTAAATAATTTTTATTTTTGCACACCAATTGTTTCGGAAATATAAATTGTTGAAAATTAAATATTTTAAGAGATGACAAAAGCAGATATTGTTAACGAAGTTAGTAAGAACACTGGTATTGAAAAAGTGACAGTACAAAAAGCAGTAGAGGCTTTCATGGAAACAGTGAAAGATTCCTTAACCGAAGGAAGAAATGTATATCTTCGTGGTTTCGGTAGTTTTATCGTAAAAAGAAGAGCAGAAAAAACTGCGCGTAATATTTCAAGAAATACTACAATTATTATTCCTGAGCACTTTATTCCTTCTTTCAAGCCAGCCAAAACTTTTGTAGCACAAGTTAAAGACCAAGTAAAATAAATTATTATGCCAAGCGGAAAAAAAAGAAAAAGACATAAAATGGCTACGCACAAGCGTAAGAAAAGACTAAGAAAAAACAGACATAAAAAGAAAAAATAGTCTTACTTTATCAGCATTAGCTTATAAAGATCTTTTTGAATTAAACCTAAAGTGCTTTATTGCGCTTTAGGTTTAATCTGTTTTAAAGTCTGGTATTGTATTAGTAAAAAATATGAAACGTTGTGAGTAGCGATTTAATTGTAAATGTCTCTCCCTCGGAAGTCGTAATCGCTTTATTGGAAAATAAAGCCTTGGTTGAACTGAACAGGGAAACGGCAGGCGCTAAGTTTGCAGTCGGTGATATTTATCTCGGACGTGTAAAGAAGATTATGCCGAGCCTGAACGCTGCCTTCATTGACGTTGGATACGAAAAAGATGCTTTTTTGCACTACCTCGATATGGGGCCACAGTTTTCGACGCTGAATAAGTTTCTGAAAATTGCCTCGTCGAAAAACAACAAAATCACTTCCATTTCAAAGATTCAGTCAGAACCTGATATCGATAAGGAAGGAAAAATCACAGATATTCTTAAAGTTGGGCAGAATATTTTGGTTCAGGTTGCCAAAGAACCAATCTCGACCAAAGGCCCACGCCTGACATCAGAGCTTTCGATTGCAGGCCGTAATATGGTTTTGATGCCGTTTAGCGAAAAGGTAAGTATTTCGCAAAAAATTGCTTCGAATGAAGAAAAAAACAGGCTTAAAAAGCTTATTCAAAGCATCAAACCAAAGAAATACGGTGTAATCGTACGCACAGCCGCCGAAGAAAAACGCGTTGCAGAGCTCGATCAGGAGTTAAAAAGACTTGTAGCCAAGTTTGAAACCACTTTCCAGAAACTGCGAAAAGTGAATGCTCCGGCCCTGATTGTCGGTGAACTTGGGCGTACAACCGCTTTGTTAAGGGATATTTATCATCCCGACTTCAACAGCATCATCGTAAACGATCCTGTTGTATGTGAAGAAATTTCGGAATATCTGGGGTCAATAGCTCCTGAAAAGAAGAAAATCGTAAAGCTATACAAGGGCAATCAGTCGATTTTCGAATATTATGGAGTTGATAAGCAGCTAAAAGCCTCCTTCGGGAAAACAGTATCCTTCAAAAATGGAGCCTATCTTATTATCGAACACACTGAAGCATTTCATGTTATTGACGTGAACAGTGGAAATCGTTCGAAAGCCGGAATTGACCAGGAAACCAATGCCCTGGAAGTTAATCTGGCTGCTGCTGATGAAATAGCCCGGCAACTTAGGTTGCGCGATATGGGCGGTATTATTGTTGTCGATTTTATCGATATGCATCAGGCCGAAAATCGCCATAAGGTATATGAGCGGATGAAAGCGGCTATGGAATCCGATCGGACCAAGCACAATATTTTGCCTCTGAGCAAATTCTGCCTGTTGCAAATTACCCGCCAACGTGTTCGTCCTGAGGAACATGTTGAAACTGCTGAGGTTTGCCCATCGTGCAAGGGTAGCGGAAAAATCACTCCAACTATTTTGTTGGTTGATGAATTGGAAAGTAAAGTTCAGTATATTTTTAAAGAACTAAATAAAAATAAGGTAGTCATTAAAACACATCCTTATTTAGCGGCTTATTTAAATAAGGGTATTTGGTCTATTAAAAATAAGTGGGCTTTTAAATTCTTTAAAAAAATTAAGGTTGAGGAAATGGTCGCATATGCGCTTACCGAATATCATTTCTTCGATGAAAATCAGGAAGAGATTGTTTTTTAATCTCGATAAAGAATCCCGGCACAAACTGCCGGGATTCTTTATTTACTGCAAATTTTCTTGAATATCTGCCAGTGCTGTCGTTGGTCGGTGTTTACAGAATATTTATATTTGTGCCTGCAAAAGGAGAGCTGCCGGAGTGGTCGATCGGGGCAGACTCGAAATCTGTTGTACCCTTCGGGGTACCGGGGGTTCGAATCCCTCGCTCTCCGCTTATCATTGTTTTAATTTGCTATAAACGAACATCTTAAAGGTGTTCGTTTGTGCTTTTAGGCAATATCTAGTCAACTATCGGATGAAATTTGATTTTCTTGTAGCAGAAACGTATTTTCTTCCTTTTGATTTTAAACCTTCCTAGCTTTCACTACTTTATCCCACTTTCATTTATTTGAATACTATATCGTTTCGCTGCGGCTATAGAAGTCCTTGCTGCTGTGATGATTTCAACTAATATAATTGTTAGTGAAAATTGTCTTAATTAAGTTTCGTAGAAACACTAAAATTTCGATGGTTTTTCAATTATGCCTTTTATGTAAACTTCTTTCCATTATCACACTTCCGAGATATGCATTATACCTTTAGTATATGGATTAATTTGGCTTTTTATAAAATCTTTATATCATCCACCGCTTTCTTTTCAAAACCTTTATAGCATCCGTTGCAACTTTGTATCGTTCGAAAATGAAACGATATGAAGATAGCTGATTTTTTTCTGGCGATTGTACCACCTGCGCTTGTGAGCGGCAGCTCCGGCGATATGAACAGTGCGAAATGGTACATTGCGGGTGCGCTTATTGCTATGCTCCTGATTGCTTACCTGATTTACTCTTTAATTAAACCCGAAAAGTTTTAACCCATGATGACATCCGATTATATACAAATTGCTTTGTATCTCGTGCTGCTTATAAGCCTGACGCCGGTTTTGGGCAGCTATATGTACAAAGTATTTGCCGGCAAAAATCACTTAATGCGTCCCTTTTTGGGGGAACTCGAAAAACTAGTGTACAAACTCTCCGGAGTGCATCCAGAAACAGAGTCCAATTGGAAAACTTATGCATTGGGCTTACTGTTGTTTAATTTTGTTGGCTTAATTTTCCTGTTTGTTCTGCAACTGATTCAAATGCAGTTGCCGCTTAATCCAGCTCATTTACCCAATGTTACATGGCACTCTGCCCTGAATACAGCGATCAGCTTTATGACCAACACCAACTGGCAGGGATACGCTGGCGAAACCACATTAAGTTACCTAGTTCAAATGTTGGGCCTCACAGTTCAGAATTTTGTAAGTGCAGCAACCGGAATTGCAGTGTTACTGGCTTTGGTTCGGGGTTTGTCGCGAAAATCGGCAACTACTCTCGGCAATTTCTGGACCGACCTAACACGTTCGACACTTTACGTACTTTTGCCTTTGTCCATTCTTTTGGCCATAGTTCTAGTTGGCGAAGGAGTAATTCAGAATTTTAATTCGTATCAAACGGCACATACACTTCAGGGAACTGAACAGGTAATCCCGATGGGGCCTGCGGCTTCACAAATCGCTATCAAACAACTGGGAACTAATGGTGGCGGCTTTTTCAATACCAACAGCTCACATCCTTTTGAAAATCCAACTCCATTCACCAATTTTCTCGAGATGCTGGCTATTTTGCTCATCCCGGCTGCTCTGACATACACCTACGGGAAAATGGTGGGTTCGGTGCGGCAAGGTTGGACAATCTTTGCGGTCATGTTTGTTTTGCTGATTTCAGGACTGGCAATTTCCTTGTACGGTGAATATTCAACCAACCCGGTTTTGAACCAATCACATTTGATGGAAGGTAAGGAAACCCGCATTGGGATTACTAATAGTGTGCTGTGGTCCACAGTAACTACAGCAGCATCGAATGGTTCTGTAAATGCCATGCACGACAGTTTATCTCCGCTTTCAGGAATGATTGCCCTGATCAATATGCTGCTGGGAGAAGTGATTTTTGGTGGTGTTGGTGCCGGGCTTTACGGTATGATTGTGTTCGTGATCCTTACTGTTTTCATTGCAGGACTGATGGTTGGCCGCACTCCCGAGTTGCTTGGGAAAAAGATTGGTGCGTTTGAAGTGCAGATGGCTATCATTGCTAACCTGTCAACAAGCCTGGTTATATTGGTTTTTACGGCCTGGGCATCAGTCAGCGGTTATGGGCTATCCAGCCTGAATAATACGGGTCCGCATGGATTTTCTGAAATTTTATACGCCTATACCTCTGCAGCAGGAAACAACGGAAGTGCCTTTGCCGGGCTGAATACTAATACCTTGTTTTATAACCTGACGTTAAGTGCAGCACTTCTGGTTGGTAGATTTGGCGTGATTATCCCGATTCTGGCCATCGCCGGAAGCATGGTTGAAAAAAACATCACACCCGAATCGGCCGGAACATTTCGCACTGACAATTGGGTTTTTGGAGGCTTACTGATTGCGGTTATCCTTATTGTAGGTGGGTTGACCTATTTCCCAGCGCTGTCGCTGGGTCCTGTAGTTGAACATTTATTGATGATAAAATAGACCAGAAGCATATGAGCGCACATCAAAATAATAGTCTTTTCAATCGAAAGATATTGATTCAGGCATCAAAGGACAGCTTTATCAAACTCAATCCCGCATTATTAATTAAAAATCCGGTCATTTTCATCGTAGGTGTTGGTTCGGTACTGACCACTTTCATTGTTGTGGTTGGATTATTTACCGGAAATTTTTCCCTGTTCAACCTGCAAATTGCTATTTGGTTGTGGTTTACCGTCCTATTTGCCAATTTTTCCGAAGCTATTGCTGAAGGACGAGGAAAAGCACAGGCTGACAGTTTACGCAAAAATCGGACTCAAACGATGGCCCGACGATTAACAGGCAATAAAGAAGAAATTATTGCTGCTCCTCTCCTTCGTAAAGGCGACATAGTAATCTGTGATTCAGGCGATGTCATTCCTTCGGATGGAGAAGTGATTGAAGGCATCGCTAGTGTTGACGAATCGGCTATTACCGGCGAATCTGCGCCTGTCATTCGCGAAAGTGGCGGCGATCGCTCGGCAGTAACCGGTGGCACCAAAGTAATCAGCGACCGCATCCTGATTCGCATTACGTCCGAACCTGGAGACTCGTTTTTAGACCGGATGATTTCATTGGTTGAAGGCGCCAAACGTCAGAAAACTCCTAACGAAATTGCCCTATCCATCTTACTGTCTGGATTATCCATCATTTTTTTGATGGCTGTGGTAACGCTTCCTGCATTTTTCAGCTACAGTTTATCTGCATCAGGATTACCAGCCTTGCAAAACCTCACTATACCGGTACTGATTGCGTTGTTGGTTTGCCTTATCCCAACTACTATTGGCGGTTTGTTGAGTGCTATTGGAATTAGCGGAATGGACAGGCTTTTGCAACGAAACATCATTGCTACCAGCGGGAAAGCCATTGAAGCTGCCGGCGATGTGGATGTGCTTCTGCTTGATAAGACCGGGACAATCACCCTTGGGAACCGCATGGCTACCAACTTTTTCCCGGCTGATGGCGTGAGCGAAGCTGATCTGGCTCATGCTGCACAACTATCTTCCCTCTCGGACGAAACTCCGGAAGGTCGTTCAATTGTCATTCTGGCAAAAGAAAAATTCGATTTCAGAGGTCGAGATGTTCATCAACGAAATGCATTGTTCATCCCATTTACAGCACAATCGAAAATGAGCGGCGTTGACCTTACTGACGAAAAAGGCATGGTACATCGCATCCGCAAAGGCTCTGCCGAAGCCATTAAGTCGTTTATTCACAATGCAAATGGATTTTTCCCTAAGAAGATGGAGGAAAAAGTTGCTGAATTGGCTAAGATGGGAGCAACACCACTGGTAGTGGCCGAAGACAATAAAGTCCTGGGAATCATTCAACTGAAAGACATTGTTAAAGGTGGAATCAAGCAACGTTTTGCCCAATTAAGGACGATGGGAATCCGCACCGTGATGATTACCGGCGATAATGCACTAACAGCAGCAGCTATTGCTGCCGAAGCTGGAGTGGACGACTTCATGGCCGAGGCTACGCCGGAAGATAAACTTCGCCGGATTCGAAAAGAGCAATCTAACGGACATTTGGTAGGTATGATTGGCGACGGTACCAATGATGCTCCGGCACTGGCTCAGGCCGACATTGGCATTGCCATGAACTCGGGAACACAGGCTGCCCGCGAAGCCGGAAATATGGTCGATTTGGACAGTAATCCGACTAAACTGATTGAGGTGGTTGAAGTTGGCAAACAATTGCTGATGACCCGTGGAGCTTTGACAACTTTTAGTATAGCCAACGATGTCGCTAAATATTTTGCCATTATTCCGGCCATAGCCGTTTCGCTTTATGCCGGAAAGAAAGGAGTTGGCCCCTTAGCTGCGCTAAACCTTATGAGTCTTGGATCACCTGAAAGTGCGATTCTGAGCGCGGTAATCTTTAATGCCATCATTATTATTTTGTTGGTTCCACTTGCATTGAAGGGAGTTCCTTATCGTCCGGTGTCGGCCAACAAAGCATTGATCCGCAACCTGTTTATCTACGGTTTGGGTGGTATAATCGCGCCTTTTGCCGGGATAAAACTGATTGACTTAGTTATTAATCTTTTCGTATAGTCCCATGAAAACACAACTTATAATTTCAATTAAGATTTTTGCAGTACTAACCGTTTTGTGCGGAATAATCTATCCGCTGTTGATTACCGGCTTTGCTCAATCATTTTTTCCAGAAAAAGCCAACGGAAGCCTGATTCGTGAAAACAACAAACTTATCGGTAGCGAGCTGATCGGGCAAAAGTTTGACAGTGCTTCGTATTTTCAGTCGCGACCATCGGCAGTCGATTACAATCCTCTTCCTTCAGGAGGCTCGAACCTGGGGCCGAACAGCGAAAAACTAAAGGAACAAGTGGCTGCCCGGGCAGAACAATGGACTAAATCAAATCCAGCGGTATCAGCCGATAAAATTCCTTCAGAAATGCTATTTGCTTCGGCCAGCGGCCTTGATCCGCACATTTCACCGACAGCGGCTTTACTACAGATAGACCGCATCGTAGAAGCCCGCAATTTAACCGATGCTCAAAAACAGCATATCGTTGAACTTGTTAACAAACTGACAGAGAAACCACAATTCTTATTGCTGGGCGAGTCACGAATTAATGTTTTGAAGTTGAATATCGCCCTGGATAAACAGTATAAGCATAATAACCATTAAATCAACGATTATGAAAATGTCAATTCGCACCAAATTTACACTCGGAATGATTTTTATATTTCTGATCATTCTGGTTTTGCTGGGTTTTTCGGCATTTTATTTGAATAAATTGTCGAAAAAGACAAGCGCCATACTAAAGGAGAATTATTTGTCTTTGGTTTACGCTCGAGAGATAACTGAGGAAATAAGTAAAGTCAATCTGGATTTTACAACAGCATTTCTGGAAAATAAAAAAACAGAGAAACAGCAAATTCTGAAGACGATAGAAGTTGTTTCTCAATCGTTAGAGGCAGAGAAAAACAATATTACTGAACCTGGGGAGGACAAACTCGTTGCCTCAATTGAAGCCGGATTCTCTGAGTATAGCGATTCAGTGGCAAAAGCTGCCGGAGAAAATTTGTCGGCCAAACAGCTTCTATATTTCCAGCAGAAAGCGGAAATTCTTCAGCAGCAATTAGTACTTTTATCTCAAATGAATGGGAAAGCCATTGAAATGAAAACCGATGATGCCAAGATTTCATCGAAAAACGCGTTGACCGGCATGACCATTCTGGGCAGTTTTTGCTTTTTGATCGCCCTGAGCTTCATTTACAGTTTTGCTTCGTATTTCAACGAACGATTCCTCCAGTTATACAACGGTATAAAAGAGATTGTTTCGAGCAATTACGGACAGCGACTTTATTTTGATGGAGTTGACGAGTTCTACGAAATCTCACTGCTGTTCAATCAGATGGCAGAAAAGCTTAGTGGGGAACAAACTCGGGATAGTGAGCAACTCAGTTTCCTGACGAGCGCTGAAAACGAGGACCCTGACGATAATGTAGAGGAATTGCAAGACGTTTTGATTCGTATAAAAAGCATTGAAAAACAGGCAGAAGAGATTCTCTCGAAAATTAAAAATAATGGTTAGCTATGGATTTAACTGAAAATCGCCCCAATCCAGATGAATTACTAGCTTCTATTAAAGAGGAAGAAGAAAAAGGCAGACATGGCAAACTGAAGATATTTTTCGGAATGTGTGCCGGCGTGGGGAAAACCTATTCTATGCTCGAAGCTGCGCAAATAGAGAAAAAGAAGGGCGCAGACGTAGTAATTGGCTATGTGGAAACCCATCATCGGAAAGAGACTGATGCCCTGGTCGAAGGTTTCGAGCTGATTCCACGCCGAAAGTACAAATACAAAACAGCTACGCTTCAGGAGATGGATCTGGATGCCATCATTGCCCGACGCCCGCATATTGTTTTGGTTGACGAACTGGCTCATACCAATGCTCCTGGTAGCCGCCACGTAAAACGTTACCTCGATGTTCAGGAAATCCTGGATAACGGCATAAATGTTTTTACTACGGTTAATGTTCAGCATCTGGAGAGTCGTTCAGAGATTGTGGCGCAGATTACAGGGATTATTGTCCGTGAAACGCTTCCTGATGATGTCTTTGAAACTGCCGATGATGTTGAACTTATCGACCTTACTCCTGACGAACTGTTGCAACGGCTGAATGAAGGCAAGGTTTACACTCCGGAACGCTCACGTGAGGCGGTGATGAACTTTTTCCGCAAAGGGAATATTACAGCATTGCGCGAAATGGCTTTACGGATTGTGGCCGACCGTGTTGACAAGCAGTTGCATGATTATATGCAATTAAAGCGAATCAAAGGCCCCTGGAAATCGGGCGTTCATTTGTTGGTTGCAGTGAGTTACACCCGCCAGTCGAATAAACTGCTGCGCTGGGCCAAAAACCTGGCAGATATGATGGGTGGCAGTCTTCAGGCAGTTTACATAGAAACCACACATGATTTGACCGATTATGAACGGGAACACCTTGATAAAAATATCAATCTGGCAAAGCAACTGGGTGTTCAGTTCCGAATCATTACCCACACCGATAAAGTAAAAGCCATTGTTGATTTTGCCCAGAAAGAAAATGTAACCCATATTATCATTGGGAAACCCCGCGTCCGGAACCTGTTTACATTGTTCAGGCTTGGAAACTTTGTCAACCGACTGATTCGTTACAGCGGTGACATTGACGTATATATTCTGGGATCAGACTCTGATGTCGATGATAAATTCAAGTACAAGGCTTCATTACCATCATTTACATCCAGCATTAATCAATATCTGGTGGCCACACTCACGGTTATACTTACCTCAACTGTTTTTTTTCTGATTAAAGATTTCGTTGGATACCAGATTGTGTCATTCGCATTGTTGTTTGTAGTTGCTGTTCTGGCTTTTTTCTTTGGAACAGGTCCTATCTTGCTGGCAGCAACCCTTAGCTCACTCTCATGGAATTACCTTTTCATCCCGCCAACCTACACATTGCATATTGAACGGCCGGAGGATATACTTATGCTAGCCATGTTTTTTATTATTGCCCTGCTGAACGGAGTTTTAACATCGCGGGTAAAAAGACAGGAAACAAAAATCCGCATCAGGGAGGAACGTACTCACGCACTTTACAGTCTGGCAAAAGAATTATCGGTTGCACCGGGGATAGATGAAGTATTAAGCCTTGCGGTTAAAGATATTCGGAAATACTTCGCTTTGGAAAGTGCTTTTTTTCTGAAAGACGAAACTAGTCAACTCGAGAAGAGAGTCAGACATGAGTCTCAACTTCAGTTTTCTGAAAACGAATTAAGCATAGCCGAATGGACCTTTCGTCACTCAGCTAAAGCGGGAAAATATTCTGACACTCTGCCTTCCGGACAATATACTTTTTATCCGTTGAAAGGAAATACCGAAAATATGGGTGTCGTTGCCCTGGAGCATAAAAAAGTGTTTACTCAGGGTGAGGAGCAATTCTGGGAAGGATTTCTTCCTCAGATTTCAGGAAAAGTTGAACGTGAATTTTTGCGTATAGATGCCCGAAATGCTTTTGTACTGAGTGAGTCGGAAAAGCTGTACAAAACACTATTCAACTCAATTTCGCATGAGCTGCGCATCCCGGTAGCAACCATAATGGGTGCATCCGACGCCTTGAGTGCCGACGATTATTCACCCGAAACCAGAAAGGCTTTATATAACGAAATAAGTATCGCTTCAATCAGACTCAACCGCCTGATCGAGAATCTGCTGAATATGTCGAGGCTCGACTCAGGGCGCATATCGCCGCGTCTCGACTGGTGCGACCTACACGATCTGGTCAACAAAGTGACTCAAACCCTTGCTGTCGAATTAAAAGCATTTAGCTTGCACATCGTTTTAACAGAAGATATGCCATTGGTAAAACTTGATTTTGGTTTAATGGAACAGGTGCTTCATAACCTGCTGCTAAATGCTACCCAGCACGCTCCTGCCGGAAGTAACATCCGCCTGAAGTTTTTTCACGACAGCGGATGGCTGACCATCCAGGTCATGGATCGGGGACCTGGCTTTTCGGCTAACGATTTGAATAGAATATTTAACAAGTTTTATCGCGGCGAATCAGCAGCACCCGGAGGTACCGGACTGGGATTGTCAATCGTGAAGGGATTTGTGGAGGCACACAACGGGACTGTGGCTGCAGAAAACCGGATAAACGGTGGCGCCCGTTTCACCATCAAAATACCGACAGAAATTTCGAATATTTACTAATATTGAGTAATGGAGAAGTAGTAAAATCGTAAATAGCCAACTTGAAAATTCTTATGAACCCGGAAAACGACACAAGCCTGATCATTGACGACGAGGTGCAAATCCGTCGGTTGCTTGAAATAACGCTTTCAGCCAATGGGTACAAAATCTCAGAAGCTTCTACTGGAAAAGAAGGGCTTACCAAAGCGGCAATTAATCATCCGGTATTGGTAATTCTTGATTTAGGGCTTCCTGACACCGATGGTCTGGAGGTTCTAAGAAAGTTGCGCGAATGGTATCAAAAGCCAATCATTATTCTTTCGGTGCGCAATTCGGAAGACGACATCATAAAAGCCCTCGATCATGGAGCAAATGATTACCTTACCAAACCTTTTCGCACCGGCGAATTACTAGCCCGAATCCGTGTCGCTATCCGGCAATCCAATGCCACTGGCGATAAACCTTTGCTTACATTCGGCTCATTAACGATTGATTTGGCTAATCACATCGTGAGAAAAGACGATGAAATTGTGAAACTGACTTCTACCGAGTTTTCTTTACTGGCGCTTTTAGCCAAAAACGAAGGTCGTGTGCTTACGCATCAGTATATCCTGAAAGAAGTCTGGGGAATGGGCTATATAGAACAAACACAATACTTACGTGTGTTTATGGCACAACTTCGAAAGAAAATAGAGGTCAACCCAGCTAAGCCCCAATTGCTTAATACCGAATCAGGAATTGGCTATAGGTTTGGAAGCTGATATTTGTGATAAAAGTTTATCTAAGTACATTGGACTAGTGTTTTCCTAAGTTGAAGGGTTCGAATCCCTCGCTCTCCGCTGAAAGCCGAGCATATGTTCGGCTTTTTTCGTCTCTATCAGTTGCAAATGCCGAAAATATTGCTCCAAATCGTTTGATCATGATAAAATTTACTCATCAAGTTGTCGGCAAGATGAAACCCTTTTCTTCCTTCGGAATAAAGCCGTGGCTTATCTGAATCGGTTGAACTACTTCCAACTGACCAACAGATAACCAGAAGCTGAGCTTTACTTTTCATGGAACCATCCATTAATGCCGGATTTGGCCGAACCAGCGCATCTGCATTTTCTCTGTTTTCATAGGGAACCAATCCTGAAGCATTGTGATACTCTTCCATTGCCGAGGCCCCTCCATAATAAGCAGGTCGTTTTTTTTCGTCTAAGGTCAACCCTGAAAGTTCATTTTTAAGCATTGATACAAGATCAATCTTTTGAACATTTTCTTTATCTGTGAATTCGACCATTTGCTGTTTGAACTCGTGAGCCGCTTCTTTATCTATTTTTAGCAACTTTTGATATGTTTGTTCCATTTTCTGAAGCTGAACCTGATTGTCTGGAGGAGAATTTTTTTGTTCGTTCTTTTCTTCTTTTACAATTAGCGCTTTCAGATACTCCTCCTGAGATACCGAGATAAAAAATGGAATTTTCTTTTTGCAAACGATGGTTACCTCTTGATGATCGTTCTGATATATGGGATAGCCATGGAAGGTGGCAGTTTTTTGCGGACAGAGAAAAATCCCGGGTGCAATAGTAGACCCGAACATCTGGAGTGGATCATTTAAATAAATGCTGAGATGTGGGCCACCTTCCGAGGCAAATCGGGTACCATCTTCAAACAGATAGGGTAAAAAGTAAATTTCTAGTGAATTATCAATACTATAACAAGCCACTTTTATTCCCTGGGGCGGCGCAATTGAATCCCACGCGGTAATTATTGAACAGATCTGATCAAATACAGGCATTTGGGGTCCGTTAATCTTCCTGACGACTTCTCCTTTGGTATATGGCAAAAAAAACCTGTCTTCAAATCCAACCGTTTTCTCTGAAAAAGGGGGCCGTTGTTGGGAAAATGACATGCTGGTCAATAAAAAATATAATGTGGTGATGGCAATTGATTTCATATTCGGGTTCTTATGGCAAAATCCCATTTTGATTAAGTGCTTAAGGATTATTCTTATTCGTTAGGTTCCTGTTCTTCTGGCCATATCATCAGCTTTGCATTTACTTTAATCTCTTTTTCTCCGTTATCCAGCTTTCGGTAACTACCGTTTGTTGTAATTGTGAAGATTCCCTGCGGATCGAGAAGATATTGTTCCAATGCCTTCGAATTGCTTATGGATAAGGGAATAATATATTCATGGTTCTCATGATCATTCACCTTGATTGTGGACGATATACCTTCCATTGGAAGTATAGATTTAGGATCAAGCGGTTCAGTAAATGAGGTCAGCTTCTCGGCACAGGGATATTCCCGCTTCTGGCTGGCTTCCTCTCCTGTAGTTTTATATTTTCCTGTTTGAGAAAGTAACCGTGCATTTGATCCCTGACTGACCAATAAACAGTATTTTGGACTTAAGCTGCTAATGGTCATGTTTTCTGTCTCCATACCTCGTTCAAGAGCAATATCGACCTTAATGTCAAATCTATTGCTGTACCCTTTTATTTTTCCTGAACGGCTGATTTCAAGCTCTTCTTCACATAAATCATACTGACTGTAGCTTGCCTCAGTCCTGATAATGGTTGGCTCACCTGCATTATTTTTCATCGTTCTTCCATTTACAATGCTGAATTGGTCAACTTCAGAAAGGGCCCGTTGCAAAACATCCTGGCTTTTATTGATGTTTTTTATGCGTTCAGGAATAATTGAAAGATTGAGCGATGAAATGGTGAATATTTGCCATACAGACTTCGATGTCTTTGGGCTGGCAAGCGTGGGTGCCCCGGTTCTTACCACGGCATTTATTTCGATTTCGCCGATCAGTTGCGTGACTTCTTTCTTCGCTTTTACATTTACCGAGACATTATCGATGGTTATTTCTTTGTCGGCAGGACTGGTAGTTTTTGCAAAAGCCCTGATAAAATAATCTCCTCCTTTCTCGGGAGTTTTATGGGTAAATTTTACCATTCCGTATTGATCCGTTTTTTTATCCTGCTCATCAAAGCTTCCTTCATAATCGCGCACGGAAACAGTCGCATCGCGTACCGGCTTATCATCAATATCTTTTACCTGGAACATTACCTGTACTTCATCGCCAGCTTTTGTTTCAATTGCCGAATTTTTATTTAGGCAAACCAGCTCCGGGCAAATTGCTTTTCGGTCATCTTCCTTTTTAATTTTTTTCTCAAATTCAGTAATTACGTCAATTATAGGGCGAGATCTTTCTCCGTCAAAGCCAAT
>JAJZSZ010000022.1 GCA_021849365.1 Bacteroidota bacterium | reverse complement strand
CCATACTGAAAACCCAGATCGGTGTCGAACGTGATGGCCGGTAGCGCACCAAAATTCCAATTTTTCTTGATTACCTCAGCTTGCTTCTCTGCCTGTGAAAAAACAGTTAGAGAAAGGCACATGGAACACGCGAAAAGGAGATTTTTTGTCATGTCAGGATATTTAGGTAAATAAAGTTAGCAAAATTAACAGAGCGGAACAGTAAGTTTCAATAAATTACTATTTTCGTTAGCCTGAAAAAGTAGTTAAACTAAACCTAAACCATTGAAAATATTCTGTTTAATATTCGCAATGAGTGTATTTCTTATGACCGGAAATCAGCTTATTGCAACACCATCAGCCAAAGCCATAAGGGTTTCAACTCCTCCAACTATCGACGGGCACATCAATGAACCCGTCTGGGAACAGGCGTACAAAATCGATCAGTTTGTGCAACGCGAACCCAATCCGGGCGAGCCTACTTCTGAAAAGACCATCGTTTCGGTTTGTTACGACAATAACTTCCTGTATTTTGCTGTAAAATGCTACGACGATCCGAAGAAAATTACAGCCAAGGAAATGGCTCGAGATGTAAGCCTTGGAAACGACGACCGGGTACAGATTATTCTCGATACCTACCTCGACCACCGAAACGGTTACTGGTTTCAGATTGGACCACGTGGTTCGATTGGCGACGCTCTGATCAGCGAAAATGGCGCCTCGATGAACAAAGAATGGGATGCTCTCTGGAACGGGAAGTCGAGCATTAATGACGAAGGCTGGGAAGCCGAGCTGGCGATTCCTTTTAAAACCATTGGATTCGACCCCGGCAAAACCGTGTGGGGCATGAAACTCATCCGAAACATCAAGCGCAAGCTGGAAGCATCGTATTGGCCAGTGGCAAACCTCAACACCTATCGTTTCCAGATTTCAGACTCAGGCCAGCTGGAAGGGCTGGAAGGCATCAGCCAGGGAATTGGACTAGACCTTGCCCCCTACCTGATTGGAGGAATGAATACCCTCCGTGGCGAAAAGAACAAATACCACTTTGATGGTGGACTCGACATGTTTTACCAGATCACTCCCAGCCTGAAAGCCTCATTATCAATCAACACTGATTTTGCCGAAACCGAAGTTGACGACCGGCAAATCAACCTGACGCGTTTCAGCTTGTACTTTCCTGAAAAACGCGACTTTTTCCTCGACGGCTCAAATTACTTCAAATTTGGAATTGAAGGCGACGATATTAATCCTTACCGCAATTCGGTAGCCCCGTTTTTCTCGCGCCGACTAGGGCTTGATAATAACGGGAATATGCTTCCAGTGAATTATGCGGCAAAAATCACCGGCCAGCAAAAAAGCTGGAATATCGGCATGATGTACATCAGCGATCAGCGCGACTATGGAAATTCAAACCTTGCTGTCGGCCGTATCAGCCATAATTTAGGGAAACAGTCGTCGGTAGGTGTTATCGGAACCTTGGGGAATGCCCTGTCGAACAGCGAAAACATGGTCGGCGGATTCGATTTGAAACTGGCTACTTCTCATTTTAAAAAGAATAAAAACCTGGCATTCACGCTTTTCGGACTAATTTCGGATACTGAAGGTAAAACCGACAATAATACTTCGTGGGGTGCCGATCTCTCCTACCCTAACGATTACCTGTCGCTCAGCATGGGGCATTTCGAAGTTGCCGAAAACTTCACCGCAGGAATTGGATTCGTTCCACGTAACAACATCAAAACTTCGTACGGAAACTTTTCGCTGGGACCACGGCCAAATAAATATGGCATTCTGCAACTTAAGACTGGTGCGGGATTCAGCTACGTAACCAACTTCGACAATCAGCTGGTTACACGCGAATTGAAACTGGCACCAATCGGTATTCGGTTTAAATCGGGCGAAGAGTTCTATTATTCTATCAATCAGCAATATGAACTACTGAGCAAAGATTTTGCAATTTATCCGGGATTTGTTATTCCGAAAGATAACTATACCTTTTGGTACCAAAATGTCCAGTTTTTGACGGCCGGAGGTCGTAACCTGGCTGGTTCTGCAAATTTCGGAACGGGCGATTTTTATAATGGTCGCAAAAGAGATTTTAAACTCACTGTTAATTACAAAGTTGCCGTACCGCTATACATTGGAGGAAGCTATTCTCAAAACCATGTTCTTCTGCCTGAAGGCGATTTCACAGCACAAATTTACCAGATGAATCTCAACTTATTGGTTAGCCCAACCGTAACGCTTTACAATTATTGCCAGTACGACAACGCTTCGGGGAAAATGGGCTGGCAATCGCGTTTCCAATGGATTCTGAAACCGGGAAATGAAATTATTCTGGCATGGACTTCGGGATGGACACGCCCCGAAAACAAATGGACGATGAACGACAGTGCCCTACGCCTGAAACTGAAATATAACATCAGATTTTAAATCCAACCGCGTAATTTGTAGTACCCAAGAGCCGTCAGCTCACGGGCAATGAGTATTTCGTATTTCAGATGATTCCAGAACTGATACCTTAACGAAATACTGCAGCCCACATTGGGGATAAGTGTTTTATTTCCGCCTAATTCATCGTCCTTAAAAATGAGGTTGGCTTCTAAAGCATTCTCAAAAGCCGGAAGTGCATTAATCCTGGTGAAACCAGCCTTCTTAAATACAAGAATTGAACGCCGCATATGTTCGGGTGAAGTAACCAGCAATAGAGACTTCTGCATTAACGACTCGCCATTGAGTTCGCGCATATGAAGGGCTTCCATCCGGGTGTTGGTTCCGACGTTCTCATAAAAAATACGGTGTTTATCAATCCCCTTATCCATCAATTCGATTGCAATCAAACGGGCCGTACTACGGGCATCTGCAGTATCTCCGGGCGTAGCAATAACGATGCGGCTGTCAGGTAATTCTTTTGCTACTTTACAAACATAATAAGACCGCATCAGGTTCGATTCGCTGGGCATTCCACCACCACCAAGCAGTACAATATAGTCGGGTTTTCCGGTAATTTTTGATTTGCTTGTGCCCAGCCAGTAATATCCCCAAAATGGTAAAGTGGTAAAGCTTAAAACAATCATCACCATAAACAGCAATCCCAATCCGGCAAAAAGCCTGATTAAAACTTTACTAACACCCAGACCAGAAAACTGTTTATACATAACTAATCAATTTGTAAAAACCGAAAGTTAGGGAAATTCCGATGCTCAAAGTTTAAAAGGCAAATATTTTTGTCTGAAAAGCTATTTCCGTACCAACCAAAATATAACCTAAAACCGGAGTAACTACCTTACAACAAACAACCAGACATCTTAAATATAGGGACTAAGCTTTTTCGCCTGCTTCAAAATTTATATAATATAAAATTACAAGCTTCCTCTGGTTGCGTATCCTTTGCTACCGATATAACAAAATTATATAAAATCCCGCCTGTTGCCGAAAGCAAGTAAATTTCTAACTTTAAAAATCTGGAATATGAAACGAATTTTACTCATCATATTAGTCTTTGCAGCTATTTCGGTTCAGGCACAAACGGTAAAAGTTGCTGCTGCCGCCGATTTGCGGTATGCTATAGACGAAATTGCCCGGTTGTACATGAAAACCAACCCGGGAACTAATGTCGAAGTTGTATTTGGCTCTTCGGGCAATGCCTACACACAAATATCAAATGGCGCACCTTTCGATATCTATTTTTCAGCCGACATCATATATCCGCAAAAATTGAAAGAAGCCGGGCTGACCATCACCGAACCTAAATTGTATGCCATTGGCCGCATTGTGATTTGGAGTTCAACCCTGGATGTTTCGAAAGGAATGGATGTGCTGAAAAACCCGAAAATTAAAATTGCCACGGCCAACCCTGAACACGCCCCTTACGGACAGCGCGCTGTTGAAGCATTGAAATACTATAAGATTTACGATCAGGTTGAAAAGCAGCTATCGTTTGGTGAAAACATATCGCAGGCCGCACAATTTTGCTTAACCGGAAATGCGGAGGTGGGTTTGCTGGCATTGAGTTTGGCTCTTTCTCCAAATATGACCGATAAAGGGAAATATTATCTGATTCCTGCCGAAGCACACCGACCGCTGAAACAGGCTTACGTGCTGTTGAAACAGGCAAAAGGGAACAAAACAGCATTCGACTTTTGCAACTTTATTGAAACTAAAGCAGCAAGAACGATATTTGAAAAATATGGTTTTACTTTGCCTCAATGAACAAATTACCTGGGATAATTCGTAAGATTCAGCAATCGGGAGCCCTGATCCTGGTAGATGTGGAAGTGGACGGACACTCCTTTTCGGCGATGCTAATCGAATCGGCTCAAAAGGCTGAATGGCTTTCCGAAGGAAATTTCGTCGATTTAGTTTTTAAAGAGACAGAAGTTGCACTAGCCAAAAATCTTTCTGGAATGATAAGCATGCGCAACCGGATGAAATGTTCGGTCAGGCATATCGAACGTGGTGAACTACTTAGTAAATTAGATCTGCAATTTCGGGAATATACTATTGCGTCGGCCATCACAACCCGATCAGTCGATGCTCTCAACCTGAAAGTTGGCGATGAAGTTGAAGCGCTGGTAAAAGCAAACGAAGTTTCGCTGATGAAGAAAATTTCAGACTGCAGCACTCAGTGATTTTAATAAATTCACGATTAACAATTTATAATTAATCATTCAAATTGGATCCACAATTCGCTCAAACCCTATGGCTGACATTGAAACTGGCTGTTTCAACAACAGTTATTCTGGTTGTCATCGGACTTCCGTTTGCGTGGTGGCTGGCTTATACCAAAGTCAGGATAAAACCATTGATTGAAGCGCTGGTGAGCATGCCTATGGTTTTACCTCCGTCGGTAATCGGGTATTACATGCTGGTCGTTTATAGCCCGCGCAATTGGTTTGGCGAATGGCTGGGGCGTGTTTTCGATGTCAGGCTGGCCTTCACATTCGAAGGAGTATTGATTGCATCTGTAATTTTCAGTCTTCCGTTCATGATTCAACCATTACATAACGGATTACGCTCGCTGCCCAACAGTCTGCGCGAAGCATCATACACACTCGGCAAATCAAAACTTATCACATTTTTCAGGGTTTTGCTTCCCAATATAAAACCATCGGTTATAACCGCAGTAGCGCTTACGTTTGCTCACAGTATTGGGGAATTTGGAATTGTGCTGATGGTCGGCGGAAATATGCCCGGAGTAACACGAGTAGCCTCAATTGCCATTTACGACGAAGTTCAGGCGCTCAATTTTGAAGCTGCAAACCGATACGCTCTTCTATTGTTCCTGACTTCGCTGATTTTGCTCACAATCATTTACAGTGTCAATAAAAAATACGATTCATGGAAAATGATGTAATCTATATTGACATTGAGAAGCAAATGCTAACAGCAAACGGGCCGGTAAACCTAATGGTAAAAACCACAATTCCCAAAGGCGAGCTGGTTGCATTGTTTGGAGAATCGGGAGCTGGGAAAACCACACTTTTAAGAATTCTTTCCGGTTTGGTTTGGCCCGACAGAGGATTAATCAAATCTGGCGATGCCGTTTGGTTCGACTCTAAAAACCGCATAAACCTCCCACCTCAGACCAGAAATATAAGCCTGATGTTCCAGGATTATGCCCTTTTCCCGAATATGACCGTAGAGCAAAACATCCGGTTTGCCCAACCGCAGAAAAATCTGGCCAAAGTGGATGAATTGCTCGAATTGTTTGGCCTTTCGGAATTCAGAAAAAAGAAGACCAATGGCTTATCGGGCGGACAAAAGCAAAGGGTGGCTCTTGCACGTGCATTAGCCCGCGAACCGCAGCTTTTATTACTCGACGAACCGCTTTCGGCACTTGATGCTGAAATGCGGGCGACACTTCAGGAAGAAATTGAAAAAGCACATCGTCTATCCGGAATAACTACTCTAATGGTGAGTCACGACCTGAACGAAGTTTTTCGACTGGCCTCACAGGTTATTTGCATCGAAAATGGCATTATCAGCCGGAGTGGAAAACCCGAAGAAGTTTTTTCGGATAACAGCATCAGTGGAAAGGTGCAGATAACCGGACAAATCGCCCGGATTGAAAGACAGGACACCGTGAATATTGTTACTGTAGTCTCGGGAAGTAACCAGCTAATCAAAGTTATTGCATTCGACAGTGATCTTGAAAACCTTAAAATTGGCGACCGGGTAATGGTTTATTCGAAGGCCTTCAACCCAATTATTACACGGTTAAATTAACCCGTATTTTCTTTGCCAGAATTCAGCCAATAAAAAAAGGCTGTCACATATTTCAGTGACAACCTTTTCGGCCGAATTGATTGATTTATTGCGTTCCTGATTTAAAGGAATTCTCTTTCCGTTATGGATTTGTTGTTGTTGTGTTCGTTGTTGTACCTGAGGTTGTTGTGCCCGTAGCAGTACTTACGATGTTAATATTCAAAGTTGTCGTTTCCTTTTCTTTCACAACTACATTATTTACTTCAACATCAGTATATCCTTCCTTGCTGACTGCTACCAGATATGAAGCAGCCGGAATGCCAATCATGGCGTAAGTACCGTCAGTATTGGTAAGTGCCGAACTGTAAACCGTATCGGCCAGCATAATATCAACTTTGGCATCTTTAACCGGAGTTGTTGTATTTTCGGTAACCTTTCCTGACAGAATTCCGGTATATTGCTGACAAACAGCACGTAATACTGGTTTAAATAAGAATCCCTTAATACCGGCAGGTGTTTTTGGATTACCCTGTACCACAAACGATTTGTGTACATCAAAGTCGAGTATAATGGTACTCTCAACACCACTTTCAATAACCAGATTTGGAGAAATCTTGATTTTCAAACCACTTGAAGCACCACTTGGAACTTTCAGATCATAACTAGTACCATCTTTTAAAACGACTTCTGCCTTAGTTACATGCATACGCATAAAGTCGTACGATCCGGGTTCGAGATCAACATTAGCCAACTCATCGCTAATCCCGTTTCGCAGCTTCAGCAGGTCAAATTCTTTTCCGGCACCTTCGTAAACAACTGTGTATACAGCTTTGGCATCTGCTTCTTCGGTGGTTGCAGTAGCTGTACCCGACAAGGTTGAGCGAATTTCAATTTTGTCGATGGTTATAAAAGTGTTTTTAACCAAGCTTGAAGGGAACGGCGCATCAGTCAACAATACGGTGAGTGAGCCTTTTCCACCTGCAGTTCCTACAGAATCATTCTGAGTACATGATGTCGCCAGTACTAAAATGCCGGCTAAAAACATCAATCCATTTTTAATTAAATTTTTCATGACTTTCTATTTTTGATGAATTTGTAACTTCATTGCTCAGCACCCCAGAAAACGAATCGCACTTAAATTCCAGCTGAACAACCATAGTACCAACGAATAAAAAAATACCCTACCTGTGATCCGAAAATTTTCTAATTTTTATACTCTGTTCTGTTTTCTTTTCTTCTTCCGGATGGGGCTGGCCATTTAATATTCGACAGTCCCTACAAATTCATAACGGAAAATTGACTCAGTAATTGCCGCTTTGTTCCAGAATTAAAAAAAAACGGTTCAATGCTCATGCTTGTTTCCATTAATCATTCCTGATACAATGCCTTTAATACCGCGGTTTTCGGCAATAACAACACCTGCCAGATGCACCACAATAAAAATATAAATAAGGTATTGCGCTATTTCGTGCAGGTTATGTAATACTCCCCGAATCTCGCGCGTAAATCCAAAGTTACGACCAAAAGCCATTCCCAAACCGGTAAGTACCATGCAGAAAAGCAGCAAAAAGAAAATAGCATAGCTCAATCTTACCCTAAGGTAATGAATATATTCAGCTTTATTTTCGGGGTTTTTCTTTAGCTCTATCGCCCTTTTAATCCGGCTTCGTACTTTTTCATCATTCGGTTGGGTAAATTCGATTACTATTCGGGCCAGAAACAAAAATGCAAGTCCGTAACCCAGCAATTTATGCACGTCCCACACTTTTTCCTCATACTCGTGTGACACCGCAAAAGCCTGTTCTTCGGTTGCAGTAAGTCCTTTTCTCTGTAATTGTTCCTGAACAAGCTTTACATTATCGCGTGGCGACAATAAGGTTGAATTGAGCGCCACAGTAATAATTGAACCTGTAATAAACAAAAATGTAAGCCAGTGCCAGATTCGTAATGAAACAGAATGACTTTGTATAAAAGGTGATTTGACCGACGGTGATGAGCTGATTTGTGATGCCATAATAAATGTTTTATGAATGTTTATTCAACAAACAACCAATTGACAATTTGGTTTTTAATCATTCAGCAAATCAATATCTTATAGCACCATTTGTTACAACTTATTACCATCGGTATAAACAAAAAAATCCCGGATGAATTAACAACCGGGATTCCTTCTATTTTTTTGCTTCGATTATTTCTTAACCGAGAATTTGTAAATAGTAGTCGATTTAAGTGTTTCTCCTGGTTTCAGCAAAGTATTTGGAAAATTTGCATGATGTGGAGAATCAGGATAATGCTGGGTTTCCAAGCACATACCATTGCGGTAGTTGTATGGATTTCCACGTTTTCCGATGATGTTACCTTTCAGGAAATTACCTGTATAAAGCTGAACAGCAGGCTCGGTTGTAAAACATTCCAGGAAACGACCTGATACAGGTTCCAGAATACTTGCACAGAAAGTCATTTCATGGCCATTCTGATCTTTATTCAGAATATAATTGTGATCGTAGCCACCACCCATTTTCAGCTGAGGCATCGGGTCGTTGATGCGTTCGCCAACAGTGTGCGGAGAAGTGAAATCCATTGCAGTTCCGCGGATGTCGGCAATTTCTCCGGTTGGGATCAGTGTTGAGTCACCCACTACAGTCGATGAATTGGCGTCAATAACCAGTATATGATCTAAAATGTCGCCCATGCCTTCACCTTTCAGGTTAAAGTACACGTGGTTTGTCAGGTTGAAGAAACATGCCTTATCGGTTGTTGCTTCGTAGTCAATTTTCAAACCATTGTCTTTTGTAAGCGTGTAAGTTACTTTCACATTTTTATTACCAGGGAATCCCCATTGTCCGTCGGCACTTTGCAGTGTCATTTCAACAGCAGGACCGTCGGCAGTCTGTATTTCTTTGGCATCGTACACCTGGCGATAAAAACTTTCGGGGCCTGAATGCAGACAAGCTTTGTGATTATTGACGGGCAACTGGTAAACCTGACCGTCGATTTCGAACTGACCATTGGCAATACGGTTGGCATACGGCCCTACAACCGCGCCTTGTCCGGCGTCACCAGTCACGTATCCGTCAATCGATTTGAAACCAAGCACAACATCTTCCATTGCTCCATTCTTGTCAGGAGCAAAAACCGAAACGATTTTCGCGCCATAGTTGGTAAGAGTTACAATTATTCCACCTTCATTTTTCAGTGTAAATAAAGTGGTCTTTTTGCCATTCACTTCTTTTTCAAAATCAGCCTTTGAGTAAACAGGCGTAAACTCTTTTTTAGGAGCCGAACACGAAACAATCATTCCGGCAATAAATAAAGCACCGATTAACTTTTTCATTGATTTGGTTGTTTAAAAATTTTTAGCATTTAGTAGGGTAAAGATAAGTGTTTGTTTGACGCGCACCAAAATAAATATCCCGACTATTAAATTTAGATCGTCACAAGATATGACATTATTACGAAAAAGAAATATTGTGAAAGACCTGCTCAGCTAATAAAATAGAAAGATTTACCAAGGAAAAACTAAACAAATAGAATATATTTGATAAGTAAGAAAATATCGACATGGAAATATGATTAGATCAATTATATACACACTCCTGATTCAAAGTTTTGTAGCTGCAATGTTTATTCTGCCAGCCAGTGCGGGCACTGCTGAAAACCCGAAACGAAAGGCATTGCGGATTGTTAAAAATAATGCCGACCTGACAGACGGCATTGGGCAACTCCTCGTTGTTTTTAGTGAGATCCCCGGAAGTAATTCGGCAACTCTGGTCGCGATGGAAAAGAAAGGTACCCGTTGGGTAATTGCTCATGCTCCTTTTCAGGCAGGAATAGGGCGCAACGGATTTGCAATGCCAGGCTCCAAACGAGAAGGCGACGGTCAATCGCCATCTGGCCTTTTTCGACTCGGAAAATTATTCAGTTATGAAGAACATGTCAATACGGCAATGCCCTTTATACAAACTACTGCGGAAGACAAATGGATTGACGACCCCGATTCGCCTGATTACAACCAATATATCAGGGGCAATACTCGGGCTAAATCATTTGAAAACCTGAAAATTAGCAGCGATGAATACAAATACTGCATGGTTATCGAATACAACATGCACCCGGTAGTAAAAGGGATGGGAAGTGCTATTTTCCTTCACCTGAGCCAGGACGAAAACACTAATCCAAGCGCAGGCTGCGTGGTAATAACACCCCGACACATGGAACAGCTCCTGAAATGGATGAAACCTGACCTAAAACCGTCGATACTAATGGGCAACGACAAAATACTGATGTCGGGATTAAAAAATCAGGGACATAAATGAAAGAACTGCCCGATGATATTGGCCCCAGACAATTTTCTATCGCCCCGAGAGCTCTTTTTGACATCCCGAACATAAAAAAAGGGTCCCGCTTTCGCGAAACCCTGAACGAGAATACTATTCTTTTGACTGGTAGTCCTATTTCAATCCAAACTCAATCAACTCGCCTAATTTGAGGTATTTGGCGTACAGAATCTGGTATTTGGCTGCATTTTCAGCAATTGGGAAATAAGTAGTTTCGAAACCACCACCCATTTTCTTTTGAGCTTCAGCAGTATTCGGATAAACTCCTGCCACAACAGCAGCAGCCATTGCCGAACCCAATGCGCAAGCCTGTTCTGAGCGAGCTACTTTAATTGGCATATTCAGCACATCGGCCACAATTTGCATTACAAATGGCGATTTTTTAGCCACACCGCCCAATGCAATTACTCCGTCGATGCGAACACCTTCGCGAACAAAACGATCAACAATAGCTTTCGAGCCAAATGCCGTAGCTTCAACCAAAGCACGGAAAATACGCGGAGCATCCGAACCCAGGTTTAGACCCGAAATAACACCTTTCAGATTTTGGTTGGCATCCGGAGTGCGGCGGCCATTCATCCAGTCGAGCGCTACGATACTGCTTTCTTCAATCGGGATCAATTCTGCAGCTTTGGTCAATTCAGGAATCAGTTTTGACGAGATTTCGTCGAGCATTTTAGCTTTTGTAGCTTCGTCGATTAAAGTACTCGAAGTAATGATTTGTTCTGAAGGCCACATCAGCACGCGTTTAAACCAGGCATAAATGTCGCCAAAAGCCGACTGACCGGCTTCCATGCCCAACATTCCGGGAACAATAGAACCATCAACCTGTCCGCAAATACCACTGATCAATTTGTCGCCCACTTCTTCCATCGGGGCAATCAGCATGTCGCAGGTTGAAGTCCCCATTACTTTGCTCAGGTAATAAGGTTCAATCTCGGCACCAACGGCTCCCAGGTGAGCGTCGAATGCGCCAACACCAACTTTTACGTTGGCTGGTAATCCCAGTTTTTTAGCCCATTCCGGAGTGATTGTTCCGGCTGCTATGTCGCAGGTAAACGTTTCTTTAAACAGGCGGTCTTTCAGTCCACTCAAAAGCGGATCAAGTTTCACGAGGAATTCTTCAGTTGGAAGTCCTCCAAAAGCTTCGTGCCACATGGCTTTGTGACCGGCCGCACAACGCGAACGTTTCAATGTTTTCGGGTTGGTATTTCCGGTCAGGATAGCTGGAATCCAGTCGCAATGTTCTACCCACGAATAAGCAGCGCGGTAAACACCGGCATCTTCGCGAATCACATGCAACAACTTGGCCCAAAACCATTCCGAAGAATAGATTCCACCCTCGAACTTGGTAAAATCGATGTTCCATTTTTTGGCCAGTTCGTTAATCTCGTCGGCTTCTTTCACACCGGTGTGGTCCTTCCAAAGCACAAACATGGCATTCGGATTTTCTTCAAATCCCGGAGTGAGCGAAAGCGGTGTGCCTTTTTCGTCAACAGCAATAGGGGTTGAGCCCGTGGTGTCGATTGAAATACCAACCACATTTTCGGCCACGCCAGCCGGAGCTTTTTTCAAGGCCTCAATAATGGTGTATTCCATTCCTTCCAGGTAATCTTTCGGGTGCTGACGGAACTGGTTGTTTGGGGCATCGCAATATAAGCCCTTCTTCCAGCGCGGATATTCAAAAACTACGCTTGCTACTTCTTCGCCATTTTCAACGTTCACGATGAGCGAACGAACAGAATCGGTACCATAATCGAGCCCGATGGTGTATTTTGCCTGAGTCATTTTATTGGTTTTTAAATGTTTATTTCTGTATTTGGATAGTAGAGACGCGATGCATCGCGTCCTTACCCCATGATTAATTTATTTTTGTCCGTAATAGGCATTCTTCCCGTGTTTCCGAAGGAAATGCTTGTCGAGCAACACCTGATCCATGGCCGTTGCCGGATTAAGCTGAAAGCTCCGGAAAGTCATTTTGGCTACTTCTTCCAAAACAACAGCATTGTGAACGGCATCATCCGCATTTTTGCCCCAACTGAAAGGCGCGTGGTTGTTCACCAACACTCCCGGAATCATGTCAGGATCGAGTCCTTTAAAAGTTTCTACGATTACTTTTCCGGTTTCGAGTTCGTATTCACCTTTTATTTCGGCTTCTGTCATTTTGCGGGTACATGGAACTTCGCCATAGAAATAATCGGCATGAGTAGTTCCTACAGCCGGAATGCCTTTCCCTGCCTGTGCCCAGCTGGTTGCCCACTCAGAATGTGTGTGTACAATTCCACCGATATTCGGGAAGCTGCGGTACAATTCGAGGTGAGTCGGCGCATCGCTCGATGGTTTCAGATGACCTTCCACTACATTTCCATCCAAATCGAGGATGACTATATCGGAAGGTTTCATCACATCGTACGAAACACCACTGGGTTTAATAACAACCAGCCCCTTATCGCGATCGATACCACTCACATTTCCCCAAGTAAAAATCACCAATCCGTGTTTCACCAAATCGAGATTGGCTTTCCAAACTTCTTCTTTTAATTGTTCGAGCATATTATTTTTAGTTTCAAGTTCAAAGTTTCAGGTTTCAAGTTGTGAAAACACGACCCAAAACGCTCCACCGTTTTATTTAACAGGCACCAAATAAGCCGCAAAGCCGCCTCCAGGTGCCATTTCAAATTTCACAATGTCACCTTTTACCACATCTTTTGATGTTCGCATTATTTTTTCGGCATCCACTCCAGATTCTGAATCATCCTGAAATGCAACAAGCTTGTATTTTCCACCACCCAGAAAATCGAGTTTAATTTCCAAAGTTCGCGACTCACTGTTATTCAAAGAACCGATAAACCATTCGTTTCCCGACCGACGAGCCGATGTAATGTACTCTCCGATTTGTCCGTTCAAAATCCGGGTTTCGTCCCACATGGTTTTCACTTTCTTCAGGAATTCTTCACCCAATTGGCCTTTGTAGTTATCCGGATGGTCGCAGGCTACCATAAACGGACTGTCGAAAACAACAAACTCGGCCAGTTGCATCGCCCGTGTACCCAATACCTGGGCGGGAGTTCCATTTTGAAATTTTTCCGGAGTACGGTTTAGGAAACCTCCCGGCGTGAAATCCATCGGGCCAGCCAGCATCCGGGTAAAAGGCAATGTGGTGACATGTTCAGGAGTTACCCGCAGCGACCATTTGTTGTACTCGTTGCCCATAACGCCCTCGCGGGTAACCAAATTTGGATAGGTTCTCCGGAAACCATCGGGCTTGTATGCTCCGTGAAAATCAACCATCAAATGATGTGCGGCAGCAGTTTTAACGATACGGTGATACCAGTTGACCATTTGCTGGTCGTCGCTGTCCATAAAATCGATTTTCACGCCGGCTATGCCCCAGCTCTCGTAAGTTGCGCAGGCTTTGTCCCAGTCGGAACGATCGACATCGGTGTTGTACAACCAGACCCAGCATTTTACATTCTTGCTTTTGGCGTAAGCCAAAATGCCGGGCATATCCAACTGTGGCGCCACTTTGGTGATATCGGCTTCCGGTTTATTAAAAGGTCCATACCATTGCCAGTCGATTAACTGGTAAGGCCAGCCCATTTCCGAGGCCAGATCGATGTATTTTTTGATGGTTTCGTTGTCCATTTTCACTTCGCCGCTCCACCAATGATCCCATGCACACATGCCGGGTTTTATCCACGACGGATCGGCAATGGCGCAAGGAGGATTCAGGTTCATCACGATTTCCGACTCAACCAACTTTCCGGGAGAATCGGCCAGCATAATAACCCGCCACGGTGTTTTGTGTGGAAATTTAAATTTTACTTTATCTCCGTTATCAGGCTGTTTAGGCAAAGGCGACAAGCTCGAACGAACTGAAAATCCATTGGCTGAATGCCCGGGCTTCAGGTACATTCCGGCGTAATTATCAATTTCGGCTTCGGTAATTGCAGCATAACAATCGTCAGCCACTTTCACCGTCATCGGCAATCCAATCACCATCTGATCGGTAATTTCCGAAATTTTCCGCTTGAAGTATTCGTTTTCCTGCGACGACCGGTATGATCCATGATTAGCTGCCCAGCAATCGTGATCAGCCGTAAAATTGAATGTAACCAACTCTTCAGTAATCACATATTCGTGCTTGTTATCGGGCCCGGTGAACTCAGTGCGAAAAGCCACCCCATCGTCGTAGGCGCGAAATACCAGGTTAAATGTTCTCCGTGGAAATTTCTTTTCCTGAAGCTGAATCGTCAATTCATTACAATTATTGAGTATTGATGCTTGTCGTTTCAAAACAGGGTTCCATGTTTCATTGATTTCCCTGGTCGAAGTTTTCAGCACAGCAAAATCCTCAGCTAACGGAGCAGCCTGCCTAAACTCAAACTTAATCGTCGAATTTGTTACAATAGGTTTTCCATTAAAAAATACACTATAAGTAATCTGCATACCGGCTTCAATGCGAGCTTCGGCAAGAGCGTGAGGAGAAACAACCGAAAATTGCGCCCTCGCAATCACTGAAACAGCCAGCAAACAAAAAACGAATGCAATTAATTTCTTCTTCATTTAGATCGATTTAGTTAGTCGTTTTCAAAAGAACACATTCTCGTTACAAGTATGTCCTGAATTTAAAAATGTAAAAATAACACTTATCTTTTTATCTCAAACTTTTTTTAACCACCGAATAATAATTCACTAAAATTAAAACTAAAAAACTGAACCTTGGTGCTGGCTGGCCTTTTGAAATAAAACCTATTGAGGGACAAGATATTTAATACTATTGAAACGATTAATTAACCTAAGAAAAACAACTTCATTGGCATGAAAAACGTTTAATTCATGTCGTAAAACACAAACAAATAAAATACAAACAGATGTCAGTCAATATACCCGAAACAGCAAAAAAAAGAATTGTAATAATTGGTGCAGGATTCGCCGGACTTAAGCTGGCCAAAAAACTGGTTGGTTCCGGATATCAAATTGTACTGATCGACAAAAACAACTACCATCAGTTTCAACCGTTGTTTTATCAGGTTGCCAGCTCGGGTCTCGAACCAAGCTCCATCCTCTTCCCTCTTCGAAAAATATTTCAAAGCCGAAAAGATGTTTACATCCGCGTGGCTGAAGTTTATTCTATTGATACCGTAAAAAAAGAAATACAGACCAGCCTCGATACCGTTTGGTACGATTATTTGGTAATTGCTACCGGAGTAACTTCCAATTTCTTCGGTATGAAAAACCTTGCAGAACATGCTATTCCAATGAAATCGGTGGCTGAAGCCATGTCGCTGCGAAACCAGATTCTTTCGAATCTTGAAAAAGCCGTAACTCTTTTCAACGAGTTTGAGGAGGAAAAGAAAACTCTCCTGAACGTTGTCGTGGTAGGTGGTGGACCGACAGGCGTAGAAATTGCCGGTGCCATTGCTGAAATGAAAGAATTTGTTCTGCCTAAAGATTATCCGGATTTGAATATGAACCTGATGCAGGTTAGCATTATTGAAGGGTCACCTGCATTGCTGGCCAGCATGTCGAAACACGCGTCGGAAAAATCACTTTTTTATCTGGAACGTCTGGGTATAAATGTGAGATTAAACACCCGTGTAGTGGATTACGACGGCGAAATACTCAAACTTGGTGATGGCGAGGAAATAAAAACAAAACTCGTGATATGGGCTGCAGGTATAAGTGGCGTTGTGCCGCCCGGTATCCCTGACGAATCTGTTGGCCGCGCCCATCGCATTCTTGTCGATGAATTTAACCGTGTAAAAGGACTGGACGATGTTTTTGCCATTGGCGATTCTTCTGTCATGACAACCGAAGATTACCCCACCGGGCACCCGCAGGTGGCGCAGGTAGCCATTCAGCAAGGTGCGAACCTGGCCCAAAACTTCAAAGCGATAAAGAAAAATACAAATTTAAAACCGTTTAAATATACTGACAAAGGCTCCATGGCTACCATTGGACGAAACCGCGCGGTTGCCGATTTACCATTCCTGAAATTCTCCGGATTTATTGCCTGGCTAACGTGGATGTTTGTTCACCTGATGGCCATTGTTGGTGTAAAAAACCGGTTGCTTATTTTCATCAACTGGATGTGGAATTACATGACTTATGATCAGTCGTTAAGATTGATTTTGTGGGCAGCACGAAAAGAACAAACACCACCGGAAGACACTCAGAAATAACATTGTTTCTATAATATAAAAACCACAGAGTCCAATTAAAATCTGACCCTGTGGTTCTTATTATTTCAACTGAAAGCAAGATTCTACCAAATCACAGCCCTATCGGCTTCCTTCAGATACATGTAATCGCCTTCTTTTACATCAAATGCCTTATGAAATTCAGGCATATTGCGTAATGGACCTAAAACACGGAAACGCCCCAACGAATGAACATCTTCTTTGGTACGTCTAATGATTTCCTCGTCACGGATATTCTGTGCCCACAAATGTGCGTAGGCCAAGAAGAAACGTTGATCCGGAGTAAATCCATCGATTGGTTTTTCATTACCAGTGGTAACCTTTTTGAGGGCATTATAGGCAATATTTAATCCGCCCAAGTCAGCAATATTCTCGCCAAGCGATAATGCTCCATCGGCTTTCATCGAATCAATTACTGTGAATTGATTGTATTGGTCAACCAATATTTTGGTACGCTCATTGAATAATTTCGAATCTTCAGCAGTCCACCAATCCGCTAAGTTGCCCACTTTGTCATACTGGCGGCCCTGATCATCGAACCCATGAGTCATTTCGTGGCCAATGACAACACCGATTGCACCATAATTCACAGCATCATCGCCGTGCATAAAAAAGAATGGAGGTTGAAGAATGGCTGCAGGGAAAACGATTTCATTCATCGAAGGATTATAATAGGCATTAACCATTTGCGGCGGCATCATCCATTCAGCACGATCAACCGGTTTGTTTACCTTTCCGATCATGTGCTTGAAATCAAAGTTTCGTGCCCTCAAAATATTGGCTACATACGAATCAGTTGATACCTCAAGTGCCGAATAGTCACGCCATTTATCAGGGTACCCAATTTTTACGTTGATGGCAGCCAATTTGTCCTGTGCTTTGGCTTTTGTTTCATCGCTCATCCAGGCCAATTGCTTAATGCGCTCACCCAACGAAATTTTCAGGTTACCAACCAAATCCAACATACGTTGTTTTGCTTCTGCCGGAAAGTATTTTTGCACATACATTTGCCCAATGGCTTCACTCAGTGCATGATCAGTTGCTCCCTGAACTTTTTTCCAGCGAGGACGGTCAGCTTTCTGTCCAGAAAGTGTTTTTCCGAAGAAATCGAATGCCTGATCAACAAAAGCCTTTGGAAGATAAGAATCCAAACTATTGATAACCTGCCATTTCATGTAAACCTTCCAATCGTCGACCGAAATTGCTTGTAGCATTTTTCCCAATTCGGTCATGAATGCTGGTTGACCTACAATAAATTCACCTGGATTTTGCAGTCCAATACTCAGGAAATGCTTTGTCCAATCAATTTCAGGAGATATTTTTTGAATCCCTGCCAAATCCATTTTGTTATAAATCTTATGTGGATCCCGTTGTTCCAGTCGTGTCATCGAAACCGCAGCCATTTGTTTTTCGATATTATACACCGTTGATGCCTGCGATTTTGCAGTGGCTTCGTCCGATCCTGCCAGCGCAAACATTTTCTGAAGATGGACCAAATAGGCAGCTTGAATTTCTTTGCTGCGCTGATCGTCTTTCATATAATAATCGCGATCGGGCATTCCCAGCCCTCCCTGATAAAGATAAGCGACCACCATTTCCGAATTTTTCTGATCGGCGTCGGAAAAAATCGAGAACATCGGGTAGATACCTTTTGTTTGAAAATCAGCCACCAGATTCATCAAATCCTGTTTGCTGGCAATGGCATTAATTTGGTCAAACAGTGGTTGAACTGGCGCCAATCCTGCTGCTTCTATTTTAGCAGTATCCATACCTGTGTTGTAGAAATCGGCAATCTTTTGGGCAACAGTTCCCGGTTGCTGCTTAGATGAAGCAATTTCATTAATCAATTTTTGCACCTGTACCTCACCTGTATCGGCCAACACATCAAATGAACCAAAACGACTTTTATCGTCCGGAATTGGGAAACGCTTTTTCCAGCCTCCATTGGCATAGTTATCAAAATCAGCGGCCGGACTGTATGTTTTGTCTAGATCGGCCAGGTCAATAGCCTTCGATTTGGGAGGTTCCTGTTTGCACGACAAACTTCCCAGCAACAAAGAGGCTAATAAGAATCGATTTAAATTTCTCATGATTAAATATAATTTGTGAATATTCAGCCTTGATTACATCCAGAAAATCTATTTCTGAAAATAATTGGTAACTAAAATCAAAAATGATTACAAAAAAAATGTAAACATCAAATTCTTTCCTCACAATATCAGTTAATTATTCTAAACAGAATGTGCTAAAAAACAGCATCAAGACAAACTAAACAACTTAAAACCAAATATTTCCGCTTTGTTTTCCCAATTAAAAGATGTAACTTAATAACAACTTTTAATCTGGTGACGAAAATGAGAATACTTTTCCTTTGCACTGGAGGTAACTCATGCCGAAGCCTGATGGCTGAAGCTTTTCTGAAACGGACAGATCGTTCGCTGGAAGTCTTTTCGGCTGGCCTCCATCCGGATGAAAATACTGATCCAATGGCTGTTGAGGTTATGAATGAGATCGGAATTGACATCAGCAATATGAAGCCCAAAAGTTATCACGAATTTGAGGGCAAAGAATTTGATTACATCATTACACTTTGCGACGGCACCAAAGATAAAATCGATATGGTTAATATTCAATCAAAACACCATATTCACCTGGGGTTCGAAGATCCGCGAAAATCATATTGCACCGACGAACAACTCGTTTTTCTGTACCGCGATATCCGCGATGAAATAAAAAACGAACTTGACTATTTCTATAGCCGCGTTTTAGCCCGTGAACTCAAAAACTAATTATTCTTCATCTGTTCATTTAATTTCACACACCAGTTATCAAACTACGGATAATTTTTACCTTTAGGCCTGTATAAAAACCTAAACCATGAACAAAACAGCCAAACAACTTGCACTTTTGACATTCCTTTTTGCTTTTTTTGTAGCTTTTGCTTCAACTGCGGCATCCCGCGATTATTACCAAATTCAGGTATTTCGCTTAAACGGGAAGGTCCAGGAAGAAAAAGTCGATAATTTTCTAAAAAATGCCTATTTACCAGCTTTGCATCGTGCAGGAATTCAAAAAGTAGGTGTATTCAAACCTATTGAAAGTGATACTACTGCCGGGAAACGCGTATACGTCTGGATTCCTTTTACTTCATTAGAACACTTCTCCAAAATTCAGGACGTATTGGCTGGCGACAAGGAATATCAGGCTAAAGGCATCGATTTTCTGGGTGCACCGTTTGATCAGAAACCATTCGTGCGTAAAGAGTCAATTCTATTGAAAGCGTTTCCTGACGCGCCAAATTACTTTATTCCGAAGCATCAAACCGCTCCTTCGGCGAGAATCTACGAACTCCGCAGTTACGAGGGTCCAACTGAAAATCTCTTCCGCCAGAAAGTAAAGATGTTTAATGAAGGAGGTGAAATAAAATTGTTTAAAAAGCTGGATTTTAATGCTGTTTTTTATGCTGAAGTGGTTTCAGGAAATACCATGCCTAACCTGATGTATCTGACTACTTTTGCTGATATGCCAACTCATGATGCTCGCTGGGACACATTCAGGGCGCATCCTGAATGGAAGGTCTTGTCTGCTTTGCCTGAATATCAAAATACAGTTTCCCGTTCAGTGAAACTACTATTACATCCAACTGACTATTCTGATTTTTAACCGATCAACATTTTTTCATGGGTAGAAGGTGACAATATCCCTTCTGCCTCCTTATCCAACATTGAATACCTGCCCTTCGCTAATTGCCTCGGTGTTGGGGAAAATTCTAACGGCTTCTGCAAGTATCGTCTTGTGATCCTTGTACCGCGCTGAAAAATGCCCGATAATTAGCTTTCCAACGTCAGCTTTTTGGGCGATTCTGGCGGCATCTTCTCCGGTTGAGTGGTAGGTAGTTTGTGCCAAAGCCTGATTGTCGCTGGCAAATGTGGCTTCGTGGTAAAGCAAATCAACATTTTTTATCGATTCAATATATGATTCGTTAATCCGGGTGTCGCTGCAGAAAGCAAAGGTTCGTGCTTTGTGTTTGTTAGTGGTGAGCTCTGAATTAGGAATAATACGACCATCGTATGTAATAAAATCGGAACCTTCTTTTATCCCCTGCCTGTAGCGAATTGGGATATTATATTCTTTCAGTTTTTCAGGAATGAGGTTTGGCAAAACTGGCTTTTCTTCAAACCTGAACCCACAGGTTGGAATCCGGTGATCGAGTGGAAACGAATAAACCGATGCCGTTTTGTCTTCAAAAATCAGTTGTTCCTTTTTAAAATTAAGTGGGTGGGAAACAATCCGAAAAGGAATATCTTCCGGATAAAGAAATTTAATTTGAGGGACAAGAAAGTTTTGCAGTTCGGAATGGGCGTAAACATGCATATCGTTTGTTCGCCCAAGCAAAGCAAAAGTCGAGATTAAACCTATCAATCCAAAGATATGATCACCATGAAGGTGCGATATAAAAATATGATTGATTTTAGAGAAGCCAATTTTATATTTCCGCATTTGTGTTTGTGTGCCTTCGCCACAATCGATCAAAAAAAACCGCCCACGTACATTGAGTACTTGGGCGGTTGGATATCTGTTTGATGTAGGCAATGCAGAACTGCTTCCGAGAATTGTCAGTTGAAAAGGCATTGCAGAATCCGACATGGTCAGATTAAAGTTTTTCCTTTTCGATTAGGAGACTTACTGCTTCTTCCACCGTTTTGGTTATAATTAAAACAGTATGCAGCATCGAAATCCTGATAATCTGCTCAACATCAGTCTGAAGTCCTGTCAGGATGAATGTTCCTATTGAATCTTCACACAGGCGGTTGGCAACCAAAATAGCGCTTAAGCCTGAAGAATCACAATATTCACAATTACTGACATCCAAAATGATGTTTTTCTCGCCGTTCGTATTTATCGCCACAAGTTCTGATTTCAGTTCCGGAGCATTATTCGTGTCCAATCTGTCATTCAGTACTTTAATTAGCGTATAGTCTGATATTTTTGATATTTCGAAATCCATAGATGCAATTTAAGGAATTCTGATGGATTTGTATCAATTTACCGACTAATTTTCTTTTTGTTCGTCAGCTTCCATCTGAGATCTCAGAGCAGCCAATTCAGAAATATCTCCAAGTGTTGTTTTTTCTGCGCTGTTGGCTTCTTTCACTTGTTTTACAGCTTTAGCAGTTGCTTTAGCCTGAGTTTTCCGTTTTGCTGTTTCTTCTGCTTTTTTCTCATCTTCGAACACTCTTGAGTGTGAAAGAATGATACGTTTTGCAGCTTTTGAGAACTCGATTACTTTAAATTCAAGTTTTTCTTCGAGCTGAGCCTGGCTTCCGTCTTCTTTTACAAGGTGACGTGGAGTGGCGAAACCTTCAACACCGTAAGGAAGTGCGATTGTTGCACCTTTGTCGAATAATTCAACAACAGTTCCTTCGTGGATAGAATCAACCGAGAAGATAGTTTCAAATACATCCCATGGATTTTCTTCCAATTGTTTGTGGCCTAAGCTCAAACGACGGTTTTCTTTGTCGATGTCAAGAACGATTACATCGATTTCAGAACCGATTGAAGTGAATTCTGATGGGTGTTTGATTTTCTTGGTCCAGCTCAAATCTGAGATGTGGATTAAGCCGTCAACACCTTCCTGAATTTCAACGAATACCCCGAAGTTAGTGAAGTTACGAACAGTAGCTTTGTGTTTTGTTCCAACACCAAATACTGTATCGATATCTTGCCATGGGTCGTTTTTCAATTGTTTGATACCCAATGACATTTTGCGTTCTTCGCGGTCCAAAGTCAGGATCTGAGCTTCGATTTCGTCGCCAACTTTAAGGAAGTCCTGAGCGCTGCGTAAGTGCTGTGACCAGCTCATTTCCGAAACGTGGATCAAACCTTCAACTCCTGGAGCAATTTCAACAAATGCACCGTAGTCGGCCATTACAACAACTTTACCTTTTACTGAGTCGCCAACTTTCAATTCTGAACCAAGGCTATCCCATGGGTGAGGAGTTAATTGTTTCAAACCAAGAGCGATACGTTTCTTGTCATCATCGAAGTCAAGAATAACAACGTTCAACTTCTGATCCAATTCCACGATTTCGTTTGGATGAGTAATACGGCCCCATGACAGGTCGGTGATGTGGATCAAACCATCTACGCCGCCCAAATCGATGAATACACCGTATGAAGTGATATTTTTAACAGTACCTTCGAGTACCTGTCCTTTTTCAAGTTTAGAGATAATCTCTTTCTTCTGCAGTTCGAGTTCTGCTTCGATAAGAGCTTTGTGCGATACAACAACGTTACGGAATTCGTGGTTAATTTTAACAACTTTGAATTCCATAGTTTTGTTAACATACATGTCGTAGTCGCGGATAGGTTTCACGTCGATCTGAGAACCTGGCAAGAATGCTTCGATTCCGAATACGTCAACGATCATACCACCTTTAGTACGACATTTAATGTAACCTTTGATTACTTCGTCACGATCGAGAGCTTCGTTTACACGATCCCATGAGCGCATTGCACGTGCTTTTTTGTGCGAAAGGATCATCTGACCTTTCAAGTCTTCAAGGCTTTCAATGTAAACTTCTACTTTGTCTTTTGGTTTCAGTTCAGGATTGTAGCGGAATTCGTTCAAGCTAACAATACCGTCTGATTTGTAACCGATGTCAACAACGACTTCGCGTTTGTTCATCGAAATAACTCTTCCTTCTACTACTTCTTTTTCCTGAACAGTAGTTAAAGTTTTTTCATAAAGAGTTTCAAGATCTTTTTTGTTTTTGCCACCAAAACCTTTGTCTTCTTCTTCCAAAGCGTCCCAGTCAAAATCAGCTGTTTCGGCAACAGCCTTTGCCTTTTTTGATACTTCTTTTACTGCAGCTGCAGGTGTTTCAACAGTTTCCTGTTGTTCGAGCTCAACTTGTGGGTTGAGGTCCTCGGCGTTGTTTTCTACCATTTAATAATCAATTAATTAATAAGTTAGACATTATCTGAATAAATGCGCCGCAAAATTAAGACTATTCCGCTATAAAACAAAGCTTTTTGATTAATATTTCCTTTATTCTCAGATGCTTTTCCATCTGGAAAACATTCACAAACAAGAACTGAGTCGATATTTATTCAGGAGAAATTCTTCAGAATAACTCTATTATTGCCCCTCCGTTAATGTAATAATCCTTATTTTTGATTCAATTATCTGTTTTTTGTATCCGAACATAGCATTATGAAAAGAATATTGGTTACGGGTGGCGCTGGATTTGTCGGCTCGCACTTGTGCGAACGACTGTTAAAGGATGGGAATGAAGTAGTTTGCCTGGATAATTATTTCACCGGGAAAAAACACAAAATCGTTCATTTGCTCGAAAATCCGTACTTCGAACTTGTACGCCATGATGTTACAATGCCATATTTTATTGAGGTTGACGAGATATATAATCTTGCCTGCCCTGCCTCTCCTGTTCATTACCAGTATAACCCTATAAAAACGATTAAAACATCGGTTATGGGAGCCATTAATATGCTGGGGCTGGCCAAACGTATTAAGGCAAAGATACTGCAGGCATCAACCAGCGAAGTTTATGGCGACCCGGTTATTCATCCACAAACCGAAGATTACTGGGGAAATGTGAATCCGATTGGAATCCGCTCGTGTTACGACGAAGGTAAGCGCTGTGCCGAATCTTTATTTGTAAATTATCATCTGCAAAACGACGTTCGCATAAAAATAATCAGAATATTCAACACTTACGGCCCTCGAATGGAACCGAACGATGGTCGTGTTGTTTCAAACTTTATTGTGCAGGCTCTTCAGAATAAAGACATTACAATCTTCGGCGATGG
>JAJZSZ010000355.1 GCA_021849365.1 Bacteroidota bacterium | reverse complement strand
ACGCTTCCCGCTTTTATCTATCCTGAAAAGCTTCAGTTCGTTGTTTGTGGCATCAATAACCACTTCCAGGTTTCGCATCATGCAAAAACCAACCAGTCCGAGAATCTTTACTCCCCTTCGGTTTTCAATGTGACCAAGATTAGCGACATCAGCGGCCAGCTTTCTGTAAGTGAGATCGGCGAATTCAATCTGATTTACAAAAATCCGTTCCATAGCACCCATCGATCCGTTAATGGCATTCGAAGCTCCGCCTTCCGACTTTAAATGATTCCTGAAATACGTACTGTTCAGCACCAGTCCGTTGGCTCCGGTATCGAAAACCAGGTTTCCGGCCTCGCCATCCACTTTTGCTTCAATCAGGAATAAACGGCCTGCCCGTTTCAATGGAATTATTACTGAATCGGCATTCTGATCAAAAACCGGCTCGTACGAATACGATTGGGCCGAGTAAGTTGTATTTGGAACTGAACCCGTAATATTGGAAGGAAAACCCGAAAAGGTTGAGTGTGGCGAGAATGAGGGAAGAAACACCGAAGCCACAGCCAAAACAGCGCTGAATAATATCCGGTATTTAGTTTGGTTAATCCTCATCCTGAAAATTTGATCCAAATTAATCATTTGATATAAGAAAATCAAAACGATTATTCTCAGGATATTGAAAAGGATTAAAGAATTCTACTTTCCACTCACAAACAATTGATTTAAAAACATCTCCCGGTAAGTAAAAATTTGTTTCAACTGATTTTTGACAAACAGAACATGTGCCAGACGCCCCAAAATACCCAGCGGAAGCTTGTACGAAACACGATCGGTCATCAAAACGCCACCCCTGGTCTCTTCAAAACGATGTTCGTGGTGCCACATTCGATAAGGGCCAAATCGCTGCTCATCAACAAAAAAGTGACCTTCGGAAACATGTGTAATTTCGGTAACCCAATTGGTTTTAAAACCCGGAAACGGCGCAACTTTATAGGTAATGATCTGCCCGGGATACATTTTCGTCGGTACTCCTGAAGTAATCTGAAACCCCATATGCTCAGGAGTGATTTTAGATAAATTTCCGGGCGATGAGAAAAAATCCCAGGCTTCTGCCAACGATATTCCGAGGTACTGCGAAACTTCAAGTGTATAAATTCCCGAATGTGCTTTAAAACTGATCATGATTTATCGCTTTAATTTACCAATCAAAACCCTGAAAAATCACTTTTGTTTATGGTATTATAAAAAATATTAAACAACTATTTGCAATTGATTAACAAATGAGATCATAGAGGTCATTTTCAGCCTACGGATAAAGCGGGATGCAGGTCAGTTTCTGTTTTTTTGTAACTTTGAGGCTCCGAAAAAAGGAAAATCGTAAGCTGAAATCATCTTAAAACAAAATTATATGGCATTAATTAACGAGAATTACCTGAAACTTCAGGCTGGGTATTTGTTCCCTGAGATTGGGAGAAGAGTGCGCGAATTTGCTGCTGCCAACCCCGATAAAAAAGTGATTCGCATGGGTATCGGCGACGTGACTCAACCATTGGTTCCGGCTGTGGTAAAAGCCTTCCACGAAGGAGTTGACGATATGGCCAATGCCGAAACATTTAAAGGATACGGCCCAGAACAAGGTTACGACTTTTTGCGTGAAGCCATTGCTTTAAACGACTACCAAAGTCGCGGCGTAGATATTTCGGCTGACGATATTTTTGTTTCCGACGGATCGAAATGCGACACAGGGAACATCCAGGAAGTGTTTGGCGCTGCCAATAAAATTGCCATTTGCGATCCGGTTTACCCGGTATATGCCGATACCACAGTGATGTCAGGAAAAACTGGCCAGATTCAGGATAACGGTTATTTCGAAGGCATCATTTACATGCCTTGCAACGAAGCCAACGGATTTATTCCTGAACTTCCAACCGAACGTCCCGACCTTATCTTCCTGTGTTTCCCCAATAACCCAACCGGAACCGTTGCCACCAAAGAAGAATTGACCAAATGGGTGAATTATGCGCGCGAAAACAAATGTGTGATTTTGTACGATGCAGCTTACGAAGCTTTCATTACCGATCCTTCTATTCCGCATTCAATCTTCGAAATTGAAGGCGCCAAAGAAGTGGCTTTGGAATTCCGCAGCTTCTCTAAAACAGCCGGATTCACCGGAACACGTTGTGCCTTCACCGTTATTCCTTCGGAACTGAAAGCATACGACAGCAACGGAAAAGCTCATCCGGTAAAACCGTTATGGAACCGTCGCCACACCACCAAATTCAACGGCGTTTCGTACCCTGTGCAAAAAGCCGCTGCAGCCATTTATACCGAAGAAGGTAAAAAACAGGTAAAAGAAGTAATTGCCTATTACCTCGAAAACGCACGCATCATGCGCGAAAGCCTCAAGGAAACCGGCTTTGCAGTCTTTGGCGGAGTGAATGCACCTTACGTATGGGTAAAAACTCCGAATAATATGAAATCATGGGATTTCTTCGATAAACTTTTGAACGATGCGAACGTGGTTGGAACTCCTGGTTCAGGATTCGGCCCTTCAGGCGAAGGCTACTTCCGCTTTTCTGCATTTGCTGATCGCGCCAACGTGTTGGAGGCAATGGAACGCGTCAAAAATCTGAAATAATTTAAAATCGAAAATACATTTGTTCCCCAATTGTCGGAGGGAGCACAACTTATAAAGTCAGGGTTTCACAAAACGTGGAGCCCTGACTTTGCTTTTAGTCTATTTGACGGTAGCAAGTATATCTTTCAGTAGGGTATCTCGATCCATTGTATTTGCCGGATCATGCGAAAAGCCTAAAATAACCACAATCAATTCTTTTGAAGGAATTATAAAAATGCGCTGACCATCGTAGCCCTGACACCAGAACATATCTTCGGGAGCTGACGGGTACCTGACTTTCGATTTATTGAGCCAAAACAACGAACCATACTCGCCGTTGCTCTTTGCGTTCGGACTCGTACTGGCAGCAACCCACCCTTCCGGAAGAATACGCTCACCATTAAATACTCCGTCCTGCAGAAGCATTAGACCATAACGGGCAAAGTCGCGGGCAGTAGCATAAATGTAAGATGATCCCACAAAAGTTCCGGAAGCATCCACTTCAAAAACCGCATCGGGCATACCAATTTTATTGAATAGCTTTTGTTGCGGGAATTGATAGTATTCCTGGTCATTTCCAATAATTCGACGAATCTGGTAAGTTACAACGTTTGGATTTCCGGAGGAATAAACCCATTGGGTTCCAACAGGTGCTGCAAGAGGCTGATCAAACACAAACCGGGCGAAATCTTTTTCATTGTAAAGCATCAACGTCACATCCGAACGATTACCATAATCTTCATTCCAAAGCAACCCGCTTTCAGCCTGCATTAAATTTTTATAGGTAATTTGCTTCCGGTCGTCGTTTTGCCACTCCGGAATATTGATGGGCTGATTGATATCGAGTTTCCCGTCTTTCACCATAATACCGGCCAGCGTATTGGTAAAACTTTTAGCCATCGACCAACTCAAAAACTTTGTTTTTTCGTTAAACTGAGGCTGGTACGCTTCAACCGCCGGAATGCCTTTGTGTATTACCATGAAAGCGAACGCATGGCCTTTATATCCTTCTTCGTCCATCAGTTTCTCAGCAATTCGTTCCAGTCGCACGGTATCTACCGTTGCGGCCTCCCGCGGCATTATATTTCCCAACGGCCAGGCAATTGTATCCTGATTGTAGGGTTGTGGCATATGCGGAAATTTAATTTTTCGGAGTTCGGCTTCATCAACATCACGCAACAGGGTTGCACCAAAACCCTTTCGGTAAATAGCTTTTGATTTACCCCAAAGGAACGAACTTGTTACACTTGAATCCTTTAAATCAACCACGCTTTTTACATGTTTGATGAAAGAAAAATTGAGGTCCATTGCTTCCACTTCGGCTTGTTCCCTACCTGAAACAAAAACAGCCGAGCACAAATACTTGGCCGGATAACCGGTAACAATAGGTAAAAGTGAATTGATGTAATAGGCTCCGTAGGCCAATCCAAGCAGGAGAATAATCACAACAGACCAAAGAATTCGTTTAACTGGGGAACTTCCGGATTTTCGTTTCATGATGACGTTTTTTAATATTGACTGAAGTGAAATTGATTAATAAAGTTAACTAATCCGATTGAAACATCCCTAATTATTTACTTTCGAGCTTCACCTTTTACTTTAGTCAGTTTGTTTATCTCTGTTAAAACCCGTTAACGAATGTTAGTGCGTTCTGTTAATTAGACGTATTTTTTTACTTTTGTGCTTGTGCCATGATCAAACGATAAAACAAACAATGCTATTGTCAAGTCAAAAATCAAAAATTAAAAGTCAAAAGCCAGGAAACCTCTACCTGTTTCCTCATACTTGGCGCAGCAGTCGGGCATTTATCTTTTTATCATTATTCCTTTTTCTAAGTTCAACATACGTATTCGCCCAACAATCCGATGAAGTTGACCCTATGCCAGTAAAGGTGAAAGGGCAGGTTTTGAACCTCGAGGACGAATCCCCCGTTCCGAATGCGATTGTTATGAACATGAGAACGAAAACAACCATCAGTGCCGATTTGCAGGGACGTTTCCTGATGGATGCCCTCAACATCGATAGTCTTGCGGTTTCGTCGCTTGGATACTCGAAAGGAGTAGCACGAATCCCGGCCAATTACAACGAAATGAACGTTCTGGTGGTGTACCTGAAACCCGTCCGGTTTTCGATACCTGACGTAAATGTCAAGGGTGAGCAGAAAAAGGTAAACATGGATGGTGTTCCGGTTGGAAAAGCGAACGATCTTCCTCCTGAGTTGAGAGGCGATGCTTTCGACAAAAAGCCGAGATCGGA
>JAJZSZ010000354.1 GCA_021849365.1 Bacteroidota bacterium | reverse complement strand
TGTCAACCCATTTCTGGGAACCGCCACTCTTTGGGATAGCATTGACATTGGTTACAAACCCACCCACCGAACCTGGGGCGCCGAAGTATTTCCTGGGGCATCGTTGCCCAATGCCATGGTGCAACTTACACCGGTAACGCTTTTTCACAGCGGATCGGGCTACCAGTATGAAGACACTGTAATTTACGCCTTCGTACACACCAGCAAAGGCCACTGGAACCTGGGGCACATCCCATTTTTGCCAGCCAATGGCAAGTTTTCTCCTGAAGATTATTGCTCGCCGTACAGCCATCAAAACGAATCGGCACACCCCGGATATTACCAGGTTTACCTCGAACGTTACGGCGTGAATGCCGAGTTGACCTCTACCCTGCGCTGTGCGTTTCACAAGTACACGTACAAAAACAATCAGGGCAAAAAGCTGATTGCCGATTTGTCGAGCTCAAACGAACGGGTTCGCAGCTGGGAAATCAATCAGGAAGGAGATCATGTTTTTAAAGGATTTCAGCAAACGGGCGAAAAAATGTATTTCTACGCCGTAGCCAACCATACCATTAAAAGCATCGAAAGGCAAAAAGGTGAGAAGCACGAAATTTCGATTGTCAACTTTGCGGATTCACCTAACCCGCTCGAATTGCAGGTTGGCTTTTCGTTTGTAAGCATTGCCAATGCCAAAGAAAATCTGGAAAAGGAAATGCTGGGCAAAAGTTTCCAGCAAGTGCGCGACGAAGCCACCAATACCTGGGAAAGCCTGCTTTCAAAAATCAAGGTAACTGGTGGCACCGAACGTCAAAAAGGACTGTTCTACTCTACCCTTTACCGCTCGTTTTTGTGGCCCGCTCTGCGCAGCGACTGCAACAACCAGTACACCGACGTAAAAGGCAACGTTGCCAATATGGGCTTCGATTATTACACAGAACCTTCATTGTGGGACGATTACCGCAACAAGCTGGTTTTGCTTGGAATGCTTTCGCCCAAAGTCACCGAAAACGTGATTAAATCGCTGATTGATAAAGGCGAAAAATCAGGCGGATTTATGCCAACCTTTTTTCACGGCGACCATGCAGCTCCATTTGTGGCCGGTTCGTACCTCCGCGGAATCAAAGGTTTCGATGTGAAAAGTGCCTACAACCTGCTGCTGCGGAATGCCACCATGGAAAATCGCAGCCGTCCACGCGGAATGGAATACATTGAAAAAGGCTATATCTCCGAACCCGATTTAGCAGATCCCAAGTTGGAGACTGTCGCTGCTGCCGGAGTAACCAAAACTCTGGAATATGCCTATGACGACTATGCTGTCGCCCAACTGGCCAAAGCTTTAGGAAATACAACAGACTACGAAATGCTGATGAAACGTACTGGCAATTACAAAAACATGTTCGACCCGCAAACCGGGTTGATGCGTGGAAAACTTGCCAATGGCGAATGGATCAAAAATTTCAATCCGGAAACCATTTATTACGAGTACATGTACCGCGAAGCCAACGCCTGGCAATCGTCGTTCTTTGCACCGCACGATGTAAAAGGCCTGATTGGCTTGTATAAAAGTCCGGCTGCATTCGAGCAAAAGCTCGACGAGTTATTCTCAACTCCATACAAAGGATGGGAAGCTTATAACATTTCAGGATTTATTGGCCAGTATTGCCACGGTAACCAGCCCGATCACAGTTTCCCTTGGTTGTATTACTTCATAGGCAAGCAGGAAAAATCTCAGGCCCGACTTGATCAGATCATGGATCGGTTTTACGACATGGGCAAATACAAACTGGCCTACTCCGGAATGGACGATGCCGGCGAAAACTCGGCTTGGTATGTGCTGACTTCCATTGGTTTGTACACCTTCTCGCCTGCCGATCCGGAGTATATTGTTTCTGTGCCGTTGTTCGACAAAACAGAATTCGACCTGAACGGAAAAACCTTTACGATTGTCAAAAAGAATTCAGGAAAAAAGATTGAAAGTATTACTTACGACGGCAAAAAAATCGATGGGTATTTTATTAAGCATGGTGATTTACTAAAGGGGAAAAAGCTGGTTATAACAGCAACAAAATAAAAAACAACCACAACACGAAAATCTTATTTTCATAAGTTTTACTGTTAATTAAGAGTAATTTCATCTGGGGCTGGACTTTAAGTCCGGCCCCTTTTTGCTTATTGTAGCCGAATCAGGACTTTTCTCCTGACTAAATGATCAGAAAAAACCATACTTTTAACGAAGTAATACAAACCTTAAACCAACCAAACAATAACGATGAAACTCAGCTTTTTTCTGCTAATTAGCGTATTCCTGCTGACATCCATTTCAGCCGTCAATGCCCAGCATTCAGTTAAAATTCAGTTCGACAGCTCCAAAGAAGTGTCGGGACAAAAATTTGCCATTCGCGACATTACACCCGGATTGCCCGCCAATTGGGACGAATATAATTTTGTAGTTCTCGAATATAAAATCAGTACTTCACAGCGGTTCCACATTGGTTTTACTACTGAAAACGGATATAACGAACTTCGCGTCATGAGTTACACTCCCAATGGCTGGAACAAACTGGCCATTCCGCTGAAATTTTATCGCCGTTTACCCGATGCTGCACTCGATTTGGCTGCCACTTACAACCAGCCTCGTTACACCGGATGGATCAATTTGGGTGGTAAACGTGGTCCACTGCATGGCGTCGATTCCATTGGCATCCGCATGAATGCACCGATTAATAACCCTACTTTCGAACTTCGCTCTATTGCCCTGTCGGTGGAAGATCCCGGCGACCAGTATTTGGAAAGCAAACCGGCAGTTGACGAATTTGGACAATCGAACCTTTGCGAATACGAAGGTAAAATTCATTCACTTGATCAGTTGAAAAAAGAATGGGAGACTGAGGATAAAGAAATTGTCCCAACAAAGACCATTCAAAAACAAAATGAAACTACCGGTGAAATGACATCAATAACCGTTGCTGTAAATCAATACAATTATTCGCAATACGGCGGTTATCTTCAGGCCAAAGGAAAGGCTACCGGCTTTTTCCACACCGAAAAAATTGACGGGAAATGGTGGTTTGTCGATCCAGAAGGCTACTTATTTCTTTCGCATGGTGTGGATTGTGTGAGTCCGGGTGGTGGCGGCAATGTTCGCGATTTGGATAAGCGCAACGGCATGTACAAAGAATTGCCTCCTCAAAGTCTAAACGCTAACTCCCAACGCCGCGGAATTTCGTTCGGAACCTGGAATTTATTCCGCCGCTACGGAGAAAACTATCCGGAGAAATCGCGAGAAATGATTATCAAACGCATGGACAAATGGGGGCTGAATACCATTGCCAACTGGTCGAGTGCGGAAGTGATGAACATGAACAAAAAAGCGTTCATGTTTCAGCTGCGCGACGTAGGTATCGAGGGCGGACTGATGGGTTTACCCGATGTATATGCTCCGGACTTTACCTCAAAAGTTGACGCAGGCTGCAAAGCTTCGGTTGAATCGTACAAAAATAATCCGTGGCTGATTGGCTATTTCACCGGAAACGAACCTTCGTGGCTCGAACAGGAAGAACGCCTTTGCGGCATGATTCTGGACGGCCCGGAAAAACCAATCAAAACAGAACTGAAAAGCTGGCTGGCCAAAGGCGACACTCCCGAACGGCGGAAACAATTCATCTTTAAAACATTCCGAATTTTCCTCGAAACTGTGGATAATTCAATCAAAAAATACGATCCGAACCACCTGAATCTGGGTATCCGTTTTGGCAATGTGATGGGCATCGATCGCGAGATTCTGGAAATCTGCAAAGATGTGTTCGATGTGTTCAGCTTCAATTGCTACGATCTGTACCCGAAAAAAGAAATGATGGATCGTGCTGCCGACATTACCGGATTGCCGATGATTATTGGCGAATACCACTTCGGGACGGTTGATCGCGGAATGGCACAGTCGCTGTGGCAAGTGAATTCTCAGCAGGAACGCGGCGTGGCTTATCGTTACTATACCGAAAGGGCTTATGCGCATCCGGGACTGATCGGATCAGCTTATTTCCAGTGGTGCGATCAGGATTTAACCGGCAGGCGCGACGGCGAGAATTACAACTGCGGAATGGTTGACGTAACCGACCGCCCCTATAAATACCAGGTTGAAGCTGTGATGGAAACCTCGAAACGTTTGTTCGATATTCACACCGGCAAACTTTCGCCCGTTGAGCAGGCACCCGTCAAACCGCGTGGTCACGGCTCAATTCCCAATCTTTGGAATAAATAATTGTGAGTGAATAGAACCGATAAACTGTATTAGCAACAAACATTTGGAATTGCATTAATGCTATTTTTGACCCGGAAAATTTAATAACATCATCAAAAATCATAGAACTTAAATCAATGAAGCGTATTACAATTTCTTTTATTCTGTTCCTGACGGCGTTTCTGACGTTCAATCTTCAGGCACAGACATTTTCGCCGGTTGATCAGGTGAACACTCTGATGGGCACCGACTCCGAATTTAAACTCTCAACCGGAAACACCTATCCGGCCATTGCGTTGCCCTGGGGGATGAATTTCTGGACACCCCAAACCAACAAGATGGGCGACGGCTGGGTATATGGCTATGATGCCTACAAAATTCAGGGTTTTAAACAAACTCACCAGCCCAGTCCGTGGATTAACGACTACGGCCAGTTCTCCATTTTTCCTGAAACCGGCGACCTGAAAATTGCCGGTGAGGAGCGCGCCAGCTGGTTCTCGCACAAGGCCGAAGTAGCTAAACCGCATTATTACAGTGTTTATTTGGCCGATTACGATGTGACTACCGAAATCACGCCAACCGAACGTGCGGCCATGTTCCGCATCACTTTCCCGCAGAACGAAAAATCGTGGGTGGTAGTCGATGCGTTCGACAAAGGTT
>JAJZSZ010000353.1 GCA_021849365.1 Bacteroidota bacterium | reverse complement strand
TGTTGGAAACATCTCGCCAAGCGGACGTCTACCTTTTACTCTGCCTGTGAAACTGGAGGATTCGCCTGCTTATGCCTTGGGTAATTATCCTCAGGATGCCAAAAGTTCCGACATTTTTGCCAACCTGGTTTCCGAAACCGAATCGGCCGAAAAAGCGAAGGAACGAATCAAACGTGATGCTCAAAATACAGCCGTTTATTCCGAAGAATCACTGGTGGGCTATCGTTGGTTCGATACCAAGAAAATTTCTGTGATGTATCCATTTGGTTATGGATTGACCTATACAACTTTCAGTTACTCGAACCTGAAGACCGACAAACAAAAATATAGTAAAGACGATATCATCACCGTTTCGCTTGAAATAAAGAATACCGGAAAGGTTGCAGCCGATGAAGTGCCACAGGTGTATGTTCATCGCGTCAATCCTTCGGTTGAATGGCCAGAAAAAGAATTGAAAGCATTTGACCGGGTTACCTTAAATCCGGGAGAAACAAAAACTGTAGAACTTAAAATACCGGTGAAAAGCCTGCAATATTGGAACGAAAAGAAACAAGGTTGGGATGATGATCTTTGTACGATTCAGCTGTGTGCAGGAGCCTCGGCAGGCGATATTAAGCTGAAAAAGGAAATTACGCTAAAATAACCACAACAAAACCTAAATACATGAAGACGAACAGACGTAATTTTTTCCAGACTCTGGGAGTTGGTGCTGCCGGACTTGGGTTAAGCTCAGTGCCATTCATTTCAAATGGAGCGCCTTCGGAAAAAGGTGATAAAGACGATCAGCAACTGTTAATTGGCGACAACATTGCCATCGCAGAAACCAAATACGGAAAAGTAAAAGGTTTTATTTTGCGTGGAATCTTCAATTTCCGTGGAATACCATATGGGGCAGATACTTCGGGCAAAAATCGTTTTATGCCTCCGCAACCGCCAAAACCCTGGACGACTGTTTTACCAACCGTTTGGTGGGGAAACACGGCACCGCAAATCATGGACAACCGCTACGCAAATGCCTATTCTTCGTTTGTCGATCATTGGAATTACGACGATGTAAGTGAGGATTGCCTGAAATTGAATGTTTGGACTCCGGGCATTGACACTAAAAAACGTCCGGTTTTGGTATGGCTGCATGGCGGCGGTTACACCAATGGAAACGGTATTGAACAGGATGGATATGATGGCGAAAACCTCAGTCGCAAAGGCGACATCGTTTTTGTTTCGATCAATCACCGTTTAGGACCAATTGGCTTTTCCGATCTTTCAGGAGTTGGTGGCGAAAAGTATAAAGACTCGGCCAATGTGGGCGCCTTGGATATGGTGGCTGCTTTGGAATGGGTGCGCGATAACATTGCCAATTTTGGTGGCGATCCGGGCAATGTAACTATTATGGGGCAATCGGGTGGTGGAGCCAAAGTTTGTGTTTTGGCTGCCATGCCTAAAGCTAAAGGCTTATTCCACAAAGCAGTTCCGCTGAGTGGTTCCACCATCAAGGCGATGGACCAGAAAGCTTCACAAAAGCTGGGCGAATACATTCTGAAAGAAGCCGGACTGGATGCCTCTCAAGTAGACAAACTTCAGGAAATGCCCTGGAAAGAATACATTTTGCTGGCCAACAAAGCGGCGCAAAAGTTTGCTGCTGAAAATGCAGGCGTAGGTGTTCGTGGTGGGTTTAGTCCGGTTGCCGATGGCGTAAACATTGTAAAAGGCCAGTTCTTCAGCGAACCCGATGGGCTTTCTGCTGATGTTCCTATGCTCATCTCTACTACTTTCCACGAATGGGGAATGGCGCGTACTATGCCCGAAATGGAACTGATCACCCGCGAAAAAGCCATTGATATGCTGAAAGAACGTGCCGGAATGGGTGGCGGACTTGGCGATAAAGCTGCTACCGCATACGATGCTTATGCCAAAGCTTTCCCGAAAGCCAAACCGATAGAAGTGATGACTTTAGTGAGCAGCAACCGTAAAGGAGTGATCGACACGGCCAATGCCAAGGCGTCGCAGAAAGCGCCGGTTTACCTGGCCTGGTTTGGCTGGGAACCGCCAATGTTCGATAACCGGATGCGTGCTTTCCATTGCCTAGATATCTGTTTCTGGTTTGCCAACACCGATTTGATGTTAACACACACCGGCGGCGGAAAACGTCCACGAGCCTTATCCGAAAAAATGTCGGGAGCGTTGCTGCAATTTATGAAAACAGGCAACCCGAATGGAGGAGGACTACCAAGCTGGAAAGCTTACACCACTGAGAAAGGCGAAACCATGGTTTTAACCGACCAGCCTGAACTGAAAAACGATCCTGACCGCGAAGCGCGGAAACTTCTGGGATAATTTACCTGAATTCCACAAACAATACTTTATATAAATTCTGACAGCCGGAATCGCGTCCTGAATCATAAATCAGGATGTGGTTTCGGGTTGTCCGGGGAGTCTTTGTGCCTGAATTTACGGTCAGCATGCTTCAGGATACGTGTTTTATAATATATCGTTTGAGACTGAAATGCACGTAAATATTTCATTTTAGCGCATTTCTGATTTTGAATTCAATGATTAATCAACTATCATTGCGTCGTAGAGACACAATGGAGATTTAAACTTTAAATTGCATAACTTATGAGAATACAATGGCTTCGTATATCAACCGTTTTTACTGTTGTTTTATCAATGGTTTTATTGGTTTCAAAGGGTAACGCCAGTACAACCCAATCTGCCGACGACAAGAAAATTCAGCAGATTATTTCTAAAATGACTCTCGAACAAAAAGCTCAACTTGTTATAGGAACTGGGATGTTTTTTGAAATGCCCGATTCACTGAAAGCTAAAATGCCTCCGGGGTTTGGCGGAGAAGGTGATTCAAAAGATCCGGTTTATGCCGAAATGGTAAAACGTATTCGGAAATACCTGCCCGGAGCAGCTGGTAATTCATCGGAGTTTCCTGAATTGGGTATTGCAACACAGGTTTTAACCGATGGACCTGCTGGATTACGCATTCAGCCAACACGTAAAGGCGATTCAAAAACCTATTATTGTACTGCTTTCCCAATTGGTACTGTATTGGCCTCGACCTGGGACACCGATTTGGTTTACAAAGTTGGTCAGGCTATGGGTAATGAAGTGAAAGAGTATGGATCTGATATTCTGCTTGCTCCGGCTTTGAATATTCAGCGCGATCCGCTTTGCGGACGTAATTTCGAATACTATTCGGAAGACCCATTGGTCGCCGGTAAAACTGCCGCAGCTATGGTAAAAGGTATTCAGTCGAACGGCGTTGGAACTTCGATTAAACATTTTGCTGCAAACAATTCGGAAACCAATCGTATGTCGGTAAATACCATCGTGAGCGAACGTGCTTTGCGCGAGATTTACCTGAAAGGTTTTGAGATTACTGTAAAAGAAGCTCAACCCTGGACGGTAATGTCGTCGTACAATAAAATTAATGGTACTTATACTTCAGAAAGTAACGATCTGCTGACAAAAATTCTTCGTAACGACTGGGGTTTCAAAGGTTATGTAATGACCGACTGGGGTGGTGGCAGCGATGTTATTGCTCAGATGATTGCCGGCAACGATATGATTCAACCCGGACAGCCCCAACAGATTGAAGCTATTATCTCAGGAGTGAAATCAGGAAAACTGGATGTGAAAATTCTCGACCGTAACATTGGCCGTATTTTGTCTATCATGATGAAAGCTCCACGCTATAATAAATATGCGTATTCAAATACTCCTGATTTGAAAGCACATGCCCAGGTAACCCGCCAGGCTGCTACCGATGGTATGGTTTTGCTGAAAAACGATAAAAATGCACTTCCAATTCCAACGGGAGTTAAAAACATTGCAGCTTTCGGAAATACTTCGTATGATTTTATTTCGGGAGGTAGTGGCAGTGGCGATGTGAACGAAGCTTATACCGTGTCGCTGTTCGAAGGTTTAACAGGTAATGGTTATACTCCTGACGATATGCTGACTACTGTTTACAAAGCGTATATGGATCATATGAGGGCACAAATACCGAAATCAAACAATCCGATGATGGCTTTAATGATGGGAAAACAGCCAATTCAGGAAATGACAGTTACTACTGATTTGGCTAAGAAGTTTGCTGAAAAGTCGGATATCGCCCTGATTACTATTGGTCGTAATGCTGGTGAAGGTCGCGACCGTACCGATACTGAAGGTGATTTCAGGCTAACCAAAACTGAAAAAGACATGATTAAAAATGTGTCGGAAGCATTCCATGCCAAAGGTAAAAAAGCTATTGTTATCCTGAATATAGCTGGTGTGGTTGAAGTTGCCAGCTGGCGCGATTTGGCCGATGCAATTCTGGTGGCCTGGCAGCCCGGACAAGAGGGCGGCAACTCGGTTGTTGATGTGTTAAGCGGAAAAGTGAATCCGTCAGGAAAACTGACAGCAACGTTCCCGTTAAAATATGCCGATACCCCGTCGTCGAAAAATTTCCCGGGTGTTGCTGAAAAATCAGAAAAGAAAGACGATGCTCCGGATCTTTCAGGATTCTCGTTTATGCGTCGTACTCCATGGGAAATTGTTTATGAAGACGATATTTACGTTGGCTATCGTTATTACAACACCTTTAAAGTGCCTGTGGCCTATGAATTTGGTTACGGATTGTCGTATACCACTTTCGATTATTCAAACCTGAAACTAGCCGGTAATAATTTATCCGGAAAACTGACTTTCTCGGTTGATGTGAAAAATACCGGATCGGTTGCCGGGCGCGAAGCTGTTCAGATTTACATCGGTTCACCTTCAGTAAAAATGAAAAAACCTGAAGAAACACTGGCTGCTTATGCAAAAACCAGACTGTTGAATCCGGGCGAATCGCAGACTTTGAGCTTCACCATCGAAACCAAAGACTTTGCATCATTCGATGAGGCTAGATCGGAA
>JAJZSZ010000352.1 GCA_021849365.1 Bacteroidota bacterium | reverse complement strand
TTTCCGTCGCAATACACCGAAGCACCCTGAAATGAGGTGGTGTGGCTCGATCCGATGACAAAAATGTGCTCAAATTTGCGGTTGGGATCGATCTGGTTGAAGCCCGACGCAGCCACCTCGCCGCTATAAACATATCCGGCATGAGGCACGACAATCGCCAATGGCGAAGCGGCTTCCCTGCGCGGCTCGGCCTTGGCAAACATCTGCTGCAACTGGGTTTTCAGCGCCGCCGGATTAGCGGTGTAAAACCGGCCGGCCGCGTAAGCTTTCCGGTTTTGCGGAGTATCCTGGGCAAATCCGGTCGTCGAAAAAAGGATTCCCAACATCATGATGAATAAAGATTTGGTTTTCATGACTATACTCTTAAAATTCAACGAAAGTTACGACTAATTTGGGGCAATTATTCCCGATTTTTCCTGAATTTAGGCGCTGTAAAACAATACATTGAAAGTATTACTTTTACACAACTAAAATTTTTGATGTGGCTCAAAAAGTACTCCTGATCACTCCGCCGTTTACCCAGCTGAACACGCCTTACCCGGCAACAGCTTACCTGAAAGGGTTTCTGAATACGCAGAACATCACTTCGTTTCAGTGCGATCTGGGTATCGAAGTCATCCTGAAATTGTTTTCCGCTGAAGGATTGAACTTGCTTTTCTCGCAACTCGCAACCCGTAACCCGCAACTTTCGCAAAACTCCCGCCGCATCTGCAACCTGCGCGACAGCTACATCCAAACCATCGACCCCGTCATTGCCTTTTTGCAGGGGAAAAACGATGTGCTGGCCCACGTGATTTGCGAAGGCAATTTTTTGCCCGAAGCCTCGCGCTTTGCCCAAACCGACGATCTGGAATGGGCTTTCGGAACAATGGGAATGCGCGACAAAGCCAAACATTTGGCCACACTTTACCTCGAAGATTTGTCGGATTTGATCGTCGAAGCCATCGATCCACATTTCGGGTTCAGCCGCTATGCCGAACGGCTGGGCCGTTCAGCCAACACATTCGACGAATTGCACGAAGTCTTGCAGTCGCCCGAAAGTTTCATCGACCAAATTACCCTGAAACTGCTTCAGGAAAAAATCGAAAAAGAGCGGCCTACACTGGTGGCTTTTTCCATTCCTTTCCCAGGAAATTTATACAGCGGATTCAAATGCGCACAGTACCTCAAAAAGCAATATCCTGAGCTGAAAGTGGCGATGGGCGGCGGTTTTGCAAATACTGAACTGCGCTCGCTGAGCGATCCACGTGTTTTCGAATACTTCGATTTTGTTTTGCTCGACGACGGCGAGGCTCCTTTGCTCAACCTGATTGAACACCTTGACGAGAAACGCCCAAAAGCCGAACTGAAACGCACTTTCGCTCTCGAAGACGGCGAAGTAGTTTTCCTGAACGGCTCCTCCCAACCCGACTTTTCACAATTTGAAGTTGGAACGCCCGACTATTCCGACTTTGAGCTGGACAAATACCTGTCGGTGATCGAAATTGTGAACCCGATGCACCGTCTGTGGAGCGACGGGCGCTGGAACAAGCTCACATTGGCGCACGGCTGTTACTGGGGCCGCTGCACGTTTTGCGATACTTCGCTCGATTACATCCGACGCTACGAGCCCAACACCGTGCAGGTTTTGTGCGACCGCATGGAAGAAATGATTCGCCAGACCGGCGAGATCGGATTCCATTTTGTCGATGAAGCCGCGCCGCCAGCATTGATGCGTGCTTTGGCTTTGGAAATCATTCGCCGCAAAATGACTGTGGTTTGGTGGACCAATATCCGGTTTGAGAAAAGTTTTACCTACGACCTGTGCTTGCTCCTGAAAGAATCGGGCTGCATTGCGGTTTCGGGCGGACTCGAAGTAGCGTCCGACCGCTTGCTGGCGCTGATCAACAAAGGCGTGAGCGTTTCGAAAGTGGCCAAGGTAACCGACAATTTTACCCGTGCCGGAATCATGGTTCATGCCTACCTGATGTACGGTTTCCCCACGCAAACCGTGCAGGAAACCATCGATTCGCTCGAAGTGGTGCGCCAACTGTTTGAAGCCGGAGTGGTTCAGTCGGGTTTCTGGCACCATTTTGCGCTTACGGCACACAGTCCGGTGGGTTTAAATCCCGATCAGTTCCGCATCAAAATTGAGAATGAAAAACCCGGCCCGTTTGCCAACAACGACCTGCAATTCCGCGACCTGACCGGCATCGACCACGACCGGTTTAGCGAAGGTTTGCGCAAATCGCTGTTCAATTACATGCACGGCATTTGCTTCGACTTTCCGCTTCAGGATTGGTTCGACTTTAAAGTGCCACGAACCACCATTGCTCCCGATTTTATCCGGAAAGCTATCGACGATCAGGCTTACGAACCGGCCAGTCCGAACCACAAAATCGTTTGGCTGGGTGGCATTCCATCCAGCAGGACTTTCTCCAAAAAGAAGAAAAACCAGACCTTCGAAATGGCCGAACTCACTTTCAGCAAAAAAAAACAGGATTTGGTTATTCAATTGAAACAAAAAGAAGGTGAATGGCTGATGGTAAAGATTCCGGCCTTGTCGGTGTACAATCTGCAACAAACCACTTTTGCCGAACTCGAGAAAAGCTTTGAAGAAGCGACCGGCGAGGATTTTGTGCTTTTCTGGAATAGCAAGCCCATGCAGGAATTAAGGGAGAATGGGTTGCTGATGCTGTAAAATTTAAATTCACCACAGAGGGCACAGAGAAAATTTAAATGCCCGTCAGCTAAAGCAGACGGCAAAGAATATGCACCGCATTGTTCAATGCTGAGGTTATTCTTTGCAGTTCGTTGAAGTGATCGGACATAAAAGAAATGAAATTGCAACTAAATTGTAGTTGCAATTATTATATTTGCATCATGGGAACCAAAGAAAAACTGATACAAAGATTCAAATCAAAGCCAAAAGATTTCACGTTTGGTGAATTGCAAAGACTTTTGGCTGGATTTGGTTATCAGGAGGTACAGGGGGCTGGCTCAAGGGTTGTTTTTGCAAATGAAGGTTTAGGTCACAAAATCAAACTACACAAACCTCATCCCGGGAATATCTTAAAGCGGTATCAGATTGATTTGATTGAACAAGAACTAGAAAAAATGGAAATGCTATGAAAAACATATTGAAATACAAAGGCTTTATTGGCTCGGTTAATTTCAGTGCAGAAGACCGTGCCTTTTATGGCAAAATTGAGGGAATCAATGATTTAGTGACTTTCGAGGGAACAACTGTTGATGAACTTGAAGATGCTTTCAAATACATGGTGGAAGAACACATTCAGGATTGCGAACAGGAAGGGAAACCGGCTGAAAAATCCTACAAAGGCAGTTTCAATGTCAGGATATCGCCCGATCTGCACCGTCAGGCAGCTCAAATTGCAAGTATTCAGGGGATTACCTTAAACCAACTGATCCAACGAGCGATCCAGCATGAATTAGAAGCTGAATAACCGCTTGTTGTAACATTTGGATTCACAATAGTTGTATGGATAGCACAGAGTTTTTTTTCAACTTGAAACCTTGAACTTGAAACTTGGAACTTTTCGGGCATTTCTTGCTATTTGAAAATAGTTCGTGTATTTTTGCCAGCCATTTTTAGATCGAAAAATCATGACCAAACAGATAGTTGTCAGCGGAATCCGTCCAACCGGAAACCTTCACCTCGGAAATTATTTTGGGGCAGTGCGCAGTTTCATAAAAATGCAGGAAGATTACAACTGCTATTTCTTCATCGCCGATATTCACTCGCTCACCACTCACCCAACTCCTGAAAACCTTCAGTCTGGCGTGAAACAGGTGTTGGCCGAATACCTGGCCTGCGGAATTGACCCCGACAAAGCGACCATCTTCATCCAGAGCGATGTGCCGGAAGTGTCGGAATTGTATGCTTTCCTGAATATGAATGCCTACCTCGGCGAATTGGAACGCACCACTTCGTTCAAGGAAAAAGCCCGCAAACAACCTGAAAATGTGAATGCTGGTTTGCTTACCTACCCGGTTCTGATGGCCGCCGACATCATTATTCACAAAGCCAAATTTGTACCGGTGGGGAAAGATCAGGAGCAAAACCTGGAGATGGCCCGCAAGTTTGCCGGACGTTTCAATCGCATGTACAATTGCGAGTTGTTCCCATTGCCACAGCCTTTTACCTTCGACGGAAAGGATATGATTAAAGTTCCGGGCTTGGACGGAAGTGGCAAGATGGGCAAATCAGAAGGCAACGGAATCTTCCTGTACGAAGATCCGAAAGACATCCGCAAAAAGGTGATGCGCGCGGTGACTGACGCAGGTCCGACCGAGCCCAACAGCAAAAAAGCCGAACCGGTTGAAAACCTGTTTACCTTACTGAAAATCGTTTCAACACCCGAAATTGTGGCCCAGTTCGAAGCTTCGTACAACGATTGCAGCATCCGCTATGGCGATTTGAAAAAGCAATTGGCCGAAGACATTATCAACTACACTTCGCCCATCCGGGAGCGCATCATCGAGATTCTGAAAGATGAAGCCTATCTGGCCAAAGTTGCCCGTCAGGGTGCAGAACGTGCCCGCGAATCGGCACAAAAAACGCTTCAGGAGGTAAAAGAAGTGATCGGCTTCCGCAGACTATTTTAGACAATCAATTCGAGAATAATATTTATGTCAGGGTTTCATCGAAAGGTGGAGCCCTGATTTTTTTTAAATGGTTTCCTTTCACCTATTAAAATCCGTCATTCATCGGATTAGTATGTCCCATTTTTCATAAAAAGCCTTCCTTTGCAACGCCATTAAAACAATAAGTCATCCTATTTTCTGAAGTAATTTTCAGGACAAAAAGCAACCTATTTAATAAAAACCAATCAATGATTGGTATTGATGTATTATTAGCTCAGAAAACAAATGAAACAATTCAGTATTATCTTACTTCTTTTACTTT
>JAJZSZ010000351.1 GCA_021849365.1 Bacteroidota bacterium | reverse complement strand
ATAAAAATTTGCAATAGGTCTTTCCACTAATAGAAGTGGTTGGTATGCTTGTTCCAGTACCTTATCATGAAAAATCCAAAGAGCATACCACCCAGGTGGGCAAAGTGGGCAACATTATCACCCGGATTGGCTATTCCGCTGAAAAGTTCAATAGCGCCGTAACCTAATACGAAATATTTCGCCTTGATTGGGATAGGAGGGAAGAGTAACATCAATTCGGTATTCGGGAAAAGCATCCCAAAGCCGAGCAGGATTCCGAATACTGCTCCTGAAGCTCCAACAGTAGGAATATTTAGCAACAGATTGAGTTTTCCTGCAGCCGGATCGCTAAAGTTTTTACCCTGATTAAAAATTTCGGTCCCCTGACTCATTACCATTTGAACAGCTTCCGGATCCATTTTTCCGGCCAGGTAATGAAACTCAAGGTAATTTACGAATGTATGAAGTGCTGCAGCACCCAGACCAGTCACAAAATAATAAATGAAGAAGCGCTTGGGGCCCCAGACGCTTTCCAGAACGCGACCAAACATCCAGAGTGCAAACATGTTAAACACCAGGTGCATAACGCCACCGTGCATAAACATGTGAGTTACCAGTTGATAGGGTCTAAATTCTGGTGATTCGATGTAGCGCAGTCCTAAAATGCCGGTCAGGTTAATTCCTCTCATTTCGAGAATCACAGTGGCTACCAACATGAGCACATTAATGATGATCAGGTTTTTTACAACCGGAGGTACTGTGTGTATACTGGGTCTGAAATTATGCATGTTGTTTGTTTTTGTTTCAATTATTTGCGGTTCCAGATTCAAGAATCGCACCAACTTTAAACTTTCGGTTTTATTTATTGAACTTATCTGCCAAAGTAATCATTTTCTATATGCGAATCCCTATTCCCGTCAAATTGTCATTTCAGTAATTTCTCGAAATCATCCAAAGGCATGATCGAAAGTATCTTTTTCCCTTTCGGCGAAAAATTAGGTGTTTGACAGGCAAAAAGGTTGTCGATCAGTTCGTTAATCTCACTTGGTTTCAGCATATGTCCGTATGGAATCGCTGATGCCTGAGCCAACGAAATGGCAACGGTTTCGCGTGCTTTCTCCTGAAGGTTAACCGGTGAATTTTTATATTCTTCGAGCAGGCTCTCAATTATTTCAACAGGACCCGAAGTATTTAAAACGCCAGGTGTTCCGTTGATGATGAACGTGTTTTTGCCAAACTCGCGGATGTCGAACCCCAAAGCCCGCAAATCCGTAAGAATGCTCGTAAGTATTGTTGCGTCTGCTGCATTCAGCTCAAAGGTTTCGGGGAACAACTGTTGCTGGCTTGCAACTTCGTGGTTCTCGAGAACTGCCATCAGTCGTTCATACAAAATCCGTTCGTGTGCCCGTTTTTGATCAATCACCATCAATCCCGATTTAACAGGAGTCAGGATGTATTTGTTTTTAAACTGAACCGAACTTTTTGCCGTTTGCTGCTCTTCAATTTTGAATTGAACTGGCTCGTCCGTTGGTTGTTCATCGGGTTCCGGAAAATCTTTGCCAAGTCCTTTGTAGAGCGACTGCCAGTTGCTTGTGTCAGCCCTTTCAAAGGGTTTTTGAGAAAAATTACTTGTTGTGCCTGAATAGCTTTTGGTTGGAGTCTTTGTTTCGAACGGATTATAAGTTGGATCGATCTTAATTTCAGGAACATTCACTTCGTCGAAACTGTGCAAAGGCATTGGAATATCAACACTTCCAGCCTGGTCAAAATCGATCGATGGAACAATATTGAACTTGCCCAGCGCCTCGCGTACCGAAGCCTGCAGAATTTGCCAAATCATCGATTCGTTTTCGAACTTGATTTCGGTTTTGGTTGGATGAATGTTTACGTCAATATCTGCCGGATCGAGGTCGAAATAGATGAAGTACGACGGAATGGAATCGGGCGGCAGTATTTTCTCGTAGGCCTGCATAATGGCTTTGTGAAAGAACGGATGCTTCATAAAACGCTTGTTCACAAAGAAGAACTGCTCCCCAAAGGTTTTTCGCGAATATTTGGGTTGACCTATAAATCCTGAAATTTTGGCCAATGTTGTTCCAGTGTCAATCGGAATCAGGTTTTGGTTGATCTGCTTGCCAAAAAGCGAAACGATACGCACCCGCTTGTTTGATCCGGTCAGCTCGTAAATGGCCGATCCGTTATGGTGTAACGAAATCGATATTTCAGGGTTGGCCAGTGCAATGCGTTGTATTTCGTTGATGATGTGTTTCAGTTCGGCCGGGTTCGATTTCAGAAATTTGCGTCGTGCCGGGACATTGAAGAACAGGTTTTTAATCTGAAAGTTTGTTCCGCAGTCACAGCTAACGGGTTCCTGGGTAATAATCTCCGATCCTGAAATATGAATGAACGTTCCCAATTCCTTGTCGTGTTCCCTGGTGCGGAGCTCAACATCGGCAATGGCGGCAATGGAAGCCAGAGCTTCACCACGGAAACCCATAGTACGAACGGCGAAAATATCGTTGGCCGATCGGATTTTGGATGTGGCATGACGCTCGAATGACATGCGGGCATCGGTATCCGACATTCCGCAACCATTGTCAATGATTTGGATTAAAGTGCGACCGGCATCTTTAATGTTGACTTTAATTTGGCTAGCTCCGGCGTCGATGGCATTTTCAACCAACTCCTTTACAACCGAGGCGGGTCGTTGAATAACCTCGCCGGCAGCAATCTGGTTGGCAACCGAATCTGGAAGTAATTGGATAATGTCAGCCACGTTCTCTCTTTTCTGTTTCGTTTTAGTAGGGCAAAATTAGCAAATGTTCGGGGAGTACGAAATTAAAGTCCGGAGTTCGAAGTGCATAAAGTCCGAAGTTGAAAAAATGCCTCAAGCTTTTTATCTAAGGTCTTTCCCGAATATACGGAATCGCTTGTAAACCCGACCGCCCATCTTTTCCATTTCGGCGCGTACTTTGGTGTTTGTTTCCAGTTCGAGGTGTGAGTCGATGACCGTTTTCCCCTGTTGCCAGGCCGATTCGAGCATTTTTACGCCCATCAGCACATCGAGCCCTTTGCCGCGAAAAACAGGATCAATGGCTCCGAGTAGCAAGTTCAGCTGTTTCGATTTTCGGGCAGCAGCAAAAATCCGGAAAATGCCAAACGGGAACAAATACCCTTTCGATTTTTGTATTCCTTCACCAATATGCGACATGCCAATGATAAAAGCTACAACCTCGTTTTGTTCGTTGACGACAATTTTTATAAAGCGTGGATTAATCAGGAATAGGTAGCGGTTGGCAAAATCGTCCATTTCGGCCTCGGTAAATGGGATAAAACCAAAAATCTCGGTAAATGTTCGGTTAAGCAAATTCAGTACCGGATGAATGTAGGGCTTCACTTTTCGTCGCGATGTAAATTCCAGAACCTGTAGCCCTTTGTTTTGGTTAACAGCCCTTTCGTAAATTTTCAGGTAGAATTCAGGAATTTCGTTCGGAATCCTGATTTGGTAAACTACGAGGTCAACTTCTTTCAAATATCCCATATTGGCTACCAATTCCGTTTGGTAGGGGAAATTACAGTTCGACGCAATAACGGCTGGTTCATCAAAGCCTTCGATTAGGAATCCTTGCGGATCTTTGTCTGAAAAGGCGAGCGGGCCAATCAATCGATCTGTTCCATTTTTCCTGGCCCAATTTTCGATAGCTTGTATCAGTGCGTTGGCAACCTCCTGATCGTTCCATGTTTCGAAAAAGGCAAAGCGGGCTTTGTTTTCCTGATGTTTTTCGTTGTACTTGCGGTGAATGATTCCCATGATGCGGCCAATAACTTTTTTTTCGCGCCAGGCCAGCAGTAAAATGGTGTCGCACGAACTGAATGATTTATTCTTCCTTGGATCAAAGAATTCCCAATCATCCATATAAATTGGAGGAACCCAGTTGGCGTGATTTCGATGGATTTCGGCAGGCAAATGAATGAATTTGTGAAGGTCTTTCCGGGTTTTAACTTCCCTGATTTCTATCGTTTGAAGTTTTTTGCGCTGAAATGTTGCCTGATCCATCTGTTCCGTTTAAAGGTTTTTGCACATACCGAATAGAGCTACAAGATATTTCATTTTCTGAATGATTGTAACTGTTTTGCAATGGATTTTTCAGGCTTTGCTCCTTTGAGTCGTTGTCGCTGATTTTTAGGTTTCGTTTTTTATCTTTGTACACCTTATAAAATTCAGATCATTGACTACGACTACGAAATATGTTGAAACACCTTTGATGAAGCAGTATAATGCCGTCAAAGCGAAACATCCTGATGCGATTTTGCTGTTCCGCGTGGGCGACTTTTACGAAACTTTTGGCGAAGATGCCATTCGCTCTTCCGGAATATTGGGGATTACGCTTACCCGACGCGCCAACGGATCGGCCAGCTATGTTGAATTGGCCGGATTTCCACATCACGCCCTTGAAACTTATTTACCCAAATTGGTTAGGGCCGGTGCGCGCGTGGCTATTTGCGAGCAGCTCGAAGACCCCAAGATGACCAAGAACATTGTCAAACGTGGCATTACCGAGTTAATCACTCCGGGCGTGGCATTCAGCGACAATATTCTCGAAAATCGGGAGAACAACTTTTTGGCTTCAGTTCATTTCGATAAAAAAATGGCAGGGGTGGCTTTTTTGGATATTTCAACCGGCGAATTTTTGACTGCCGAAGGTTCGTTTGAGTATGTCGATAAATTGCTGAATTCGTTTCAACCCAAGGAAGTGCTTTACCAGAAAGGGAAAGGCTCTGATTTTACTGCTTTGTTTGGAGGCAAGTTTTATACTTTTTCTCAGGACGACTGGGTTTACACCGAAGATGCGGCTAACGACCGGCTGATGCGCCATTTCGAAACCAAGTCACTCAAAGGTTTTGGCGTTCACGAGTTGAGTTATGGAATTATTGCCAGA
>JAJZSZ010000350.1 GCA_021849365.1 Bacteroidota bacterium | reverse complement strand
CCAGCGCTTTTACCCGTTCGGGTGCTTTCAGCGCATTTTCAGGGATACTGTAAGCTTGTCTGAGCTTAAGCATTGCAGGGTCGTTTGTGAACAATCCTCGGTAGAAATTGCTGTTGTCGGCAATGGCTTCGGCCCGGTCAGTCGAAATGGTTAATGTTTTGCTTTGCGGATCGTAAGTGTTTTTACGTAGTTCGCGCTGCAGCGTAATTTTCAGCCCGGCTTTGATCTCGTCGGTCTGTTCATTGTAAGGTTTGCCAGTTGTTTTGAGCGATAGTTTGTTCAAAATAAACAACGCTTCTTTGTGCAGCCAGTCGGCGCTCCAGTCGGGCGCCTGGTAGGCGCCGTGCCCCCAGACAGTACCCATCTCCTGTCCGCCCATTGATTGCCATACGTTCTGGCCATCCTGGATTTCCTGGTTGGTAAACAGCAAAGTTCCCTCTGTCGTTACCACCTTTTCAGGAATTGGTGGCGCCTCCCGGTAGATTTCTACCCCGTAGTAGATCAAAACAGCAAAGGAGATTGTCATGACGGCTATAAAGCCCAACCACAGTTTCTTTGGTGTCATAAGGAATGAATTTTAGATTAATTGAGTTAAATTTAATAATTAATTTGATTTAATGTATTGATTAGCAAGTTTATTTATTCTGTTAACATAGTCCATCCCGGAATTGCCGGATGTCGATCCGGCGTCGATTGCCGAGAATTCAGACAACAGACTTTGGTGATTTTCTGTGGTAAAAACATTATCCGCCATGCGGAAAAGGATGTTGTTTTCTTTGGAAATGTGGTTGCTGAGCAGCTCCATATAGCCCTGCATGTTGGCATAAACCAGGTTCAGGGCGCTTTGTTGACCGTTTTTATACAGTTGGATATTCTCTGCCATGCCACGGACAAAGCCTCTGCCTTGTTCGTGGTCCATCAGCATCACGGCTACGGGGCCCTGCTGTAGCGAAAAACCCTTTTCAGCCATCAATGGGAAAAGGAAGTTTTCTTCCTTGGCGTGGTGAAGTCCGTCGGCGAAATTCCGTATCAGTTCGACTACCTCTTCCAGATCGGCAATGTTCGGATCGGGAAGTTGGACCATCTGCTCCATCACCTCAATTAATTGCAGGATGTGGACATGGTCGTTTTCCAGGTTTTTGGTTGCGCTGTTCATAATAATAATCTCTTTTTTGGGTTTTTATTTTTGTTTTTTACCCGACAAATATAGAAATATTTTATTAAAAGACAAAAAGGTCTTTTAATATTGAAAATAATTTGATTTTTTTTACTTTTGAGGCAAGATTTAATGTTTAAATCATTTGCCGTGTTCAAGAAAGAGACCGAATATGCATTGAGAGGGTTGGTTTACATCCAGATTCAGAACCTGAAGGAGCGCAGGCCCGGCGTGACCGAGATCGCCCAGGAGATTGAGGCGCCCTATTTTTTTACGGCCAAAATTTTCCAGCGGTTAGTCAAGCAGGGATTTGTAAGATCGGTCAAGGGAAAAGGTGGTGGTTTCTTTTTGGATCCCGCGAAGAAAGAGTTGCCTTTAAAAGAGATTATCATCGCCATCGAGGGGGATGAGCTTTTTATCGGATGCGGTTTCGGCCTGAAGCACTGCGATGAAAACAACCCCTGTCCGCTACACAGCCAATACGGACTTATCCGCGACGAAATCAACAAACTGGTTACCGGTGAGACAATCCAGTCGCTGGCCCAAACAACACTTACCAAGACGTTGGCGCTGGGCTACCGCGAAAACCTGGACACAAGAGTTGAGAGTTGAGAAATGAGACATGAGAAATGAGATTATCAATGTAAGTTAGTTTTCATCATCAAATCATCACATCATCAAATCAAGTCATCAGCACATTTCCACATTTTCACATTTTCACATTTTTTTCAATCCACATCTACTTTCGTTGAAATTACTTTTTCTGCCGGAAAAGGGTTAACTTTAAGGGAGAACCCTAACGTGATATGCATGGAAAATGGAGCTGACATTGAGCTGAGATACATCCTTTATCGTTCGGAGCCGGTTGTGCAGTTGATCTTCGAATACAATTCTGACCTGATCCGGGAACTTAAAGCCCACACAGCAGCGCGATGGAGTACAACGATGGAGTGCTGGTACATTCCCTGTCAGGAATTCCATCCGGAGAAATTCAAGCAAATTTTTGGCAAGGATTATTACCTGCATGCCACCAGTCAGAATGCAACGCTCATTCTCGGCGAAGTAAAAAAACGCAGGGAGGGTACAGGGAGGAAATACAATACCGTGTTGTTTACAAGGCCAGATCCGGAAAGAGAAAAAAAAATAGAACTTTTTCGTGCCTGGATGATCAGCAAACGGTACAGCAGCAGTACAGTAAAAGTTTATTGTGAAAGCCTACAATTGTTTTTTCGTTTTTTCAAAGAGAAGAGGATTGAAGCCATCGAGAATGCCGATTTGGTTGACTTCAACAACCGTTATATCCTCGCCAATGGTTACTCTGGTACCCTTCAGAACCAGGTGGTGAATGCCCTGAAGTTATTTTACAGTCGAATGGAAGGAGTGCAATTACAGGTTGATCAATTGGAGCGTCCCAGGCGATCGCACCCACTTCCCAATGTATTAAGTAAGGAAGAGGTGGCAGCTATCCTGCAAGCGCCTACTAATATCAAACACCGTGCGATGTTGAGCCTGATTTATGCATGCGGGTTAAGGCGAAGTGAATTGTTAAATCTAAAACTGCAGGATGTTGACAGCAAACGGGGATTACTGATTATCCGGCAAGCCAAGGGGAATAAAGACAGGATTGCTCCTATCTCCCATAAAGTTATTGAAATGTTGCGTGATTATTATAAATGTTACAAACCCCGAAAATGGCTTTTCGAAGGTCAAAATACCAATGAACAATATTCTGAAGCAAGTCTGGCTAAGGTCCTAAAAATGAGCTGTAAGAAGGCACTAATCACAAAACCAGTAACATTGCACTGGCTTCGGCATAGCTATGCGACGCATCTATTGGAAAGCGGGACTGATTTGAGATATATACAGGAATTATTGGGGCACAAAAGCAGCAAGACGACAGAAATTTACACGCATGTATCAACAAAGAGCCTGCAAAATATTAAGAGTCCCTTTGATGATCTTTTTTAAATAATATGTTTACTTTTGATATGTATACAATTACCAAAAGGTACGGATACCCAGATCATTTTCAATGTGAAGGAGTACCTTTGGTAAGGTTATAAACAAGTTATGCCCAATAATAAGTGCGCAACAACAAATGACACTATAACATGAAGAAATTTGACCTTAACATCGAAAAAATTCTTGAGAATTGGGAGACATTTCATGCAATTCGTGAACTTATTGCAAATGCTCTTGACGAACAACTTTTGACAAATACAAAAGAAGTTGAAATACTGAAACATGGTAATTCTTGGATAATACGAGACTTTGGTCGTGGTTTGAAATACACTCATTTAACACAAAATGAAAATCAAGAAAAACTTTCAAATCCCAATGTAATTGGGAAATTTGGAATTGGGTTAAAAGACGCTTTGGCGACTTTCGACAGAAAGGGAATAAAAGTAACGGCCAAATCAAAACATAGCCAAATAACAATCGCAAAGTCGGAAAAAGAAGGTTTCAACGATATATCAACCCTTCATGCAATCATTGAAGAGCCAAAAGAAACAACTTTTATTGGGACAGAATTTGAACTTGTTGGTGTTAGTGACAAGGATATTGAAGAAGCAAAAAACTTGTTTTTAAAGTTTTCTGGTGAAAGAGTAATTGAATCTACAAAACAAGGACTTGTAGTAAAGAAGAAAGGTACGAATGGCAATATTTATATTAACGGTGTTAAAGTCGCTGATGAAGAAAACTTTTTATTTAGTTACAACATAACAGTATTAAATGCTTCAATAAAAAAAGCATTAAACAGAGAAAGAACAAATGTTGGCAGGAGTGCTTATACAGAATCCGTTAAAAAAATCTTACTAGCTTGTCAATCAATAGAAGTTGCTGAAACACTTGCTAAAGATTTGACCAACATTAATATGGGAACAGCCCATGACGAATTGACTTGGATTGATGTTCAAGAACACTCTGTAAAAATATTGAATCAACAAGGGAAATATCTATTTGTAACTTCATCGGAGGCAATGCAGCATCCGGACATGATTGACCAAGCTAGAAACAGTGGACATCAGATAATTACAATACCAGAGAATTTAAAATATAAAATTCAAGGTTCTACAGACTTTTCCGGTAATCCAATAGTTGACATTGGACAATTTGTAGAAAACTATAACAACAGCTATGATTTTACATTTATTGATCCCAATAAATTAAGTGACAAGGAGAAAGCTATTTATAAATTAACCCCAAGAATTATAGAGTTATTCGGCGGCCAACCTTATAAAGTTAAGTCAATAAAAATTTCATCAACAATGAGAAAAGACTTCTTTGGAGATGTAGAAACACTTGGATGTTGGGATGAGAAAACAAGTTCAATTGTTCTATCGCGTAATATATTAACAAGTATTGCCGACTATTCTGGGACATTGATTCATGAATTAACTCATGCCAAGACTGGACAAGACGATGTAACCAGAGAGTTTGAAAATTCATTGACAAAAATTTCCGGTAAACTATGCAGTCGAATACTGGAACGAATGGATTCTGAGCATAATAGTTCATTACCGCAAGCAGGAACAACTTGGCTACAAAAACTTCTGGGCAATTAATGACTTTTCGTGGCTTGACAGTTAAGTGTTTCTAAAAAACCACACACGAAAATATGGAAAGTATTTGTATAAATTTAATAAGGAATATGCAATTTGACATAGAATTACTGGGCATAACATCAGCTACCCGTCAAGCGCGGCAGTAGTGGTTTTCGGTGGGTATCTTTCCGCTCGGGCTGCTTTTCGGTTTGACAGGAAATCGCC
>JAJZSZ010000349.1 GCA_021849365.1 Bacteroidota bacterium | reverse complement strand
CTGTCAGGTGTAAAGAGTATCAAATTTCCAACCACCCTTCAATCTGCTCCACCTGTACTTTCTGGTCATGCAGGTATTTAAAGTTTGCCTGATTGTCGAACCAACCTATCACCTGTTCGCGGTGCAGTTTGGTTGGTTTTATTGAAACGCAGGTCAAGTAACTGCTCCAGGGGTATTCCATTGGGTGACTGCAGAAACCATGATGCACCGGGTTGTTGTGGATGTAAAGAATAACTTGTTTTAAATATTCTTCGCTGTCAATGAGTTTTCGTTTAAAAGGTCGTTCGAAAAGGCTGCCGTGGCGACCATTGCGTTTATTGAAAGCCTTGGTGTATGCATTGAATAAATTGGAAAAATGTTGATGCGGTGGTTTTGCTTCCACACCTGACAGGTTTTCGAAACCTGTCAGGTGTAAAGAAGCCACAACCTCCTCCTCTTTCAAACGAACTAAAAAATGAAAATGATTTGGCATCAGCACCCAGGCATAGGTGTCGGCCACGGGCGAGATATACTTGTCGTATAAACTCAGGAAATACTCGTAATTATCGGGTTCAGTAAACAGATTACAACTGTCGATCCCACGATTGTAGATTTGGTAGTAGTTTCCGCAGGTTAAAGGCTCGGTTTGTTGCATGATATTGACGGTTTGCTTATTTAATTTCTAATCCTGACAGGTTTCGAAAACCTGTCAGGATTAATGCGAATCCGCTGAAAAGCCCGTCGTCACTCGCCCCGGGCGTTTTTTTGCCGCCCCGGGCAAAATATGGCTTCCCCGGGCTTGGTTTTTCCCGTCCCGGGCATCGGAAAGCCGTCCCGGGAGTAAAAATCGTTGCCCCGGGCGAAATTTGGGCGTCCCGGGGCAATTCATCTTTCCCGGATTAATGTTTGTTGTAGTTGCTCACATACCCTTTGAACCTTTCCGGGTTACGCCAGAATGCAAATTTGCCGCATTCGCGAATTTCGTCAACTGCCAGTTTCAGGTAGGTGTAGGCTTTGTCGCGAATTTGCATGGTTTCGCTTACTTCTTTGCGCTCACCATTGGTAGCGCCCAACAGGTCGCCCATGCGGTCGGAAAGATCGGCAGCAAGGTCGAGCCTGGTCAAATCAAAACTGATGGGTGTAAGTAAGCCAGTATTTGCTTTACCGAGAGTAGCCAAATCGTTCAAATCCTGAACCATATCGGAGTTGGTATCGCCTTGTGCTATTTCGTCAACACGTTTAAGTAAGCCTTCTGATTTGCGGAAGGCAAACCGAAAATCGTGCAGCAACTGGTCGCGCAGATCGAAAGCTGCAGGAGCCTGTTCTTTCCAGGCCTGCTCAGCCTCCTCACGGGTATTTCGTTCTTTGTTCCAAAGCGATTGCGCTTCGCGGCAAGCCCCGGCACGAGAGGGCAAGGTGGTAGCAAGGTTCCAGTCGAGGCCAACTTTCGTCAAAGCCTGTTGGTCGTCGAGGCACCAGTGATAAAGATTTTCGGCTTCCTGTACAAAAACATCGATAGGAATGTTCGGAGTAAGAACATCGGCAGGTTTCATGGCCTTGAGAACAGGTAGCAATTCGTTGTAATCGGTAGTTGAAGACATATGCATATTGTTTTAAATGGTTTTATGACAAACAAGTTAAAATAAAACAACAAACAAATCATTATGAATTAATTACAATTATATGAAAGTGACAATATTCGTGATGAATGGCATGATTTGACATATGAAATGATCATTCCACGTTAAAACGTTTCAGGGTGGTAACACAAAAGGATATAGAAATTTTGAAAAAGCAGATATTCTCCGGTCGTTGAGTTATGGATAATCTTTCGATAAACAAACCTCAGAATTTTTAATAAATTTGGCGTCACCGAAAATCTATCTTCATGCCAGTCATTAATTCTATTATTAATTGGATCAATTTTAAGCGGATATATCAAATCGATCTTTTCCGGAAACACCCTCACGAAGTTCAGCGCGAGGTTCTTTTTGAACTTCTGGAGAAAGCCTCGGGTACCGAATTCGGATTAAAATACAATTTCAAAAACATAAATTCTGAAAAAGAATTTCGCGAACAAGTTCCAATTCAGGGATACGACGATATTAAGCCAACAGTTGAGCGTATGATGCTCGGTGAGAAGAATCTGCTGTGGCCGGGAGAAACCCGCTGGTTTGCCAAATCGTCGGGAACAACCAATGAAAAGAGCAAATTTATACCGGTTAGCAAAGACTCGCTCGAAGATGTTCACATTCGCGGAGGGCGCGATGTGCTGGCCATGTACCTGAAAAATAACCCCGACTCCGGAATCCTCTCGGGCAAGTCGCTTACCCTTGGCGGAAGCCACCGGATAAACAATTACAACAACAACTGCTATTACGGCGACCTGTCGGCCATCATCATCGAAAACATACCATTCTGGACCGATTTTTACCGGACTCCTTCGACCGAAATCTCGCTGATCGAGGAATTCGAGGAAAAAATTGAAAAGATTATCCAGCATTCGCTTGGCGAGAACGTCACTTCTTTTGCCGGCGTTCCGTCGTGGTACCTCGTTTTGCTGAAACGGGTGCTAGAGGTAACCGGGAAAAATAATATTCTGGAAGTATGGCCAAATCTGGAAGTGTTTACCCATGGCGGGGTAAAATTTGAGCCCTACCGCGAGCAATACGAAAAGCTGATTCCTAGCCCCAATATGCATTACATGGAAACGTACAATGCTTCGGAAGGCTTTTTCGGAATTCAGGACGAGCCCGATCGGAAAGATATGTTGCTTATGCTCGATTACGGTATTTACTACGAGTTTATCCCGATGGACGAATTCCGCTCAGACAAGCTGAACGCCATTCCGCTGGAAGAGGTGGAACTTGGCCGGAATTACGCGATGGTTATTTCGACCAACGGCGGACTTTGGCGATACCTGCTTGGCGATACCATCCGTTTCACCCAGAAATACCCGTTCAAGTTTGTCATTACGGGCCGCACCAAGCATTTCATCAATGCCTTTGGCGAGGAAGTCATTGTTGACAATGCAGAAAAAGCATTCAACATAGCTTGTGAACAAACCCATGCCAGCATTTTGGAATACACCGGCGGACCTATTTATATGCAGGGCAATCAAAAAGGAGCCCACGAGTGGATTATCGAGTTCGATAAACACCCTGACGATTTGAATCAGTTTATTCTGGCGTTTGACCAGGCTTTAAAATCCATCAATTCGGATTATGAAGCCAAGCGCCATAAAAACCTGAGTCTCGAAATGCCGCATTTCGTAGTGGCCAAACACGGACTGTTTTACGAGTGGATGAAAAGACGCGGAAAAACCGGAGGTCAGAACAAAATTCCACGTTTGTCGAACGACCGTGAATACCTCGATCAGTTAATCGAATTAAACAAATCGATGTAAACCGTAACGGGTCGCTAGTCATCCATGGAAAGGTTTTCAGGCACTTTACTTATGACTAATGATCTTTTTCGATCGCCGGAAGAGGTATGTCCCGAAGTGAAAACTTAAATTGTCTGTCGCTACTCTTGCCTTACTTTTATTTTGTATTTTTAGTTCAAATTTTAAAGTTCATATCAAATGCACATTGCTCTTGCTGGAAACATTGGTGCCGGTAAAACTACGCTCACTGAGCTGCTGGCGAAACATTATAAATGGAGCCCTCACTACGAGGATGTTGACGAAAACCCTTATCTGAACGACTTTTACGAAGACATGCAGCGCTGGTCGTTCAACCTGCAGATTTACTTCCTCAACAGCCGGTTCAAACAGGTAGTCGACATACGGAGCTCCTCGAAAACGGTTATCCAGGACCGCACCATTTACGAAGATGCCGAGATATTTGCCCCCAACCTTCACGCCATGGGGCTGATGTCGACCCGCGATTTTAATAACTACCACTCCTTGTTCCAGATGATGAGCAAACTTGTTCAAGCTCCCGATTTGCTGATTTACCTTCGGGCATCGGTACCAACGTTGGTTAACCAGATTCAGAAACGAGGACGGGAATATGAGAATTCAATTCGCATCGATTATCTGAAGCAGCTGAACGAACGCTACGAAGCCTGGGTTAACCGTTACAAAGCCGGAAAATTGCTGATTATCGACGTCGATCGCATCGACTTCCAGAATAACCCGGAAGACCTGAGTGGGGTCATCGACCGCATTGACGCACAAATCCACGGACTTTTCTAATCAGAAATTCATTCAGAAAAGATAAAGGCAGCCTTCAATTATTTGTAAAGCGGATTAAATTCCAACGGATAACTGAAGGCTTACTTTTTTCTGTAACCCTGTATTTACTTCAATTGTAACTTCTCCCCCAGAAATTTATCATTGACATGAAACTTGTATTTGCAACAAACAATCAACATAAACTACACGAGATAAAACATTTGCTTGAGGACTCATTCGAGTTGTTAAGTCTGAACGATATCGAATGTTTTGATGACATTCCGGAGAACCAGGAAACCATCGAAGGAAATGCCTCAGAAAAAGCGTTTTACATCTGGAACAAATACCAATTGAATTGTTTTGCCGATGATACCGGTCTCGAAATTGAAGCACTGAACGGCGAACCCGGCGTGTATTCGGCACGGTATGCCGGCGACGAAAAAAGCCCGGAGAAAAACATTGAGCTTGTTTTACAAAAAATGGTCAAAATAAAAAACCGGAAAGCCCGTTTTAAAACCGTAATTTCGTTGGTTATCGACGGCAAAGAAGTTCAGTTTGAAGGCATTGTCGAAGGAACTATTCTGGAGAAGAAAAAAGGGCAGTCGGGATTTGGTTACGACCCCATTTTTCAGCCCGATGAATCGCAGTTCAGTTTTGCAGAAATGCCGCTGGGCGAAAAAAACAAAATCAGCCACCGAGGCCGTGCAACCCGTAAATTAGTTGAGTATTTAACCCATCTTGTACACAAATGAGCAGAACCAGATACCTGTTGTTTTTCATTGCTATTCTTG
>JAJZSZ010000348.1 GCA_021849365.1 Bacteroidota bacterium | reverse complement strand
TTTTTGTTCTCGAATACTTCGATGAGTGGTATTCTGGACCAAAATAACTATCAGAAAATTAACCTCACGTTTAAGCAATCAACTAAACTATTTGAAGATCGGCTGACGATGAGTTCGAACGTAATGCTGACCGACGAGACAATCAAAAACAAAAATACGGCTGGTTATTACCTTAATCCACTCACAGGGCTCTATTTATTTCCGCGCGATCGCGATTTTGCCAGCTATGCCAAAAACTACCAGGTATTTGATGAAACACGAAACATGTATCTGCAAAACTGGTTTGTTAAAGATCATTTTCAATCGAATCCAAACTGGATCATCAATAACCAAAAGAAAGACGATCAGATAAAACGGGTTATTGCCAATGTATCTGCCGATTGGAGAATCCGCAACAATCTGAACTTTCAGCTCAGGGGTAACTACGACCATGCTGAGCGAACCTTTGAACAGAAGAATAAAGCCGGATCGAACGAGACCAACGTTCATGCCAACGGATCGTGGGCCTACCAAAAGATTGCCGACGACCTTTTTTACATCGATGCAATCCTGTCGTTTAACCATACCTTTAAAAATCTTCGGATGGATGTTGTTGCCGGAACAAGCTATCTGAAAAGTAAAAATGGCGTGGGCATAAATGTAAACACAGGCACCGATGGATTAATTTACCCAAACGAATTCAGCTTCCAGAATATCGAAAAGAACGTGATGGTTTATTCTATTTTTGGAAGTAGCCTGATTAAAGAAGCAGTTTTTGGCAATGTTCAACTGGGTTATAAAGAACGGGTTTTTCTTGATGTATCCGGAAGAAATGACTGGGCCTCGAGCCTGCACGGAACCGGAAACGACTCGTATTTTTATCCGGCGCTTGGAATAACCACTTTGCTTAGCGAAATATTTAAACTTCCGGCGTTTGTGAGTTTTGCAAAAGTCAGGAGTTCGTATTCGATTGTTGCCAACGAAGTTCCGTTTAACAGCGTTCACCCAAACAACTCAATTACACCTACCGGCATCAGTATAAACACCACAAAGCCCTTTAACAACCTGAAGCCCGAACGAATCAGAAGTTACGAAATTGGCACCGACTGGAAGCTTTTCAAAGGATTACTTGGATTCAATTTCACTTACTACAACATCAACAGCAGCGACCAGTTTATCTCATTGCCGGCGCCTTCCGGATCGGGTTATTCCCGCTATTTTGTAAACGCCGGAGAATTGGTCAATTCGGGAATCGAATTATCGTTAATGGCCCAAGCTATTGATAAAAAGAATTTTAACTGGACCACAGATATCAACTTTTCAGGAAACAAAAATACGATCGTTTCGCTTCATCCCGAGCTTAAAAATCCCATCAGTCTATCCGACATCGATGGCTATCAGCTGATTGTTAAAGAAGGCGGTTCGTTTGGCGATATTTATGTGCACAAATTTCAGCGCGACGAATACGGACGCATCAAGCTCGATGAAAAAGGGAATATCCTGAAAACCGAGCAAAAAGAATACATCGGGAACTCGAATCCCCGGTGGAGCATCGGGTTGAATAACCGCTTCAGATATAAAAACCTGACGTTTGGATTCCTGATCAACGGGAAAATTGGCGGTAAAGTCATTGGCCAAACAGAAGCCATGCTCGACGGGTACGGAGTTAGTCAAAGATCGGCTGATGCCCGCACAAATGGAGGAGTTGAAATAAATGCAGTTATGCCCGACGGCACCCGCATTTCGCTCATGGACGCCAAGCAGTACTATACAACCATTGGCGACCGGGATGGAATTAAAGAACCATACACCTACAACCGAACCAACATCAGGTTATCGCAGGTCAACCTTTCGTACGACTGGAGTTTTCCGAATGGAGCCATTAAGCAGGCAACAGTTTCGCTGAACGGGCAAAACCTGTTCTTCATATACAAAGATGCTCCGTTCGATCCTGAAGTTACGTTGAACACCCGTATCATCGATCAGGCTATCGAGAACTTCAGCTTACCTGCAACCCGAACCATTGGAGTCAGCCTCAAAGTTGCATTTTAGAATCGGCATGATTCGATAAAGCAATTTCCCTAAACCAACACAAGAAACTAGAATACAAAGACTTAATTCGTAGATTGAAAAATTATTTCAAAAAAGTGAAAAAAAGTTAATTTTTCATGTCTATGTTTTCGTGGTTTTGTTCTTATGGTATTTGAACAGGCAAAATACTTGGCCTGATAGAAAAACGACACACTCAGGAATGGAAAAGAAAGCCAGGGAAAGGAAGGTAGAAGATATTTTAACCAATGATACTGAGATTGACCAGTGGGACCAAAATCGTGCTGACGATCATTTAGGCGATTATGAATATCATTTGGCCAATGAAATACGCCAGACTTTTAGCAACAAAAAACAAAAACTATCACAAACGCAAAAAGAGATACTTGGAAATCAGATCGCTCAATCGATAAATGCTTACAAGAAAAGGAGATTAATTATAGGCATAAGTTCAGCAGCTGTTTTCTTACTGCTCATTGGTATTTCAGCAGTGTTTACTTCGGTCAGAAAATCAGAAATTAAAACATTTGCCGAAAACAGCAAACTGGATTTACCAACAGGCAATACCCGACTGATATTAGCCGGAGAAGAAATACAAATCAACTCCGACGAATCGAAGATCAAGTATGAAGAAAAAGGCAATCAGATACATATCAATTCATCTGATAGTATAAAACAAGAAGTTAACGACAACGAAATAGTTTACAATACTGTTATTGTGCCCTACGGAAAGAGAACTCAAATTACCCTTGCCGATAACAGTTCGATCTGGTTAAATTCAGGATCGAAGCTTATCTATCCGGCGAGATTTGCGGCCAACAAACGTGAAGTTTACCTTGAAGGCGAAGCCATCTTCGAGGTCAGTCACAACCGCGAGCAACCTTTTCATGTAATAACACGCGACGTTGAAGTAAAAGTGCTCGGAACCGTATTCGATGTTTGTGCTTACCGCGACGATTCAATCACAAGCACAGTACTCGAAAAAGGGTCGGTTGAACTGAGATATAGTAAAAGTTCGTTCATCAGCCAGGCAAAACTGACTATGACTCCCGGAACAATGGCTGTGTATAGTCCGCAGGAACAAATGATGGAACAATCGGACGTTAATACCCGGTTATATACATCGTGGAGAGAAGGCTACCTGGTTCTTGAACGGCAAACGCTGGGTGAAATTCTGAAAAAGATATCGAGGTATTACAATGTATCCATCGAGTTGAACGATCAAAGTTTAAAAGATGAAACGTTTACAGGGAATCTCGATTTGCGTAACTCGGCAGTTCAGGTGCTCGAAAGTATTGGTGAAATTATAAACGCTAAGATCGAAAAGAATAATGATAAAATACTAATTACCAGAATATAAAAATACATGCCTATGTAACATCCGGTAAAAAAAATGTCGAAAGCTGCTGCAACACCTTCCGACATGTGAAAATAACATTGCGAGAAACAACATTATTTAATTACAAATTTTCCAAATCTATGAAAAAAATGAACAATTGTGAATCATTTGTCCCATTAAGACAACTTGGGAATCGAACTTTAAAGTTCTTGACGATCAGCATTTTGTTATTTTTTGTTACTTTTTCAGGTAATTTAGCTTTAGCCGCGGATTCTTCAAGCACAAATCAGGTGCAGGCTGAGCAACAAAAAAAAGCAATTAAGGGTAAAGTTATCGACGAAAATGGCGAAGCTATTCCCGGTGTTTCGGTATTGGTAAAAGGCACAACAGTTGGTACAATCACCAACATCGACGGTCAATATTCACTCGAGGTTCCTGCCGGTGCACAAACATTGGTTTTCTCTTTTGTTGGTATGACTACCAAAGAAGAAGTTGTTGGTACCAGCAGCGAAATCAACGTGACACTGAAAAGTGAATCGATTGGTGTTGATGAAGTAGTTGTTACTGCCTTGGGTATCCAGCGCGATAAAAAAACACTTACATATTCTTCTCAACAAGTTTCCGGCGAAGAAATGTTGAAAGCAAAAGACATCAACTTCATGAGCAGCTTGAGTGGTAAATCAGCAGGTCTTGAAATCAAGAAAAGTGTTTCAGGAGCCGGTGGTTCTACCCGTACAGTTTTGCGTGGTAGCAAATCGTTGAGCCAGTTAAGCGAACCTTTGTATGTAATCGATGGTGTTCCAATGGTTAACCGCAAAGGTAACCAATCGGGCATGTGGGGTGGAACTGACGAAGGCGACGGTCTTTCTCAGATCAACTCTGAAGACATCGAAAGCATCAGTATTTTGAAAGGTTCAAACGCTGCTGTACTTTACGGTAGCCAGGGTGCCAACGGTGTTGTTATCATCACAACCAAAAAAGGTAAAGAAGGAAAAACCAGTGTAAGCTTCAGCTCAAGCACTGTAATGGAAAGCATTATTTCAACTCCTGAACTTCAGTTTAACTACGGAAGCGAAGGCGGCGCAAAAGAAAGCTGGTCGTACACCAAAGGAAACTATGCAAGCAACTACGTAAAAGATTTCTTCCAAACAGGAACAAACCTTGTAAATACATTGGCTATCAGCGGTGGAAACAACAAAACAACAGCTTATTTCTCTTACGGAAATACTACAGCCAGAGGTGTTGTTCCAAACAACGAATACAGCAAAAACAACGTTACCTTCCAACAGTCGACCAAATTACTTGACGACAAACTGACTATTCGTTCAAACGTGATGTTGGCTTCAGAAAAAGCTAAAAACCGTAACACTGCAGGTTACTACCTTAACCCACTGACTGGTTTGTATTTCTTCCCACGCGATAAAGATTTTGCTTCTTACCAGAACAATTATCAAACTTTCAGTACTTCAAGAAATATGTCCTTGCAAAACTGGTTTGTAAACGACCACCACCAGTCGAACCCATACTGGTTGATCAACAACCAGCCAAAAACCGACTTGACAAAACGTGTTATTGCCAGCGTA
>JAJZSZ010000347.1 GCA_021849365.1 Bacteroidota bacterium | reverse complement strand
CAGGTATTCTGACGACGACATCGACAGCGCACCTGCAATTCCGGTCACAATTCCGGCCAAAGCTACGAGTTTGGTATTCTGCAGCGCGAAAGTCAATCCGGCCAGCGTTCCCAAAATTTCAACCAGTGCATCGTTTAGCCCCAGCACAATCGAGCCCATGTATTTCAGGTGTTCTTCTTCAATCAGTTCGAGCAATTCCTTCTCGTGCTTGTTCTCGTCGTCCGACACTTCTTTGGCTTCGGGCACTTCAGTAGCGATCAAATCGTAATTGATTTGCGCTTTTTCTTCACCCTTTTCCATCAATTTTAACCCAAATGTCAGCCCGAAAATCCTCGAAATCCAATAATATTTTTTGATTTCCCAATAGCTCGGCGAAACTTCCTTGTTGGTGTAAGCTGCCCACATTTTGTAGTGTTTCAGCTCATCATCAGCAATTTGCTTCAACACCTTTTGGTTTTCGGCATCCTTGGTTTGCTCGGCCAGCTTGTTGTAAATGTGGTATTCAGTAATTTCTTCGCGTTGCGCGAAAATCAACTGCTGACGAACTTCCGGCGAGATGGGTTTTTTGATCATGACTTTAATTATTGAAGGATTGAATTACTGAAGGACTGATTGAATTGTTGCGGGTTTCGGGTTACGAGTTATCACGCAACCCGCATCTCGTAAATCGTAACGCGGTTATTTCATCCACTCATACATTTGGTAATGCTCGGCGGTCATGCCCAGGTGTTCGTAAACGCCGTGTGCCGAAGTGTTTGTTTTGTCGGCATATAGACGAATTCCTCTCAGGTTCGGGTTATCGATCACCATTTTCTGGATATGCTTATACAGTTTGCTGAAAATGCTTCGCTTGCGGTACTCGGGGCGAACATACACCGACTGAATCCACAGCACCGTTCCGTTGCGCCAGTCGCTCCACTCGAAGGTGGTGAGCAGCGAACCCACTACTTTTCCGTCGGTCTCGGCTACATAATATGTTCCTTTCGACTGATCGGCAAAAACTGCAGCCACGCCTTTTACAACGGTTGGCTCGTCGAGTCGTAGTGTTTCGGTTTCCCAGGCCATGGCCAGCTGAAATTCAACAATGGCAGGGGCATCTGCTTCTATTGCTTGTCTGATAATCATTTGTTGTTTGTTTGGTTTCGACAGGCTAAATTATAAAAATTGTTTGGCTTCTGCCTGAAGAAACTTTTCCGACATTAAACCTGAAAACTTCTCAAGTGTTCATTCATAATCGCGAAGAACACAAAGTGAACACGATGCAACATCAGGTTATCCTGAAATCTTTGTGAAACTTTGTACATTTACTTTGTGCCCTTTGTGGTAAATTGCAATCCTGAAATTTGAATTACAAAATATGATACGCATACTTGTTGCCTCCAAAAATCCGGTGAAAATTGAAGCCGTTAAAGATGGCCTGAAACCTTTGCTGAATGATGAATTCGAAATAACAGGTGTTTCAGTTCCGAGCGGTGTTTCCGATCAGCCTATGAGCGAAACCGAAACCCTGAAAGGTGCTTCAAACCGCGTGATGAAGTTGATAAACCTGCATTCTGGGTACGATTATTACGTGGGTTTGGAAGGTGGGGTGGAAGATACCACTACCGGACTTATGGCTTTTGCGTGGATGGTGATTAGCGACGGACAGCGAATTGGTAAAGCGCGCACGGCAAGCTTTTTTCTACCTCCTAAAGTGGCCGAACTTGTTCATGGCGGAATGGAACTTGGACATGCTGACGATGTGGTGTTTTCCAAATCGAATTCGAAACAGCAGAATGGCGCTGTTGGCCTTTTAACCAACGATGTCATCACCCGCAAATTGTTGTATCTTCCCGCTGTTCAAATGGCTTTTATTCCTTTCCTGAATCCGGAGTTGTATCTATGATTTTCCAATTTGAATATTGGTTGTTGAATATTCTTTATTGGAAATTTTCTTATCCGTAGACCTAACAGCTTTTCAAAACCTGTTAGGTCTACTCTTTATAGCACAGAATTCTATTGCTCCATCAATTCTTCCCAGTATTCCACAGCGCGGCGGGTATGTGGAATCACAATGGTTCCGCCTACGAGGTTGGCCACCGAGAATATCTCGAAAACTTCGGCTGTGGTAACGCCCAATTCGTGGCATTTACCAAGGTGATACTTCACACAATCGTCGCAACGCAGCACCATCGAAGTGGCGAGCCCGAGCATTTCCTTGGTTTTGGCACTCAGCGCTCCATCCTGGTAGGTCAGCGTGTCGATGCTGTAAATACGCTTCATCACTTTATTATCAGCCGCTAGAATCTTTTCGTTCATTTTCTCGCGGTACGCGTTGAAATCGTCTATTAATTTGCCCATGTCCTAGAGTTATGAGTTGTGAATGATAATTTATGAGTTTGTTGCGAGTTGAGGGATAACATGTAACCCGCATCTCGTAACTCGCAACAATTTATTCTTCCGCCACGCCTATCAGCGTCGTTTGCGTGCAGCGCAAAATTTTAACGTGCACGTAGTCGCCTTTTTGGTAATTGAGCGCCGGAAACACCACCACCTTGTTTTGCGAGGTGCGTCCGTACAGTTCATCTTTGCTTTTTTTCGAAGTCCCTTCAACCAACACCTCGAAAGTTTTGCCAATGTCGCGCTTGTTACTGTCGTGCGAAACGCGGTTATGCAGTTTAATGATTTCGTCGAGTCGGCGGAGCTTTTCCTCTTCTGGTACGTCGTCGGCCAAATGTTTGTGCGCGTAGGTTCCGGGGCGTTCGGAGTATTTAAACATGAAAGCCATGTCGAATTTTACCTCTTCCATCAGCGCGAGAGTCTCCTGATGATCTTCCAAAGTTTCGGTACAGAATCCGCAGAACACATCGGTGCTCAAACCACAATCAGGAATAATCTCACGAATGGCGCGGATGCGATCCAGATACCATTCGCGGTCGTATTTGCGGTTCATCAGTTTCAGGATACGCGAGCTGCCCGACTGCAAAGGCAGATGAATGTGCCTGCAAATGTTCGGGTGTTTGGCAATCGCTTTCAGCACCTTGTCCGACATGTCTTTGGGGTGCGAAGTCGTGAACCGGATGCGCACCAAAGGATCGACGGCGGCCACCAATTCGAGCAAATCCCAGAAACGCACGGGCTTGCGTTCGCCTTCAGGAAGCCATTTGTATGAATTTACGTTTTGTCCGAGCAAGGTTACTTCGCGGTAGCCTTTTTCAGCAAGGTCGCGCACTTCGTTCACAATGTCCTGCGGATCGCGGCTGCGTTCGCGGCCACGGGTGTAAGGCACAATGCAATAGGTGCAAAAGTTGTTGCATCCGCGGGTGATGCTTACAAATCCGGCCAGCGTTTTTTCGCCAATGCGAACGGGAGTTATTTTATCGTAAGTTTCGTTTTCCGAAAGTTCAACGTTAATGGCGTTGCTTCCTCCCATCGCTTTATCAATCAGGAAAGGAAGATCGCGGTAAGCATCGGGTCCGGCCACCAAATCAACGGCAGGGTGGGCGAGCAGTTTGTCGCCAACACGCTCGGCCATGCAACCCAGCACGCCAACAACCAGCTTTTTATTCTTTTTCTTCAGGCCTTTAAAATGATCGAGCCGGCCCCAGATGCGTTGCTCGGCATTGTCGCGCACCGAACAGGTATTCAGGAAAATGGCATCGGCACCTTCGGCACTTTCAACCGGTTCGTAACTTTTATCCTGAAGAATGGCCGCCACTACTTCACTATCCGCCACATTCATTTGGCAACCATATGTTTCAATAAATAACTTTTTCTTTTCCAAGGTGTATATAGATTTTGAGGTTGCAAATTTCACTATTTTTCAGGAATAAGCAAGAGAACAAGGAAAAGGGAAAAAGGAACCGAAAAACAGAAGAATCATTCGCAGAACCTGTCGAAGGGAACAAAAAATTAACATTCAGGAAAAAATATGACTTCGCTTATCTTGTTTTTTTACTTTAATTTGTGGGTTGAAGTGCTTTAAAATTCATATTTACAGAGGTTTGTCTGATTGTTTGATTATAAGTTGCCTGGTTTCAAAATCAAAACCACTGAAGATGTATTTTATTAAAGTCTTATATTTGCTCACTCAAAAACTGATCGTATGAGGTATTTGTGTAGTGTAATTTTCTTTTTTGCTCTATTCAGTACACTGGGATATGCTCAACCCGATACACTTGGCATAACCCCGGGGATATCTGCACAAACCGCAAAACTCGAAGAATTTCTTGGAAAACTTGACATACGGCAAGATTCTCGAATTACCGACATGCTCATACGGCACAGTCAAATCAACCAAAAAAGAAACGCAACTGATGGGTTCCGGCTGGAAATATTTTTCAGTTCCGATACCAAAGCCCGTGAGCGTGCTGTTCGGGTAAGAAATGAGTTCAATCTTGTTTTTCCCAACATTGCCAGCTACATGTTGTTTCAAACCCCCAACTTTAAAGTGCGCGTAGGCGATTTCCGTAATAAAAGCGAGGCGCTGAAGGCCAAAGCTTATATTGCCTCGAAATATCCGAATGCCTTTATTGTGAAAGATATGATCCGATTTCCTGAATTATTTACCCAAAGTGTAGAACAAAACGAAGAACAATGAGTGAATTGATTAAACATGAGTGTGGGATTGCATTGATACGTTTACGTAAACCACTTGAGTACTACAAGGAAAAATACGGCACCTGGCAGTATGGCCTGAATAAACTGTATCTGCTGATGGAAAAGCAGCACAACCGCGGTCAGGACGGAGCCGGAATCGTTAACGTGAAGATGGATCTGAAACCGGGACAGGAATACATCAACCGCCACCGGTCCATCGAGCAAAATCCGATCAAAAACATATTCGATAAGGTAGCCAAAGGAATTAAGAAGGCTGAAAAGAATAAGCCTGAAGACGCCGACCTGAAGTGGGTTTACGAGAATGTTCCTTTTTCAGGCGAAGTTTACTTGGGACACCTGCGTTATGGAACGTTTG
>JAJZSZ010000346.1 GCA_021849365.1 Bacteroidota bacterium | reverse complement strand
GTAGCTATAGGTGTTTTGAATTCGTGGGTCATGTTATTAATGAAATCAGACTTCATTTCTGAAATCTTCTTTTGCTTCAGGATGAAATAAATGCTGACGCCAAAAGTCACCAATACGATAATTGAAAAAAACAAGGAAATGAGCAGTAACCAGTTGAGTGTTTTGTAAATAAATGTGTCCTTCCCGGGAAAATAAACCGAGAGCCGTACGTTTTTCTGGAAAATATCGAGTGGATACAAATTGACTTTGTAGGCACTTTTAACCAGCAGAACCGAATCCGCCGTCTCTGACTTTGATGAGATCAGAGAGTCCTTAATAATTCCAATTTCGAATGGAATAGGAATGTTGCGGTTGCCCAATTCCTTTTTTAAAACCTCGTTCACACGATCAATCGGAACATCTTCTTCCCAGGTCGAAATCTCCTGAACAGCCCTGTTGGCAATGCGTTTGAGCTTTCGAGTTTTAGTTTCGAAAAGTTCTTTAAGCTTTCCTGTCGAATCTTTTTGATAATCGAGTTTGCCTACCAGCGAGTCAAACTTATTTATTCCATGAGTATAAACCATGTTCAGGTCGCGCACCAGGCTATCGGCATTATTTATTACAATAAGGGTATCCTTTTCAATTCGTGTCCCTTTGTTTTTCGACGAAATCTGGTATTGGAATCCATTTTTGCCATTTGTCGATTTTACAATCATTTGTATTTTCTGTCCGGAAGGCCTTTTCGGAATTACAAACCTTCGGGGCGTTCTGTTCATTTGATCTGGAGGACCGGGAGGAAGTGGGGGAACCGGTACCCGAAGATGAATCGTATCGTCGAACGCAAAATGATTGATCATCCTGAAATCCTGCATCGTTTCGAGGCGGTTGGTAGTGCTGTTTAATGCCTCGTTAACGCTGCGGTCGAACAATTCATTCCTTACCCGGATGGCATTGTTCATCCATACCAATTGTATAATGATAATTCCGAGAATCGAAATTCCCATTAATGCGATGAGTCCGGTAATTATCTTTTTGTTCATGAGTTCAAAGATAATCATTAAATACTGCAATGACAGGACTTTAACTTTTCCTTAACAGATTTTAACCGGGTGTTAACTCATTGTTTAGCAAGGGTCGGCGTATCTTTGTTTCAGAAATTAATCATTAAATTATACAACCATGAAATAGCCATGAGAACTAAAGCTCGTACAACCCGAGAAATAAACAGATGGCTATTCCATTCGTTGGATGATTCGATAATATAAAAATGTCAATACGCAAATTTTATAACTCATAACAAAAAACTACACAAATGAAAAACACATTGTTTACGATTGGATTAGCCGGAATGGCAACAGCATTATTGTCGTCATTTGCATTTACGCAGAAGAGCGATCAGACACAGGAACCCAAAAAGAATCGTCACGTTAGAATGGTAAAAATTGAGAATGGAAAAAAGATGGAAATTGATACCGTTTTTGCTACCGATGATGTTTTTGTATGGAACGGCGATACCATTAATCCGGTGAAACACATCCGAAAATTTAATCCCGGAAATGTTGATGTGGTAAAGCATATTGGCCGAAAGGATAAAAGCGGAAATGTAATGTTTCTTAAACATAGCGCGAAAGCTGGTGAGCCAATGATCTGGAATATGGACACGGATGAAAACATGGAAATAGTTACTGAAGATAACGACACAACAGGAAAGAAAATCGTGATCCGCAAAATGATTAAAGACAGCAACGGCGACCATTTAATGTACCTGAACGGACCTGGAATGAAACATTTTCCGCCCATGCCGCCCATGCTTCCGGCACCACCTGTTCCTCATGTTAAAATGCTGGGCATTAAACATTCCGGACAAATTATCGACCTTAATGACCCCAATATTATTTCTTACAAGAAAAAAGACATGAGCGGTGATCGTGAAAAAATAGAGATAATCCGCAAAAAATCAGAAGGAAACGATGAAGCTTTTAATTTCAGATTTGACGACGAACTGATGGCGCCCGAAGCTCCTGAAGCTCCCGATTTTAGATGGGAATCGGCTGACGATAGTATTCACGTGAAAATAATCGAGAAAAAAGAGATTATAAAAGATAAGGATGGCAAAGAAATTGATGTGAAAGTTAAACGCGAAGAGAATAAATAAAATCATTTCACGTTAATTATGTTGTAAGCTTTCCCCTAGGCTACACGCGAAAACAATTAAACAGAAAACAGTTGAAGCGGCCGGATTTCCGGTCGCTTTTTTATTTATGGTGCTTAGGCTGAATAGTCATCTCTCTTTTACTGAAGCTTAATGATTGTTTTTTTGTAAAGTGAAATGCGGCCAAATATTTGGGATTAATACAGTTGTTGAATAAATGTCGGATTGAACCTTATTTTCTGCAAACGTTTGCAGAAAATATTATGACAATGTTTCTGATTTAATGGCTGATAACTGTCTTTTAAATGCTACATTATTCATAAATTTGTAGGCCGCTAAACACAATTATAAAATGTCGATTATTGAAAACAAGTCAGATGAGCGTTTGCTTTGGTCAAGGTTCCTGAACGGTGACGATCAGGTTCTCAGTCTGATTTATTTGCAATACTCCAATTCCCTTTTCGATTACGGCTGCAGGTTCACAGTTGATAAACACCTGGTTAAGGATTGTATTCAGGAAGTTTTCTGCACGCTGATCAGAACACGAAAAAATTTATCATCAACAGATAACATCAGGCTGTATTTGCTGAAATCGCTAAAACGTCGACTGCTACGTGATTTGAAAAGTGCTGGCAGCAAATCAACACTGATAAATGATCAGGAATATTCGTTCGATTTGCTGTTAACCGAAAATCTGGATGATCATCTTCAAGAGCTTGACGAAGAGAAACGGCAACTTCTGGCCGAGGCTATGTTTTCGTTGACCGACAGGCAAAAGGAAGCCATTTACCTGCGCTTTAACAAAGGACTTGAGTACGAAGAAATTTCTTTTCTTTTGAATCTGAATTATCAGTCGGCGAGAGCATTGATTCATCGTGCCATTGAAAAGCTTCGCGAAGTGATTCACCTTCAGGAGAAAAAAGTGAGCCAGGTTTTGTTCGCGATTCTCTTCAATGATTCAAAAGCTGTTCTTTAGCACAAAAAAAACTTTAAAACTCGCATCAACAAAAATCAAAGTGCTGTCTTTGGAGTATAGAAATTACTGCAATGGACAAGTACAAGGATTATTCTGCAATTGATTTTTTGGAAGATTCAAACTTCCTGAGATGGCTCAATGAACCAACCCAGGAAGATCATGATTTTTGGAATGAATATCTGAAAAAACATCCTTCGCAAAGGGCTAAGATCAAAGAAGCTACACTTTTATTCAACCTGTTTCACTCACGCGAAAATAAGTTGGCCCTTCCCGAACAATACGAATTATGGAAAGCGATTCAAGCCGGGTCGCAAACTTCGGGTAAAGAGGTTTTTCTCCGGATTCTTAAATATGCTGCGATTTTGGTTCTCGTTTTCTTCTCGGGAGCTGTTTCCTATTATATCTATCAGAACTCTGTCGGACAAAATCAATATCAGTTAGCCGAAATTAACCCAGCCGTCAATGGCGAAGCGATGGTTATTCTGGCCGATGGTTCAAAAGTTTCGCTTGACAAGCAGATGTCAGAAATCTCCTATAGTACAAATGGTCGGCAACTCATTGTGAATAACGATACTATTACTCAGAAAGCCGAAACGATGAAGGAATCGATGAATAAAGTAATTGTATCGTATGGCAAAAAATCGATGGTCTTGCTTTCGGATGGTACTAAAGTGTGGCTCAATGCCGGAAGTCAGCTGGTTTATCCTGCAGTTTTCCTGAAAGATACCCGCGAAGTAGCACTTGTTGGTGAGGCTTTTTTCGATGTGGTTAAAAATCCGCAGAAACCTTTTGTTGTAAAAGCTGCCGATGTTAGTGTGCAGGTTTTGGGTACCCGTTTCGATATTTCTGCTTACCCCGAAGATAAAGTGATTCAAACTGTGCTGGAAGAAGGGAAGATTAATCTGAAATATTCGGGCGGCGGAATCTTTAAACGCGATTATGTAGTTGAGATGGTGCCTAATCAAATGGTCGAGTTCGACAAGGTTTCGAGAGAGGCCAATAGCTCAACCGTAATTGTTTCGAAGTTTGTTTCGTGGAAAGATGGAATGCTCGAATTCGAGAAAGTTAATCTTTATAAAGCACTTAAGCAGGTTGAACGGTTCTATAACATCAAAATTTTGCTTGAAGATCAGTCGATTGGATCGTATAAGTTATCCGGAAAACTTGATTTGAAAGACGAGCCTGAAGAGGTTCTTAATGTAATTAAGCTTACCGTGCCCATTGACTGGCAACGGAAAAGTAATGGTGATTTTATTGTAATTAAGAAATAGACTAAAAAAAATAAAAGAATGAAAAAAAACGATCCGAAGAATGTTCCCGCATTCTCCGGATCAGGATAAAAAGTGCAATTGATTAGTAATTAAAACTAAACGTCTAAAAGTATGAAAAAAAAGTTTTATGAACGAATCTTCCACGATGGTGGGAGGTTTAAAAAACTGATCCTTATTATGAGGCTATCTTTTATCATGTTGCTTATCAGTTCGTTGACTGTAATTGGCAACACCTATTCGCAATCAACCAAATTCTCTTTTCAGTTGTCAAAAGCAACTATAAAAGATGTTTTCCAGAAAATTGAAAACACTAGTGAGTTTATTATTGTCTATTCCGACAATATGATCGATGTTTCACGTGAGGTTTCCGTGAAAGTTTCTGATGTTCCGGTTGAAAAAATCCTGGATCAGATTCTGAAAGAATCAGGGAATGGATACGAGATTAAAGACCGGCAAATTGTGATCACCGAGCGTAGGGAACTTCCCAATAGCGGTCTAATGTCTCAGAAACATGAAGTGAAAGGTGTGGTTAAAACCGCCGATGGAAATCCGCTTCCTGGTGCCACCATCGTTGAGA
>JAJZSZ010000345.1 GCA_021849365.1 Bacteroidota bacterium | reverse complement strand
CTTGTCGAAGCCGGAACTTGAAACTTAAAAAATGGCAGACTATCACATAGAAGTCGATTTACATCAGCTCAACCGTCATGGGCAGGTTGTTTGTGGCGATGTTTTTCTTTCGCGTCAGATCAGGGTTGAGCGACGCAGCATTTTGGTCCTGTCCGACGGAATTGGCCATGGCGTAAAAGCGAATGTGCTGGCTACCTTAACCGCATCGATGGCACTAAATTACACTTCGTTCCATACCAAGCCCGAAGTTGCTGCCAATATTTTTATGCGGGCACTGCCCAAAAGTGTCGATGGAAAAGAAAGTTATGCCACTTTTACCATCATCGAAATCGAAGATGAAGGACTTGTTCGAATCATAAATTACGACAACCCCCGCTCCATTCTCTTCCGGAAAGGCCAGTTGTACAACCCGAAAGAAATTCAAATTCCCATCAGGGGAGAGGAAAACGCAGGCAAAATACTTCGAATCAGGGAATTTACACCAACCCTCGAAGACCGCATTATCTTTATGACTGACGGAGTTAGCCAGTCGGGATTGGGAAGCTCGCGTTTCCCTACAGGCTGGGGACTCGACAACATTGCCAGCTTTGCCGAAAACCAGATTACACGCGAATACGAAATATCAGCCACCAAACTGGCACGCAAAATACTGAACCAGGCCTCAATGAACGATTCATTCGAGATTCGCGATGACGCCAGCTGCGGGGTGATTTACTTCAGAAAGCCTCGCGAATTTATGCTGATAACCGGGCCTCCGTTTTACAAAATTAAAGATGCCGATTTTGTGCAGAGAATCAAGGAATTTCCCGGCAAGAAGATCATCTGCGGTGGAACAACCGCAGAAATTATTGCCCGCGAGATGGACATCAACATCAACATTCAGCATCGCTTCTCCGAAAAATCGCTTCCTCCTGCAGCCAAAATGGAAGGCTTCGAAATTGTTACTGAAGGCATACTTACATTGGGAAGGGTTGAAGAAATTCTGGAAAGTTACAACAGCGAAGTGCGACTTGGCGATAGTCCGCCCGAGGTGGTCGTTAAGCTTTTAACCCAACACGACATTATCCATATCATTGTTGGAACCCGCATCAATTGGGCACATCAGGATCCTGATCAACCTGTGGAACTCGAAATCCGAAAATTTGTCGTGAAGCGAATCGTAAAACTGCTCGAAACCCGGTTCTTCAAGAAAGTAACCATTGAAATGGTATAATTTTTTAGATGATAACTCCTTGTTTTCATACTCATTTCTATTAGTTTTGTATAATATTGTACTTTTCACAATAAACTAAACCAACCTTTTGACTATGAGAAAAACAATAGTTCCGCTTTTCGCGTTTTTCATTCTTTCGTTCAATTTATTGTTTGCTCAAAAAGCAACCATTAGCCTCAACTCGCTGGGCTACCAGCCACAATCTTCCAAAAAAGCATCAATTGTTGGCGAAGCCACAACATTTGTCATAAAGCAGGCAGACAATCAGTCGGTAGTTTATCAGGGTAAAGTTTCCGAACCGGTTTTTCAGAAAGATGTCAATCAAAAAATTGGTTTAGCCGACTTCTCAGCGTTCTCAAAAAGCGGGAAATATTACCTCGAAGCTTCGGATGGCAGTAAATCGGGCATATTCGAAATAAAGCCTGATGCATACAACAACGCATTTTACACCAGCATGCGCGGCTTTTATTTATGGCGTTGTGGTGCTGCGGTCGATGGTACGCATAACGGGCATCAATACTCACATGCACCATGTCACATGAACGACGGATACGAAGATTTTCAGGGAAAACCCGATCATAGCCGCAATGGTACAGGAGGCTGGCACGATGCCGGTGACTATGGGAAATATGTTGTAAATGCCGGAATCTCTGTTGGAATGATGTTTATGGCTTGGGACCATTTTCAGAACAACCTGAAGAAATTTTCGCTTGACCTTCCGGAAACTGCGCCCGGATATCCTGATTACCTGAAAGAACTGAAATGGGAAACTGACTGGTTATTGACCATGCAGTACACCGATGGTTCAGGAAAGGTTTCGCACAAGCTAACCGCAAAAAACTTTGAACCGTTCTGCAAACCCGAAGAAGACAAGCAAAAGCGCTATTTCACCGACTGGAGTTCGGCGGCTACTGCCGATTTCGTGGCCATGATGGCACAGGCAGCGCGCTATTTTATGCCTTACGACAAAGCGTATGCACAAAAATGTTTTGCCGCCGCCCAATTAAGCTATCGTTTCCTGAAAGAAAATCCTGAAGATAAAAACTTTGTTCAGGGCGAATTTAAAACAGGTGGTTATCAGACTTCTGACAAGGATGACCGCTTGTGGGCAGCTGCTGAAATGTGGGAAACAACCGGACAACCCGAATATCTGAAAGACTTTGAACAGCAGGCGCTTGCTCTAAACTTCCAGATTGATGAAGATTGGGACTGGGGCGACGTTTCAAACCTCGGAATGTTTACTTATGCATTATCGGGCAAATCGGGGAAAAATCCCGAGGTTCAGAAGCAGATCAAACAAAACATCATAAAAACAGCCAATCTGATCACGTTTAAATCGGCATCAGACGTGTATGGTCGACCATTAACCCGCTATTACTGGGGATGCAACGGAACGGTTGCCCGTGTGGTTATGAATCTGCAGGTTGCCAATAAACTAGCACCCGATAAAAACTATATCAAAGCATCGCAGGATGCTATTGCACACATTTTTGGCCGCAATTACTACAATCGTTCTTACGTAACCGGACTGGGAATCAATCCGGCAATGAACCCGCACGACAGGCGCTCTGGCTCGGATAACGACGCGGAACCTTGGCCGGGATATATTGTTGGCGGCGGACATACTGCAACCAAATGGAACGACATTCAGGATGACTACCGTACAAACGAAATAGCGATTAACTGGCAGGCAGCATTGGTTTACGCGCTCGCCGGATTTGTAAGCGAATAATGCAGCAACTAACCTAATAAAACTTATATCCGATGAAAAAACAAGTCATCGCTGGCATTCTGGCACTCTTTTGTGTGTTTCAGGTTGTGGCCGGCGGAAACTACAAGAATTTTAAGGTTTCGGTTTATTCACGGGCCTACGAAACTGCAAAAATGGGCGACGAAAAATGGCTGGAGCCAATCTGGGACGAAATCAGCAGGCAAGTTCATGTCGATAAAATTTACCTCGAAACCCATCGTGATTTGCTGGTTGTAGATGAAGCAACCCTACTGAAAGCAAAGAATTTCTTCGAAAGCCGCGGCATCAAAACGGCCGGTGGCATTACGCTGACTGTTGACGAAGGAAATAATTTCCAGACGTTTTGCTATACCAATCCGGAGCACCGGAAGAAAATCAAGGAAGTCGTTGAATTCACTGCCAAACACTTCGACGAACTTATTCTGGACGATTTTTTCTTTACCAACTGCAAGTGCGACCTGTGCATTAAGGCAAAAGGAACTCGCAGCTGGACCGACTTTCGCCTCGATTTAATGGCCAAAGCCGCCAAAGAACTGATTATCGATCCGGCAAAAGCGGTGAATCCCAGCATTAAAGTGGTAGTAAAATACCCTAACTGGTACGACCACTTTCAGGGTTGCGGATTTAACCTCGAAGCCGAGCCCAAAATGTTCGATGGCGTTTATACCGGCACCGAAACCCGAGACCCATCAGGGAATCAGCATCTTCAGCAATACCTGGGCTACCTCGTGTACCGCTACTTCAACAAACTGAAACCCGGCAAAAACGGTGGCGGCTGGGTAGATACAGGAGGTGCCACCTCGATGGATCGCTACGCCGAGCAACTGTGGCTAACCATTTTTGCCAAAGCTCCCGAAATCACCTTGTTTGATTTCCGTCAAATGCAGCGGCAGCTTACGAAAGCCGACAGGGCTGAATGGCAAAATAAAGAAGTATGCAGCTTCAATTACGACGAAATGATGAAACCCATTCCCGATAAAAACGGACAGATGCTGTTACCAACCAGTTTTGCCCGTGCTGCCGGATACACCTTCGAGACCATCGACCGATTCATGGACAAACTTGGAAACCCGATCGGTGTAAAGACATACAAACCCTATCATTCGGTGGGCGAAGATTTCCTTCCGAATTACATGGGGATGATTGGCATTCCGATGGACATTGTACCTACGTTTCCTGAAAATGAACCCATCGTTTTCTTGACGGAACAGGCTAGCTTCGATGCTGAGATTATCACTAAAATCAAAAAGCAGCTTCAGGCCGGGAAGGACATCATGGTCACTTCAGGATTCCTGAAGACAATGCAAAATAAAGGATTGAATGACATCGTTGAACTGAGAATGGGTGATGAAAAAGCTTCGGTTAAAGAATTTGGTGCCGGCTGGGGACCGCATTCGTTTATCGACGACGCAATGATTATTCCGCAAATTAAATACATTACCAACGACTCGTGGGAAGTGGTTTCGGCATTCGACCGCACCAACGGCTGGCCCATCGTACACAGAGGCGATTACTCGAAAGGAAAACTTTATGTGCTGACTATTCCCGATAACGTGATCGATCTTTACCGGATGCCGATTGATGTTCTTTCAAAAATAAAGGAAATACTGATGCCTAACTGGCCGGCATTGCTCGAAGCACCCGGCTACACCAGTTTATTTGTTTACGACAACAATACAGTCATAGTCGAGTCATTCTCCGATAAAACACAGCAGGTAAAGCTCCGGCTTGGAGAAAATTTTTCAAAAGGCACCGATTTGCTCTCTAATAAAGAAATTCCAGGAGAGAAACGGAATATTTTTCAGAGTTTCAGGAAACCGCCTGTTTCGCGTACAATTTTAAATCTGGAACTGAAACCCCATTCTTACCAGGTTTTGAAATTGGAATAGCAATAAAACAAAAAGAGGCTGTCTCAAAAGAGTTCAGCCTCTTTTTTTTGTTTTTTTGAAAAAAGCAGCGAATGGCCTCAGATTGTTTAAACTTTGATTTTAATCGCTTTGGTTGATTGTCAATGA
>JAJZSZ010000344.1 GCA_021849365.1 Bacteroidota bacterium | reverse complement strand
TGGCGTGTCGGGGGTAATCATGGTGGTATCTGATACTAGGATAATATCGGCTTTCAGCATTTCCTTGTGCTGTTCGCACCATTTACCCAGGTTAGGCGAGCCAATTTCTTCTTCGCCTTCAATCATAAATTTTACGTTGCAAGGTAAAGTGTTGGTGCGCACCATCATTTCGAAAGCCTTGGCGTGCATAAAGCTCTGACCTTTATCATCGTTGGCGCCACGAGCCCAGATTTTTCCATCGCGAATCTCCGGTTCAAACGGAGGAGTGGTCCACAATTCAATCGGGTCAACCGGCATCACGTCCATGTGAGCATAAATCAACACAGTTGGTTTGGCGGGATCGATGATTTTTTCGCCATAGGTTACCGGGTTGCCGTCCGATTCGTACACTTCAGCGCGATCGGCACCGGCTTCGAGCAAAATCTTTTTCCAATATTCGGCAGCGCGGTACATGTCGGGTTTGTTGGCGGCCTGCGAGCTGATTGACGGAATGCGGATCAATCCGAAAAGCTCTTCAAGAAAGCGTTCTTTGTTTTCTTCGATGTATTTTTCAATGTATTCCATGGAAGTAATTATTTGTTATCGTTGTTGTTTATGTTGTCAAACGTTATCGTTGTTGGTAAAGGTAATTATTCAAAGTTTCACGATTTATGAATTTATTCAGACTTAAAGATTGAAATCGTAAATAGTCAAATGGTAAATTAAACAGAGGCTTTGATGAATTGTTGCTGGTATTCGCCGGGAGTGAGGCCGGTCTGGCGTTTAAACATCCGGTTGAAATTCGAAAGGTTGTTGAACCCGCATTCGAAGCACACCTGAGAAATCGACAAGTGGTTTTCGACCAACAGTTTGCAGGCATATCCAATCCGCATTTCGTTCACAAAATAGATAAATCCTTTGCCAGTCTTTTCCTTGAAATAGCGGCAAAAGGCAACAGCAGTCATTCCGATTTTCGAGGCAACTTCTTCCTGAGTAATTTTCCGCTGGTAATGTGTATTGATGAAATGCATGATTTTATCCAGCCGACTGTTGAGTTCGCGGTGTTCTTCAAGTACATAGCCTTTACTCGCCAGCAACCGGTAGTTTTCGGTTCGGGCCATAAAATCCATGATTTTTATGAAATAGAGCATGCGTTCCAATCCATTTAGTTTCAGGAGTCTCTTTAGTTTTTTGCCAATTTTTTCGCTGGCCGGTTTTGTAAAATGAATGCCGTTTTGCGCCCGTTTCAATAGTTCGTTAATATGGTGAAATTCGGGATATGTGGCAATTTCTTCCCTGAAGAAGTCCTTATTGAACTGCACTACAATGGCATTCACGTATTTCGAATTGTCTTCGCCTTCGGGCTGATGGCTCTTCCAGAAATGAGGCAGGTTGCTACCCATCATGGTAATGTCGCCGTCGGAAAAAGACTCCACACTGTCGGCAACAAAGCGTTTCCCCGAACTTTTGATCACATAAACAATCTCGAATTCCTTATGAAAATGCCACGGATAGGTAAAGTGTGGGAACTCGTCCCATTTGACTTTCAGCATTGTGCGTGGTGGAAAACTCACCTGTTCGTGCATGATCTTCATAAGCAGTCAATTTTATTTCCGATAAAAATAGTACAAATGCTTGTTAAAATAGTACTGGCCGCAATGTCGTTCAGCAGCTACCTTTGATCTATCTCTAACGAACAATCTTTTGTCTCAAGCAATGAAGAAAACTCTGCTAAAAATATTTTTATTCCTTACCACATTGATTGCTGTAATTTCGGTCAAAGGTCAGGACTTGCTAAAATTTGAAGTGTTGGCCGGAAATGTCGATCGAACCGATTGCCCCATCAGCCTTTCGATTGATCAGCTAAACTACAATTCCGATTCCTTGAAACTGGCGCTTTTCGAAATTTCAGGAAAGACAGAATCGGCGGTACCCTGCCAGTTGGAAACCGGTTCAGGAGCAAGGCTCTGGTTTATACTGAACGGAAATACAGCTGGAAATACCAAACGGACATTTGTGCTGCGAAAAGTGGCCAATCCTCAGGTGTTTTCTACCGAAATTAAAGAAAGTGTGAAAGATGGCGCTTTAATTTTATCGAAAGCCGGGAAGCCCATTTTGAGCTACCAAATCGAAACAGTGAATCCACCCAAAGGAGTAAGTCCACTTTTCAAGCGTTCGGCTTTCATTCATCCGCTGTATTCTCCGGAAGGTGAAGTGCTTACCCGTATTCAGGCGCCCGATCATTACCACCATTATGGACTTTGGAATCCCTGGACGCTGACTTTCATTGGTAAACGCGAGGTCGATTTCTGGAATTTGTACAAAGGTGAAGGAACCGTTCGTTTTGCCGGAATGGTTTCGCAGGTGGAAGGATCGGTTTTTACAGGGTTCAAATCGCACCAGGAGCACATCGATTTTGGAGCCAAAGGTGCCGATGCCGTTGCCATGAACGAACTTTTTGATGTTCGCGTTTGGAATGTTGCCAATCAGCGCTACCTGTTCGACTACATGAGTACGCTCAATACGCCACTCGATTCAGGAATTATGCTGGCGGCTTATCGCTATGGCGGTGGAATTGGCTACAGGGCAACCGAAAAATGGAATAAAAATAACAGCTCGGTATTAACTTCTGAAGGTCGCGACCGTAAAACTGCCGACGGCTCCAATGCCCGTTGGGTGATTATTGAAGGCGAATCGGTTGCAAAGGAAGGTCATTCAGGCATATTGTTCCTGAGTTATCCGGCCAACCGGATGCACCCTGAGCCTATGCGTGTTTGGCCCGAAGATTCGAACGGACGCGGTGACGTGTATTTTGAGTTCTGTCCAATCAGGCATAAAGACTGGAAGCTTGAAAAGGGAAATGATTACACTTTGAAATACCGTTTGGTGGTTTTCGATGGGAAAATGACACCTGAAGAAGCTGAAAATTACTGGCAGGCTTTTGCCAACCCACCCAAAATTGTGGTTGAAAATGGAATAACTAAGAAATAACAAACAATAACTTAAAAACTAAACCATGTGTAAAAAAGTGATTCTGGCTATTTCAATTATTCTTTCGTTTTGCACGGCCAAAGCGCAACTGAAAGAATTTGCCTTGACCGACGAGTGGGTTCAGAAGATTGAGAAACTGGCACCGGCCAATCCCGAAGTTCAACCGAAAAAGCATCACAAATTGTTGGTGTTTAGTTTATTCACCGGATTCGATCATTGGGTAGTGCCTCATACCGATGCGGTTATGAAAGTTCTGGCTGAAAAAACCGGTGCTTTTGAAGTGGAATTCAGCAAGGATATTTACAAATTCGAGAAAAAGAACCTGAAAAATTACGACGCAGTTGTACTGAATAACAATTGCTCGGTTGGTCCGCGCCGCGATTTGCTGCTCGATGTGTTAGACAAAGATGCCAGCCTGACCGATGATCAGCGCAAAAAGAAAGCTGCCGAACTGGAAGCAAATCTGATTGATTACGTGAAAAGCGGTGGTGGCTTAATGGTTGTTCACGGTGCCATTGTGATGCAAAACAACTCGATGGCTTTTAGCGAAATGGTTGGCGGAAGTTTCGATTATCATCCGGTTCAGCAGGAAATCACCCTGGAGTTGTGCGAGCCAAACCACCCGCTGGTAAAAGCTTTTGGCGGAAAGTCGTTTGTGCACACCGACGAACCTTATTTGTTCAACAAAGCTTACAGTCAGAAAAATTTCAGACCATTGTTGTTCATGGACACCTCGAAGCTGACAAAGAAAACCAAAGAAATTGACGAAAAAATCAAGTATGTCTCCTGGATCAAAAAGTTTGGAAAGGGTCGTGTTTTCTACGTTTCACCATCGCACAATGCCCAAAGTTTTGAAGACAGCCGCATGTTGAAATTCTATCTCGACGGTGCTCAATATGTCCTTGGTGATTTGAAATGCGACGACTCACCTGCCAAATTGTAACCAGAAATAACTAATCAGAAAAAACTATAACCAATGGAAAGAAGAAAATTTTTACAAACAACGGTGCTTGGAACTGCCGCTGCAGTTGTTACTCCAACTATTGTTCCGGCTTCGGTCATAGGGAAAAATGCGCCGAGCAATAAAATCAACATCGGACAGATCGGCTGCGGTCGAATTGCGCAAAGTCATGATATGCCCGGAACATTGCAACACGAGGTTGCGCGGATGATTGCTGTTAGTGATCTGGACAAAAACCGCATGGCTGACGGAAAAAAACTGGTGGAAGATTACTACAAAAAGAAGACCGGTCAGGATAACTACGTCAACGTAAAAATGTACGACGACTACAAAGAAATGCTCCTGAACAAAGACATCGATGCCGTGGTAATCAGTACCCCTGACCACTGGCATGCCCAACCCGCTATTGAAGCAGCTTTGGCCGGCAAACACGTTTATGTGCAGAAACCTACATCGTTAACGGTTACCGAAGGTCGAATAATGGCCAATATCGTGAAAGAAAAAGGTATCATCCTTCAGGTAGGAACTCAGCAACGTTCGTCACCACAGTTTAGGGTGGCTGCCGAGTTGGTGAGAAATGGTCGTATTGGTCGTTTGCATACCGTGAAAATCGGTTTGCCTGGCGATCCTCCAGGACCTGAAGCTGCTGAAATGCCCGTTCCAAAAGGATTCAACTACGACATGTGGCTGGGCGAAACACCATATGTGCCCTATACCGAGATCGGAGTTCATCCGCAAAAAGGATACGATCGCCCGGGCTGGTTGCGCCGCGAACAGTTTGGTGCCGGAATGATTACCGGTTGGGGTCAGCATCATTACGATTCAGCCGCATGGGGAATGAATACCGAATTAACCGGACCAATTTCTGTTCAGGCGGTGGCTGAGTTTCCAAAGTCGGGTTTGTGGGATGTACATGGCGATTTCATGGCCAAAGCCGAATATGCAAACGGAATTACCATGTACACCAGCGGCGGTTATCCAAACGGAATCCGCTACGAGGGAACCGAAGGCTGGATATTTGTTTCACGCGGAGACTATGTGGCCTCGGCCAGCGATCCGG
>JAJZSZ010000021.1 GCA_021849365.1 Bacteroidota bacterium | reverse complement strand
TCCAGCCTGCAGATCAGGTTGCGAAATCCTTTTAGTCGTTCAATATTGGTATAGCCAACCACCAGGTTGGTTTCGCGGGTTAACAGGCTGTTCATGCCATCAAGCCATTCAGGGCTAATTTCTCCTGATGCTGAAGTCAATAAAATAATCCAGGGCGATGAAGCGCCTTTTAAACCAATATTAATGATTTGTTTCTCAGAGAACTGAGTTTCCTGGCTCAGGCTCGTCACTTTCAGTTTGGGATTGGTTTCGGCCAGTGCATTCAATACACCATCGGTGTTGTCTTCGGAGTGAACATTGATTATTAGGATCTGATAGTCTTCGAACTGTTGCTCCTTAAATTTATCGATGATCTCCCTGATGCGCTGCTCTTCGTTCCTTACCGACATAATAATGGAGATGTGGTTCAGATTCAGAAGAGGCTCGCTGTCGCGGTGTCTGGCCAGTTTTAAATAGTATCTCAGTAAGTAATACAACTGAATAAAGAACACAACCAACAGTGATCCTAGTAAAATAAAATCTCTGGTTGTCAGTGCTTTGATGTCAATAATTTCCACGATCGGGGCGATTGGTTAATAAAAAGATATAGTCAATAATTCATGTGCCGCAAAATTAATAAACCTGCCGATTAAATCCTTCCTCTTTTTAATTAGATTTAACAGTTACCCAATTAATGCGTCGTCGGGTAGTTACAGTTTTATAACTATCTTTGGGCACTCAAAAAAATAAGCTGAATGCAATTTGAACTGAAACATACGACCACCGATAGTAAAGCCAGGGCCGGTGAAATTACTACCGATCATGGAGTAATTGAAACGCCAATTTTTATGCCCGTTGGGACTGCCGGTTCGGTGAAAGGGATACATAAACGCGATCTGAAGGAAGATATTGGTGCGCAAATTATTCTCGGGAACACTTATCATTTGTACCTGCGCCCCGGTTTATCCATTATTGAACAGGCTGGTGGGCTCCATAAATTCAACGGATGGGATGGTTCAATTCTGACAGATAGTGGTGGTTATCAGGTTTTTTCACTCGGAGATATCCGGAAACTGAGCGAAGAAGGAGCAAAGTTTCAGTCGCACATCGACGGTTCAGCTCATTTATTTACCCCTGAAAATGTAATGGATACACAGCGGACCATCGGTGCTGATATTATGATGGCGTTTGATGAGTGTACTCCGGGCGATGCTGAATACGAATATGCCCGCAAGTCGATGGAGATGACCCAGCGCTGGCTCGATCGCTGCTGGAACCAGTTTGTAAAAACTTCGCCAAAATATGGCTATTCTCAATCGCTGTTTCCGATTGTTCAGGGAGCTGTTTATCCTGATTTGAGGGCAAGGTCGGCGCAAAGTGTTTTGCAGTATAATGCTGATGGTTATGCCATTGGCGGACTTTCGGTTGGAGAACCCGAAAAAGATATGTATGCCATGATAGAAGTGGTTAACGAAATACTTCCGACCGATAAACCACGTTATTTAATGGGAGTTGGCACGCCTGTAAATATTTTGGAGGGAATTGACCGCGGCATCGACATGTTTGACTGTGTGATGCCAACCCGAAACGGTCGCAACGGGATGCTTTTTACCCAAAAAGGAGTGATGAACATGCGAAACAAGAAGTGGGCCGATGATTTTTCACCGGTCGATCCTGATGGTACTTCGTTTGTCGACCACCATTACAGTCGCGCATTTTTGCGTCACCTGATTGTTGCAGGTGAAATGCTTGGCGCAGAAATTGCCAGTCAGCACAACCTGGCCTTTTATCTTTGGCTGGTTAAAGAAGCCCGGAAACACATTCTCGACAATACATACAAGAGCTGGAAAGAAGAAATGGTCAGGCAACTTTCGGTACGTTTATAATCTATTTGAACTATGCTGCGCAAAATCGACTTTTATATCATAAAGAAATTCCTGGGTACTTTTTTCTATGCCATCGCATTGATCATCAGTATTTCTATTGTTTTCGACGTTTCAGAAAATATTGATGATTTCCTATCGAAAGACGTTCCGGTGAAGTCGATTGTGTTTGATTATTACCTCAATTTTGTACCCTATTTTGCCAATTTGTTCAGTGGACTTTTCACATTTATTGCCGTAATTTATTTTACATCAAAACTGGCTTACAATACTGAGATTATTGCCATTCTTAGCAGTGGTGTTTCGTTTCGCCGACTCATGCGGCCTTATTTGGTTGGGGCTACTGTAATTGCGGTGTTTTCGTATATGCTTGGAAATTATGTTATTCCACCAGCCAATAAGAAGAAAAACGACTTCAGGCACATGTATATCGGAACCCGAAAACCTGCAAATGAAAAAAATATTCACCGGCAGATAGAGCCCGGAGTATTTGTTTATATGAGCGGGTATAATGCATCGAACGATGTTGGGTACAAATTTACCATTGAAAAGTTTGTAGACCGGAAGCTGGTTTCCAAATTATCAGCCGAATACATTAAATGGGATCGCGATAAGAAAAAATGGGTTGTCCACGAATACAATATCCGGACGATTGACGGATATACCGAGAAGATTTCTCAGGGAAGCGAAAAAGATACAACTCTGAATATGTTACCTGAAGATTACCAGGTGGTTGCTAATGTAGTCGAAACAATGACACTGCCGGTTTTAAATAAGTCGATATCGAACCTGAAGCTTCGTGGTGTGAATACCATTGATTACGAAATTGAAAAGCATAAGCGTCGCTCAGGTCCATTTTCAGCATTTGTTCTTACCATCATTGGCGTATCACTTGCTTCGCGAAAAATTAAGGGAGGTATTGGATTTCACCTGGGACTTGGGCTATTGCTCAGTTTTTCGTACATCATGTTTATGCAGGTAACTACAGTATTTGCTACAGGTGGTTTATTGGCGCCGTGGCTGGCTATGTGGATTCCGAATATAGTTTATGGTGGACTTGCATTCTACCTGTACCGGAGGGCGGCCAAATAACGTTCTGTAAAAATTCAAACCGCGTATAGAATAATTCAAAAGCAAATAAACAAGTGTGATTTAGCTTTTTTTTCATGAATGTTTTATAAAACATGTCGTACTGAAAAAAAAGACTAATTTTGCCCGCCACAAAAGCATTGGTTTTGAATGCGAACAAAAACTATTTTTTAGATTTTTTTAATCAAAAACAAATTCTATGTCACTGAAAAGAAGCATTTTAGATCTTCGGAAACGTAAGGACGAGGTTCGTTTAGGTGGAGGAGATAAAGCTATCGAAAAGCAGGTTGCTCAAGGCAAGATGACTGCTCGCCAGCGTATCCTCTCTATTGTTGATGAAGGCTCATTTCATGAATATGATATGTTCGTTGAGCATGTTGGAACTGACTTCAACATGAGCAAGAAAGTTTTGGCCGGAGATGGTGTTGTGATTGGAACAGGAACCATTAATGGCTCTCCAATTTGTATTTATGCTCAGGACTTTACCGTTGAGGGAGGATCGCTGGGTTTAATGCACGCCCGCAAAATCACCAAAATTATGGACCACGCGCTGAAAATGCGTATGCCATTGATTGGTATTAACGACTCGGGTGGTGCACGTATTCAGGAAGGTGTTAACTCACTGGCCGGTTACGGCGAAATCTTCTTCCGCAATACCCTTTCTTCAGGAGTTATTCCACAGATTTCGGTTATTTTGGGCCCATGTGCCGGTGGTGCTGTGTATTCTCCAGCATTGACCGACTTCGTTTTTGTGGTTGAAAACATCTCGAAAATGTTCATCACAGGTCCTGCAGTAATCAAGAGTGTACTTGGCGAAGACATTTCGATGGAAGCGCTTGGCGGTGCACGCGTTCACGCCGAAATTACCGGTAATGCTCATTTCTATGCATTGAGCGAAAAAGAATGTTTCGACCAGATTAAAACTTTGATTTCATACATTCCTTGGAACAACACTCAGAAAGCCAAGAAAATTGAGCCAAGAGAACCTAAGGTAAAAACCAAAATCGAAAACATCGTTCCGGTTGATCCACATATGCCATACGATATCCGTGAGGTTATTCGTTCGGTAACCGACGGTTCGGAGTTCTTCGAAATTATGGAATTGTTTGCTGCCAACATCGTTATTGGTTTTGGCCGCATGAATGGTGAAACTGTAGGTTTCGTTGCTAACCAGCCTAAAGTATTGGCCGGTGTGCTCGACTGCGACAGCTCTGATAAAGCAGCTCGTTTCATCCGCTACTGCGACGCTTTCAACATTCCAATCGTTACTTTGGAAGATATGCCGGGTTATCTGCCAGGTGTTGACCAGGAACATGCTGGTGTTATCCGTCACGGAGCAAAAATCCTTTATGCTTATTCTGAAGCTACAGTTCCAAAAATTACAGTAATTATCCGTAAGGCTTACGGTGGTGGTTACATCGCGATGAACTCTCGTCACCTGCGTGCCGACTTCGTATTTGCATGGCCAACTGCCGAAATCGCTGTTATGGGTCCTGAAGGAGCTGCAAACATTGTATTCCGGAAAGAAATTGCCGAAGCTGAAGATCCTGAAGCAATGCGTCAACAGAAAATTCAGGAATACAAAGATAAATTTGCCAATCCATTCGTGGCAGCATCAAGAGGTTACATCGACGAGGTAATCGAACCTCAGGAAACCCGTAACATCCTTCTGCACGCCCTCCAGGTTTCTGCAAATAAAGACATTCAGAGTCCAAAGAAAAAACACGGAATTCCACCATTTTAATCGTTACAACCATGTCGGAATTAGAAAAAGAACAGATTATTGTAGTAAACGGTACCGAGTACCTCACAACCTACAATAAAAAGTACATTAACCGCAAGGTTTGGAGTGAACCTAATCTGAATCACATCATTTCGTACATTCCAGGTACGATTGTCGATATTCAGATTAAAGAAGGGCAAGCAGTAAAAGCTGGTGGAATTATTCTGACGCTTGAAGCGATGAAAATGAACAACAGCATTCAGATGCCATTCGATGGTAAAATTGTAAAGATTAATGTTGAAAAAGGCCAGAAGATTCCTAAAAACTTTCTGATGGTTGAGATTGAACCCGTAGCTTAATTTTTACTGACAAATAAAACATGAGGAGCGTTCACCCGTTTGGGGAACGCTCCTTTTCTTTTCAAAACTTTTGGGAAGAAAGTTTGAGGATTATTAATATATATAAGTGTAGGTGTTCGTACTTATTATTCCTGACGAAGATCCAATACCCAGAATGAAGTCGGTTTTGTTTTTACCTTCTTCGCGGATTCCTGAAATGTTGAAACTATACTCTTTGGTTACGAGCGCTTTGCATACGTCGCCATTGGCATTGTGCCTGATTTCGAAAGTTGGCGGAGGTAGTGGCGGAGTTCCACATTCGGGCTGAATCAATGCCAGATCAACCTGATGTTCTTTACAGCCTCCACCGTACTGAAGAGTCAGTTTAAGGCAATCGCCGTCCACTTTGGCACTGATTATACTGATTGGATCGGTGTTGAGGCTGTTATAGTTTGAAAAATTCAGTTCGACGTATTTTGGACAATCGGTTGTTTCACTAACGATTATATGGTCGGTACATGCCACCAAGGCAAAAATCAGGGCCAGAAATTTCAAATAAAGTAATTGTTTCATAGCGTTTTAAGAGGCTAATGATTAATTCTGGTTTGGATTCAGCACTTTGCCGATGAAAAGGATGGCTTGTGTGTCTTTTTCGCGAATGGCAAAAACAAACGGATGATCAACCTTGAACGTATTGCTGTCGGGTCCAACCGAAGTTAATCCAACGGTGATTCCGGTTACAGCAGCGGCTTCGGTGCCACGTTCATCAACTTTAATGTATGTTTTATGAGTAACTGCCGAAATAAACAGTTTCGCGTCTTCCGAAATTCCGGTGAGGTTGGCTTTAGTCTGGTTAAACGCGTCGGTCATGCCTAAAGCGGTTAATTCATCAATCAGGCTGTCGTCAAATTTAAACTCGAATTTGGGAAGAAATACCTTCTTCTTTTGTTCAGCCAGCTTCGAAATCCAGTTGTTTACATTTTCAGGATTTAGCTCCGAAATAATGTCGTTGGTGTTCTTTCCGGTGTTTGGCAGGAAAATAATCATCGAATATTTACCGCTTCCATAAGGCATTTCGAGCATCTGGAAAGTTTGATTGCTGTAATATTTAAACTGATTTTCCAGCGTCATCGTCGGAGCCTGAACAACCGTTTGGTCTTCTTTGGTGAAAGGCATGTCGGTGGTTTCTTTCGGATCGAAACGATATTGCCATTCGCCGTTGAAATAAATGGCGTTTAAAAGGTACATAATGTCTTCAGGATTTACCTGGCTGATGATTTTATCAATTTTTCCCTTCGTTTTGGTTTTTACCCATCCGTTTACTGTATTTAAAGTTTCAATGGGTTTGGTAAAATCGAGGCCCGAAACTTCGGCCTGATAATAATTCTGATTGGTAGTTATAAAGTCGTTTTTTACTGTGAAGGTATTCCTGTAGAATATAGCGTTCGAAATCGAGAGTTCAACCCTCGAGTCGTGACTCGCCAATCCTCCAACCAAATCTTTATAACTCTGGTTAATGTCATCAGGTGTCAGTCCCGATTTATGCAGCATTTTTTCCATTTGAGCCCGGGTATCGCCATTGGTTCCGTTGTAAACCATTGCCAATGCCAGTGAAATGCTCATCGGAGAAATCATAGTGTTTTTCGGCTCCTTTAACGAAGCATTTATCTTTTGGAAAATCTCAAATCCAAACTGGTTATCGGCTGCAATAATTTTGGCAGATTTCTCATTTGGTGTAAGATTGGTAACCTCTGGCGTATCAGCATTGTTATTGCAGGCAGTAACTAATAGCGCCAATGTTAAAAACGAAAAGAATAGTTTCATAGCTCGTTCATTTTTTGAATAAGACGGTAATCGTTTGATTTGGGTTGCGTTGTTGTTCCGAAATTTATTCTCATCCCACGCAACTATTTGTTCAATGAATTCATCTAAGTGTTGGAGTTTTCTCCGGGAATTAGTGAATGCATGATTTAACGGAAAATCGACGATGCTCAAAAAAGCAATAATTAAGCTAAATTTGAGTGATCAGATTAATCAATGGATTTGGAAGATTTTAAGCCCATCATATCCGATTGCATTGCTGGCAACCAAAAGGCCATGGCAACGCTTTACCGACATTTCGCCCCAAAGATGTTTGGGGTTTGTTTGCGGTATGCCAAAGATTCGACTGAGGCTGAAGACAACTTACAGGAGGGTTTTGTAAAGGTATTTACCAATCTGAAATCTTTCAGGCACGACGGTTCTTTGGAAGGATGGATCAGGCGGATTATGATTAATGTTTCGCTTGAGAAAATAAGGAAACAGCATTTGATGTACCCGGTTGAAGACGTTGCTATATATGATACCATCAATGTCTCGGATGATGTGATTGCCAAAATATCGGCCGATGATCTGCTAAAACTGGTTCAGGAGCTGCCTCCAAGATACCAGTTGGTTTTTAACCTGTATGTTATTGAAGGGATGTCGCATCAGGAAATTGCTGAGGAAATGTCGATAACACAGGGTACTTCTAAATCGAACCTGGCGCGGGCCAGGGAAATATTAAAAAAGAAAGTTCATCAGAACTTTGGCGAGTTAAATGCCAAAAATAATTACACGGCATGAAGAAAGATAAGAACCTGGATGAATTGTTTCGCGACAAGCTCCTGAATTATGAGCAGGAACCGCCTGCTTATTTATTGGGGAACATCCTGAATAGGGTAGGAGAAGAGCGTCGTAAAAAAAGATTGATTTGGTGGAGAGTAGCCGGCGTTGCAGCTGCTCTGATGATTGCCTTTGTCGCCGGATGGCAGCTAAATAACAGCAGCGATCGTGGAACTGATCAGGCATTTGTTGCCAGTCAGAACAATGTCCAGCAGAAATCAGCACAACCTGAAGCACTACCCGAAAAGGGAATGACTCAAATTCAATCAGCCACCGAAACTACTCAGCAAATGGTTGCTGCAGTTCGTTCGAGTGACAAAATACAATCAAATAGAATTGCTATTACATCTGCAAGCAAATCAACATCCATAATTCAGAAATCGACAGAGAATACTTCATCCAGTGAAATGACTGCAGTTGCTCCGCTTAAAAGTCTTTATAAGCTGCTTCAGTCTGAAAGTGAAGCGCAGAATACACTTCGCCAAACAAAAAGTGCAGAAAATCAACAAGCTTTGGCTGAGAAATCTGTCGATCAGCAAATTATGGAGTATAACCTGCAAATAATGCTTGCTGAAAATAAATCGAAAGAAAAAGCCCGCTGGTCGGTTGGTGCCCAGGTATCGCCTGAGTATGCTGTGTCCAGAAGCTCGCATTCGCAAACGTATGCCTCGAATATGCTGTCAGGAACATCTGGGTCGGCTGATTTGGGTGGAGGAATTTCGGTTGAGTTGAAAAAGGGCAAACGATGGAGCATTCAAAGCGGCGTATATTATTCCGGATTAGATCAGTCTGCCAAAAACAGGACTTCCACCGGAGATAAAACCAGCCTTGATGTAAATTCGGGTTCGAATTACTTTAACACGCCTGTGAACGTTGATGCCAGTTCGAACCGAATGACTATGAACAGCCAGGCTGGCGTAATCGAGTTGAGTAAAGTGCCTTCAGGAATGGTTCTGGGAACTTCGCTGGAAGACAAAACTTTGGCGTCGTCGGTTATTGTATCGTCAACCAGTTTCATCCAGAATTTTGACTATATAGAAATTCCACTTTACCTCAGATACACACTGATCGATTCGCGTTTCGATGTGGTAGCTCTTGGTGGTTTCAGCTCGAATTTGCTGGTTGGAAACCAGATATTTGTGGAAGGCGCTTCAGGAAAATCGCTGGTTGGGAAAACCCAGGATATGGAAACCCTGAATTACAGCGGGACGCTTGGACTGGGATTCAGGTATGGATTGTCGAAGCGCATTTCGCTTAATGTTGAGCCACGCCTGAAATATTACCTTAAATCGTTGAACAGTAACTCTTCGGTTACTTATAAACCTTATACCATCGGGGTTTTCACCGGACTGAGCTACGAATTTTAAGGCAAGCTGCCGGTCGCTTAACTTGTAATTCAAACCTCATTTGATATTAATTCATTTATTGTTCGCTTCGCGCAACCTTTTCTTCATTCAGGACATCTAGGTTTTAGTTTCATCAGCCAAAATATGATTACCAGCGGCTGGTGTTGTCAAATTATAAAAAACCAAAACAGATGAAAAAAATTCTTATCCTGCTTATTGCCGTGCTGTTTCTGACTCCGGCTTTTGCTCAAAAAGGGAAAAAGGACATTGTTTTTCTTAAATCGGGTGGAATAATTAAAGGTCAGATTATTACGCACGACCTCGATGTTGTAAAAATCAATTCCTCCGGAAATCAATGGGTGTTTAAAACTGCCGAAGTAGACAGTATTTCGAAATACTCTCAACAAAAACAGAGCAATAATTACAACCTTAATTTCTTTTTCGATACCTCTATGGGAGTTTTGGTTGGAAATTCCGGGAATAGCCAGAAAGCACCATTTTCGTTCATGGCTTCAGGAAATTTTAAAGTTTTTGATAAGCTCTATGCCGGAGCTGGCCTGGGTGCCGAATTTCTTGACGAGACCTATATGCCTGCGTTTGTTCAGGTTCAGTATCGTATAAGAACTTCAGGATTTTCTCCGTTTGTGAATTTACAGGCTGGCTATCAGGTTCCTTTAGAAAAGGAAAGCCGCACGAATTTCAATAATTACTACGTCGATTATTCGTCGTCGTACTGGCCCGGATACCAGATCAACCAAAAACTCGAAACTGAAGGAGGTTTACTGATCAACCCGTCAATCGGGTTTCAGCAGTTTACTTCTGATAATTTTGGGTGGTTTTTCTCGTTTGGTTACCGTTATCATCAGTTGAATTACTCGGGCGAAAACAGCTATAAACTCGAAACTAACTTTTCGCGTCTTTCGCTAAAAATAGGGTTCATTTTTAACTAATTACAGCCATGAAACAATCAAAATATATCATTTCGCTATTTGTGTTGATGCTGGCTTTTGCCTCGTCGTGCACCGATAAAATTTACGAAACATTTATGGCCAATTCGCCGGTTTACATGAGTTACGAAGACTTACGCTCGGCTGTGAAAATGACCGCCGCCCGTGAACTCAACAATCCGGGGAAAATTTACTTCAAGGATAATTTCATTTTTATCAATGAAAAGATGAAGGGGATTCATATTTTCGATGTGAGCGATCCGAAAAGTCCGCAGAATAAGGGTTTTATTGAAATTCCCGGGAATATAGATATTGCGATAAAAAACAACATCTTGTACGCCGATAGTTACGTAGATCTGGTTTCCATTGATGTTTCCAGCTTTTCAGCCATTAAGGAAGTTGGCCGGGTAAAGAAAATTTTCCCATACACACTACCGGTTTACGACAACAAATTCCCTTTGGCTAAGATTGAAGAAGAGAAAGGGGTAGTTACCGGATGGGAAGTCAAGAGTGTGCGGCAGGAGCTCGAGCAACGTTATTACCCGATTTATTATCGCAACGATGCTCTAACGATGGATAGTGGATTTTATACATCTTCGGGCGTCAATGGTGCAACAGGTACAACCTATGGAGTTGGCGGAAGTATGGCCCGGTTTGGCCTATATAAGGACCTGTTATATATAGTGAACAACAACAGCTTGCTAACTTTTAAGCTGAATTCAGGCTCGGAGGTTACGTTGCTGAATACCGGTTATGTGAGCTGGAATGTTGAAACGATTTTTATTACCGATGATCACTTATTCCTGGGTACCCAAAACGGGCTGATTGTTCAATCGCTCGAAGTTCCCGAAAGACCTGTCCATGTTGGTAGTTTTTCGCATATGACTGCCTGCGATCCGGTAGTAATTAAAGGGAATCTGGCTTTTGTAACCCTGAAAGGTGGATCGGTTTGTCGTGGTGGAATTCTTAACCAGATGGACGTGATACAAATGAGCAATAGTTATTCAAAATTCACGTTACTGAAATCGTACCCGATGTATGGCCCGCAAGGATTAGGAATTGACGATGATTTGTTGTTTTTGTGCGACGGAGATGCCGGGCTTAAAGTTTACAATATCGCTGATCCGATGTCCATAGTACAGCTAGCTGTTTTCTCGTCAATCAACGCTTACGACGTAATTCCGTTAAATAATTACCTTTTTATGATCGGAGAAAAGGGTTTTATGTTGTACGACTATTCAAATATTCAAAATATAAAACAAATTGGCACAATTCCTGTAGTAAAAAAATAAAAGTCCGCATTACCTTTAAGGACACTGTGTACACTGTGGTAGCCTCTCATAAAAAAGCCGAACGATCTCTCGTCCGGCTTTTTCTTTTAATAAAAGTTAAGCATTGTTGATGGTGGAGATTAAATCTGCTATTTTTGCAAATTGTCAAATTTTGAAACTAAAAAGATGAATTTTAACATACCCAGCCGGTTTCCCCGGTTAATTAAAGCACTGCCAATCTTACTTTTTTTGCCTTTCACAGCCTGCACACAAACTCATGTTCAGTTAGCCGATTCGGTTGGCACTCATTTGTTTACACCTGTCGAATTGCCTGGTAAGCTTTCTTTTGCTGGCGAGGAAGTTCCGATGGATTATTTCGATGTTCGCGAAAGCCTTGATCGCGAGTTGCTTTCCACCGTTTATTTCCATTCGCAAACAATCCGGTATATCAAAAGCATGCCACGTTATTTTTCGATTATCGAACCTATCCTGAAAGCAAACGGGGTGCCTGAAGATTTTAAATACCTCTGCGTGGCTGAGAGTGGTTTCGATGTTCGGGCATTATCACCGGCCAAAGCTGCTGGCTTTTGGCAATTACTCGAGTCAACTGCCAAAGAAAACGGACTACAGGTGAATCCTGAAGTTGACGAACGTTATCATATAGAGAAGGCAACCGAAGTGGCCTGTCGCATGTTTAAATCGGCGTACCAGAAATACGGAAGCTGGGCGCTGGTGGCCGCATCGTACAATGGCGGAAGGGCAGGTCTCGATCAGAAATTAGCCACGCAAAAGGTTAAGAGCTATTATGACTTACTTTTTGTTGAGGAAACTACACGCTATGTATTCAGAATATTGGCGTTGAAATTGGTGATGGAAGATCCGGAAGTGTATGGTTTTAAAGTAGATAAAAAGGATTTGTATCCGGTTATCGAGACTAAAGATGTTGAGGTAAACGGCTCGATTGCCGACTTGTCGGCCTGGGCCATTAACAAGGGAATTAATTTGAAGATTCTAAAAATGTTCAATCCCTGGCTTCGCGATTTGTCGCTGAAAAATCCTGCGAAGAAAACATATGTACTGAAGATTCCGGAGAAAGGTTTCCGGACCAAAACAAACTAAGAAATGCAGAAAACAGAAGATGTTGACATTCAGGAAAGTATAATTGAGGAGGAAGGCCAGATTGTTGTTCACGGGGCTCGTGTTCATAATCTGCAAAATGTAAATGTCGAAATCCCCCGAAATAAACTTACTGTAATTACAGGACTTAGCGGTAGCGGCAAATCGTCGCTGGCTTTCGATACTATTTATGCCGAAGGGCAACGGCGCTACATCGAAACATTTTCGGCTTATGCCCGGTCGTTCCTCGGGAATATGGAACGGCCTGATGTTGATTTGATTACCGGTTTGAGCCCGGTAATTGCCATCGAACAAAAGACAACCAATAAAAATCCGCGTTCGACTGTGGGAACCGTGACTGAGATTTACGATTTCCTCAGACTTTTGTATGCCCGCGCCGGTGAAGCCTTCTCGTACAATACAGGCGAGAAAATGGTAAAATATACTGATGACCAGATTCTCAATTTGATAAAAGATTCTTTTTCTGGTAAAAGAATATTGATATTGGCACCGGTTGTGAAAGGACGAAAGGGGTACTATCGCGAATTATTTGAACAAATTCTGAAAAAGGGATTTCTGAATGCGCGTATTGATGGTGTAGTTACTGAGTTGAAAGCGGCGATGCGTCTTGACAGGTACAAAAACCACTTTATCGAAATTGTAATCGACCGCCTGCTGGTTGATGAAGCCAGCGACAAACGCCTTCGTGATTCGCTGCAGATTGCCATGAAAAACGGCCACGGGATTTGCATGATTTTGGATCACGATACTCAGGAAGCTAAATATTACAGCCGCCAGCTAATGTGTCCCACTACAGGCATTTCTTACAACGAACCGGCGCCGCACAATTTTTCGTTCAACTCGCCGCAGGGAGCCTGTCCCAAGTGCAATGGGCTGGGGCAAATCAGCGAGATCGATCTGGAAAAAATTGTTCCGGATAATACCAAAAGCATCCAAAATGGTGGAATTGCACCGCTCGGAGCGCATAAGAATACCTTGGTTTTCTGGCAGATTGAAGCATTGGGCGAAATGTACGGTTTTACCCTGAAAACACCAATCAAGGATATTCCTGAAGATGGATTGAATGCTATCCTTTTCGGTACAAACGAACGAATACATCTGAAAAACTCGCCACTCGGGGTTTCAATGAATTACATGATGACCTACGAAGGTGTAATTAAATATATCGATGCGCAAAAAGACGACAACCCGTCGCAAAAGGCACAGAAATGGGCTAACCAGTTTATTCGAGAGGTTCCTTGCCCCGAATGTAATGGGCAGCGGTTAAAAAAAGAATCGCTTTATTTCCGGATCGACAATAAGAACATTTCGGAACTGGCCCGTCTGGATATTTCGGAACTGAGCCAATGGCTCGATAATCTGGAAGACCGATTAAGCGACCGGCAACGGAAAATTGCTGTCGAAATTATCAAAGAAATCCGCGACCGCATCCGGTTTTTACTCGATGTTGGTTTGAAATACTTGTCGCTCGATCGCACTTCGAGCACTTTATCGGGAGGCGAAACGCAACGCATTCGGTTGGCCACACAAATTGGGTCTCAGCTGGTGAATGTATTGTATATCCTCGATGAGCCCAGCATCGGTTTGCATCATCGCGATAACCTGAAACTGATAAACTCGCTTGAGCAGTTGCGCGATACCGGCAACTCGGTTATTGTGGTTGAACACGACAAGGATATGATGCTCAACGCTGATTATGTAATTGATATGGGACCTTTTGCAGGGGCTCATGGAGGTCATGTGGTAGCCGCTGGTTCACCCGATGAAGTTTTAAAAGCCGGAACTTTAACTTCGAAATATCTTTCAGGAGAAGCGCAAATAGTAATCCCTTCCAAAAGAAGAAAAGGAAATGGCAAGGTTCTTTCGTTGAAGGGTTGTGCAGGAAACAACCTGAAAAATGTTTCTGTGGACTTCCCCTTAGGAAAAATGATTTGTGTTACCGGTGTTTCGGGAAGCGGGAAATCGAGCCTGATTAATTCAACTCTGCAACCCATTCTTAGCCAGTATTTTTACGGTTCACTTAAAGATCCGCTTCCATATTCCGAAATCGTCGGACTTGAGCACATCGATAAAGTTGTTCAGGTCGATCAGTCGCCACTTGGGCGCACCCCACGAAGCAATCCCGTAACTTATACTGGTGTATTTTCTGATATTCGCAACTTGTTCTCTCAATTGCCCGAGGCTAAACTGAGGGCTTATGGTCCCGGCCGTTTTTCGTTTAATGTGAAGGGCGGACGTTGTGAGGATTGTCAGGGTGGAGGCTTAAAGCAAATTGAGATGAACTTCCTGCCCGATGTGTATGTGCATTGCGATACCTGTAATGGCAGGCGATACAACCGCGAGACACTTGAAGTTCGTTATAAAGGCAAGTCAATCAGCGATGTGCTGGATATGACAATCAATCAGGGAGTCGAGTTTTTCGAGCACATTCCGTCGATTGCCCATAAACTGAAAACTATTCAGGATGTAGGGTTGGGCTATATAACACTGGGCCAATCGTCAACCACTCTTTCAGGAGGTGAATCGCAGCGTGTAAAGTTGGCAACCGAACTGGCAAAAAAAGATACCGGGAAAACCATGTACATTTTGGATGAACCCACAACCGGACTTCATTTTGAGGACATTCGTGTTTTGCTCGAAGTACTGAATAAACTGGTGGATCGTGGAAATACTGTAATTGTGATAGAGCATAATATGGATGTGATCAAAGTTGCTGATCACATTATCGATATTGGTCCTGAAGGTGGTAAGGAGGGGGGAAGAGTAGTATGTTTTGGAACCCCTGAAGAAATAATTCAAAATAAAGAATCGTTTACTGCTAAATACCTGAAGCTGGAAATGGGACTTTAGGCAGATGTAAGAAAAAGCCATAAAACTATAAACTAACTGGTTATGAGTGTAGATATTTATTGCATTAATACTGGAGAAAAGCGAAAATACCCTTTGGGAGTGAGCCTGATGGATATTAAGGATGATTTTAATGTCAATCTGGATAATCCAATTTTGGGTGCGTTGGTAAACAATAAGGTGAAAGAACTTTCTTTTGTGTTTGTGAAAAACAAAAAAGTCGAGTTCATCGATTATTCGCATCCCGATGGCATGAGATTGTATGTGCGGTCGCTATTCTTTGTGTTGATTGCAGCTGTGCGCGAAGTATTTCCGCAGGTAAAACTGAAAATGATGCATGGTATTTCGCGCGGATACTATTGTGAGCTGGCCGGATTGGAGCGTCCGATAACCGATTCGGATGTTTTCGCCATTAAAAGTGAGATGCAACAGTTGGTCGATCAGGATATACCGTTTGAAAAGGTGGGCTTACCAACAGAAGAGGTTGTTGAGATTTGCCGAAAACAAAATATGCGATACAAAGCTAAACTGTTTGAACAGCAGGGAACTATGTTCTCGTATATCTATTTTATGGGCGATCAGGCCAATTATTTTTATGGCCATATGGTGCCTTCCACTGGATATTTAAAAGTATTCGACCTTGTTTCGTATTATGATGGTTTATTGCTCCGGATTCCAAATCCGCAGAAATTCCATGAAGTACAGTCCTATTCGAAGAACGACAAACTGTTTGAAATCTTTCAGGAACATAAAGACTGGGCCGAAATTCTGAATGTACCTAATGTGGCTAATCTTAACGAATACACATTGACTGGTCAGAGTGGCGACATCATCAAGATATCGGAAGCATTGCATGAAAAGAAAATCGCTGAGATTGCCAATGTCATATACGAGCGAAAGGATCAGGTAAAGGTTGTGTTGATTGCAGGCCCCTCTGCTTCTGGAAAAACTACGTTTTGCAAGCGTTTGATGGTGCAGTTGGCTGTCAACGGGTTGAAACCGACGATGATTTCGCTCGACGATTATTTTGTTGACCGTGAAAAAACGCCTCGCGATGAAAATGGCGAATACGATTTTGAGTCAATTGAAGCCATTGATATAGAGTACTTTAATAAACAATTAATTCAATTGTTTGATGGTGAGGTGGTTGAATTGCCCAAATTTAATTTTACGGTTGGAACTAAGTTTCCATCGGGCAAAAAACTGCAACTGCATCCCGGCAGTATCCTTGTTGTAGAAGGAATACACGGAATGAATCCAAACCTTATTCCGCATATCCGACCGGAACAGACATATAAAATATTCCTTTCTGCCCTGACTCAAATATCCATTGACGACCAAAATCATATTTCGACTACAGATAACCGGTTAATTCGCCGTATGATTCGTGACAGTAAATACCGGAATTACTCGGCGCAGGAAACTATTCGGCGTTGGCCAAGTGTACGTTTGGGTGAGGAGAAGAATATTTTTCCGTATCAGGAAAATGCCGATGTTATGTTCAATTCGGCTCTGATTTACGAATTGGCAGTACTGAAAAAATATGCTGAGTCGTTGCTCAAGAATGTTACCGAAAGTCAAGCTGAATTCAGTGAAAGTAACCGTTTGCTGAAATTCTTTTCATATTTTAAACCGATCGACGATTTGGAAATTCCACCAACGTCGCTTATTCGTGAATTTCTGGGTGGCAGCAGTTTCACTTATTAATACATAAAAATCCGGAGTCCTTTCATTAAAGGACTCCGGATTTTGTTTAAGAGATTTTTCCCCTGATCATTCAAAAAAATAAATAAAAATTCATGTCTTATTTGGAAACAATTTAAATAAGTGCTATGTTTGTATAGAAGATAAAAAAGTCTTTTAATCTTTAATTGAAAAACAAACATGTCATTTGAATTAGAAAAGTTACCATATGCGTATGATGCTCTAGAACCATATATCGATGCGCGAACAATGGAGATACATCACGACAAGCACCACGCAGCTTATACAACCAATCTGAATGCTGCTATTCAGGGTACTGGTTTGGATGGAAAAAAAATAGAAGAAATTTTGTCTATAATATCGGCTCAACCCGTTGCTGTTCGTAATAACGGCGGAGGTTTTTACAATCACAATTTATATTGGGATATTATGGCGCCAGGTGGAGCAAAAACTCCAGAAGGCGATCTGTTGAAATCAATCAACAACTCGTTTGGGTCGTATCAAAATTTTAAAGACGCGTTTACCAAAGCTGCCCTTACCCGTTTTGGGTCGGGTTGGGCATGGCTAGTAAAGCAGGGTGATAGTTTGGTGATTTCGTCAACACCAAATCAGGACAACCCATTAATGGATCTGGCAGATGTAAAGGGTACGCCAATTCTTGGGGTAGATGTGTGGGAACACGCATATTACCTGAAGTATCAAAACCGGCGCCCCGACTATGTTGAAGCCTTTTTCAATGTGGTTAATTGGGACGAAGTCGCCCGACGGTTTAAAGGTTAGTTGATTTTTGGTTTTTTTCCGCCCGGTACAGAGGTATCGGGCGGTTTTGTTTTATTACCCGACTAACTGAATGATAGTACGCTTTCCTAATTCCACAAGCATTTTTTTCTTTTAAGTTTTCTTTCTGCAAATCGCCTTTGATTATTTAGAGCGAATCTAAATTGCAGCAAAAGCTCAGGTTTTACAAACCTTTTAAATCTTGTTTCTGTTATCTTAACTGAAAAATCAAAAATCATTGTTTAACTCAAAAGATAAAAGAAATGAGCTTTACATTACCTGCATTACCCTATGCAATTGACGCACTTGAACCATACATCAGTGCAAAAACACTTGAATTTCACCATGGCAAACACCATCAGGCTTATGTAACCAATCTGAATAATTTGATTGTTGGTACTGAGTTTGAAAATGCCGATATGGAAACTATCATCAAAAAAGCCGAAGGTGGAATTTTCAATAACGGAGCACAGGTTTTCAACCACACATTTTATTTTGAACAATTTTCAGCAACTCCGGCAACAGAGCCGACCGGTGCACTGAAAGCTGCCATTGAAGCTACTTTTGGTAACATGGAGGCTTTTAAGGAAGCTTTCAATAAAGCTGCTGCAACTCAGTTCGGTTCAGGCTGGGCATGGTTGGTGAAAGATGCTGCCGGAAAGCTGAGTATTGTACAAACCAGCAACGCCGGTTGCCCCATTCGCGATGGTTTGACTCCACTTTTAACCTGTGATGTGTGGGAACATGCTTACTATCTGGATAAGCAGAATTTGCGTCCGGCCTACATTGCCGACTTCTGGAAAATCATGGACTGGAAAGTTGTTGAAGCCAGATTCTAATAATTGACTATTTAGCCATTGACTATTTACAATTTCACCCAACCGTATTGGGTTGTTGTTATTGGTAGTCAATCGCTTGCATGCTGTTGTAAATCGTAAATATATAAATTGTAAATATTTTAACTTATGAGCGTAGAAAAAGTATTGGCAGTAATGTCGGCTTCCGACAAACCATTAACCGCTGGGAAAATTGCAGAATTGGCTGGTATCGATAAAAAAGAAGTTGAAAAAGCTATGAATGTGCTGAAAAAAGAAGGAAAGATTGTTTCTCCGGTACGTTGTGCCTGGGAAGTGAAAAAATAGTATGGAATAAGGTTTTTAAAGCCGCTGATCGACTGATTAGCGGCTTTTTTATTTTATTTCGGTTACATCTGAATAATCGTGTAACTTTAGGCTTCGTCAATCAGAATCAATAAAATCAGTTCAAACTTATGAAGGTACTTTATTTTAGCCTGATCATTACGTTGTTTGCCTCTTGTATGCATACGGGCAATAAAACTGAAATTACAGCAATTCAGTATAAAAACATCGAAAAACACATCGCCGAATTGTCGTCTGATCCTTATCAGGGAAGAATGCCGCTGACTTCTGCTGAAGAATTAACGGTGAACTATATTGCCGGTCAGATGAAGGAAATTGGCCTGGAACCGGCCGTAAATGGTAGTTTCTTTCAGGAAGTGCCATTACTGGCGGTTAGCTCAAAAATTTCGAATACGCTCGATTTCGATACGCCAAAAGGTTCGCTGAAATTCCAAAAACTGACCGATTATGTGACCTTTTCGCGCAAGATGGAAGCCGAACAATCGCTTGATCAATCGGAACTGGTATTTGCAGGTTTTGGGATTACAGCTCCGGAATATAACCGCGACGATTTTCAGGGAATGGACCTGACCGGAAAAACCATCCTGGTCTTTGTGAACGATCCGGGCTACGGGACCAACGAAACTTATTTCAAGGGGAATACCCAAACTTATTACGGTCGCTGGACTTACAAATTTGAGGAAGCGGCTCGTCGGGGTGCCAAAGGATGTCTCATCATTCACGAAACCGGTCCGGCTGGTTACCCGTGGAAAGTGGCGGCCAACAATGGGGAAACAACCAAATTATACCTGAAGCCTGAAAACGGGTACCAGGATCGTTGTGCCTTCGAGGGGTGGATTTCGCAATCGGCAGCCGAACAATTGTTTGCTGCCTGCGGAATGACTTTCGAACAAGCCAAAGCCACCGCCTTAAAGCACGATTTCAAACCATTCGCCCTTCCTGTAAAGGTTTCAGGAACGATGAAAAGTACGTTTGAAACTAAGATGTCGCACAACGTTTGCGGACTAATTCGCGGCAGTAAACGACCCGATGAAGTGGTGGTTTACACGGCTCACTGGGATCATTTGGGCATCGGTCCGGTTGTAAATGGCGACAGCATTTACAACGGAGCAACCGACAATGCCAGCGCCGTTTCGTGGATGCTCGAAATTGCCCGTGCTTTCAAAAACGGGCCTGCTCCCGAGCGTTCGGTGTTGTTTCTTTCGGTTACCGGCGAGGAATCGGGCTTGCTGGGTTCGGGCTATTACGCCGAACATCCGTTCTTCCCAATGAATAAAACGGCAGCTGTAATCAATACCGATGTTTTGCTCTTTCTGGGCAAATACAAAGATGTTACCATTACTGGTTTTGGCCAATCAGAACTCGATAATTGGGTGAAAACAGAGGCTGAAAACCAAGGTCGCTATATTGCTCCTGACCCAAATCCGGATAATGGAATGTTTTTCCGTTCCGACCAGTTTCCTTTCGTAAAACAAGGCGTTCCGGCCATCTTTGCCAAAGGGTATATTGATGCCGAAAAGCTGGGAAAAGAGAAAACGCTCGAAAACCTCGACCAATACTGGAAAACCGTTTACCACACACCGCAGGATGAATACAAACCCGAACGCGATGATTTGTCGGGAGTGGTTCAGGATGCCGAACTACTCTATCGTGTTGGACTGAATCTGGCCAACTCCGCAGAATGGCCCAAATGGAACGAAGGTTCGGAGTTTAAATCCATTCGGGAGAAGTCGCGAAATAATCAATAATCATTCATCAATCATCATTTCATGAAACTTCTCCATACCTCCGACTGGCACCTCGGCAAGCGCCTTGAAGATTTTTCGCGCATTGCAGAGCAACAGGCTGTGATGAACGAAATCTGCGAAATTGCAGAGCGCGAGAACGTTGATGCAGTTTTGGTTGCCGGTGATTTATTCGATACGTTTAATCCGCCAACCGAGGCTGTCGATTTGTTTTACAAGACGCTGAAGCGCTTGTCGAAAAACGGACAACGACCGGTGATTGCCATTGCCGGAAACCACGATTCGCCCGACCGCATTGAAGCGCCCGACCCGCTGGCCCGCGAGTGCGGAATCATTTTCGCTGGGTACCCCAATTCGGTCGTTCAACCTTTCGAGCTTGAATCGGGATTGAAAATTATCCGCAGCGAAGCCGGTTTTTTCGAGCTTCAACTGCCGGATCAACCGGTTCCTCTGAGGGTTTTGTCAACGCCGTATGCCAGCGAAATCCGATTAAAAACTTACTTGTCGCCGGAAGATTCGGAAGAAGAACTTCGGCAGCTTTTGCAGAAGAACTGGCAATTGCTGGCCGACAAGTATTGCGATTCGGGAGGTGTGAATGTGTTGGTGACTCATTTGTTTGTGGCTAGCAAAGGAGCTGATTTGCCAGATGAACCCGACGATGAAAAGCCCATTTTGCATGTGGGCGGGGCGCAGGTAGTTTATCCTGAAAATATTCCGCAGCAGGTTCAATATACGGCTTTGGGACATTTGCACCGGATGCACAGCGCCGGAAAGTCATCGGTGTATTACAGCGGCAGTCCGTTGTCGTACAGTTTTGCCGAAGCCAATCAGCAGAAATATGTGTTGGTGGTTGAAATTGAACCACAGCAGGAAGCCAGAGTTCGGGAAATTGAACTGATGCAAGGGAAAAAGCTTCTCCGGAAACGGGCAGAAGGGATGGACGAAGCTTTGGCTTGGCTGGTCGAAAATCAGGACAGTTTGGTTGAATTGACTTTGGTCACTGATACATTTCTGACCGCGATGGAGCGCAAAACCATTGCAGCAGCCCATTCCGGAATAATTGCCATAATTCCTGAAATTCAGGGCGGCATAGAATCAAACTCCGCCAGAACCAAAAACATTGACCTTAGTAAAAGCATGGACGAGCTTTTCGCAGATTATTTCAGGCATAAAAAAGGGCAGGAGCCAAATGACGAAATAATGAAGCTTTTTACTGAAATTATGGCAGAGGAGGGTGAGCGATGATTCCAATTCGGTTAACGATACAAGGGCTTTATTCCTATCAATCGAAGCAAACGATCGATTTTACACAGTTGACGTCAGCGCATTTGTTTGGTATTTTCGGTGCAGTTGGCAGCGGCAAATCGAGCATCCTTGAAGCCATTACTTTTGCCATTTACGGCGAAACCGACCGGCTGAACGCCCGTGATGGGCGCAACTACAACATGATGAACCTCAAGTCGTCGGAACTGCTCATCGAGTTCGATTTTGAAACCGGGGCAGCGCAAACACGCTATCTGGCAGTGGTTAAAGGCCGCCGGAACAGCAAAAAGTTCGACGATGTGAAAGCATTGGATCGTTCAGCATACCGCTTTGATTCGGGCGAGTGGATTCCGATAGAGGTGGGTTCATTACCTGAAATTATCGGCTTAAGTTACGAGAATTTCAAACGAACCATTATCATTCCGCAGGGGCAGTTTCATGAGTTTTTGCTATTGGGAAACAAGGAGCGCACGGTGATGATGAAGTCGCTTTTTAATCTCGAACGGTTCGAACTCGATGCCAAAGCTGCTTCGCTCGAAGCCAAAAATAACGCGCAAAAGCAGAATCTGGAAGGGCAGTTGCAGCAGTTGGGGGCCGTCGATCCGGAACAGCAAAACACGCTTCAGGAGAAACTTGAAAACCTGAAAAAAGAAATGGAAGCGCTGAACCTGAAACTTACCGAACAGCAAAAGATGGAGGTGGAGCAAAAACAGTTGCAGGAACTGATTCTAAAGCGGGAAGAGACACAGGCGAAACTAACCGATTTTACCCGCAGGCTGCCCGAATTGGAATTGCTCGAAACGAAGATTGCCAACTACGAATATTGTTTGATTCACTTCAAAAACGTTCTTGAGACTCAGAAATCCGTGGCTCAAAAGATTCAATCGCTCGACCAAAAAATAGCGGATGAAAGCCTGAAACTGAAGCAGGCCGGGGAACAAACCGGGTTGGTGGAGAAGCAATTTGAAGCAGTAAAAACCGACTACGACAAGCGCGAATTGCTGCGACAAAAGGCCGAGGAACTGGAAAAACTGGTTCGCTTGGCCGAACTGCGGCAGTTGATTTCCGGAGCAGAAGAGCGGCTGAAAAAAGGCGATGCGGTGGTTGAAGAAACCGTCGGGAAAATAGAAAAATTGAAGCAGGAACGGGAAAAACTGGAAGCCGATTTGACCGGGAAAAAGGCGGCACTGCCCGATTTGCTAATATTGGCCAATGTGCGGAGCTGGTACGAACTTCAGTCGGGTTTTGCGCAGCAACTTAAAGCAATTTCTGCTGAAGCTGAAAAATGCTCCGATGAGCGAAAGCTACTCGGAAAAGACGAGCAGCGATTGTTTGAGAATCCGCTATTTGATGGTTTTTCAGGAGAACGGAATGCCGTAAACGGTCTATTTTTCCTGAAAGAAAAAGTGGTTGTATTCAAAACGCAAACTGCAGAATTGGACGCGGCGATTCAGCATTTCAAGGTTCAGCTAAAACTGGAAGAATTTGCTGTTGGATTGACAGAGGGCGAGGCTTGTCCGGTGTGCGGTTCGTTGCATCACCCGCAGGTTTTGGTGGTAGCCGATGTGACCCAAAATCTGAAGCTTACCGAGGCCAAGAAAGATGCGATTCAGAAAGAGATTGCGGCTTGTGAAAAGCTCTCCGAGCAGTTTGGTGAATTGGGCAATTTGATGACCGTGAATGAAAAGCAACTAGCCGGAATTATGGAACGGAAGAAGGATCTGGAGACCAAAGAAGCTGCGCACAAGAAACTCTTTCAGTGGGAAAAATACCCGAATGCAGAATCAGTGGCCGAGGCTTTCCGGCAGGCCGAAACCTTGAAAAGGGAAGTCGATTTGCTGGAAAAGCAGAAAGACGAAACTTCGAAAAAGCTTGATTCAGAATCGGCGAATAAGGAAAAATATCAGCAGCAGATTGAAAAAATCAGAAATGAAGTGACCGCATTCAATGCTGAGACCGAGATTCTTCAATCTCAAATAAAACTGATTGATAGTGGGCAATTTGCAGAAAAGTCAAAAGCAGAGATTGAAACTGAAAAGCACGATCTTTTAAAGAAATACCGATTGCTCGAACAGCAATTTAACGAGTTGAATAACCGGTTGGTTGAGTTGCGAAAAATGAAGGATTCGCTGTCCGGAAGTATCTCTGCCAACCAGATTCAGCTGGTTCAGGAAAAGAAATTGCTTGAAGAAATTGGGCTGCAATTGGAGAATGCTTTGAAATCTTCGGCATTTGACGGTCTGGATGATGTTGTGCAGATTTTGGAACAGCCGATCGATATTCAGTTGGAAAGGTCGAAAATCAACGCTTTCAGGCAGGAAATGATGCTGGCCCAAACCCAGATGCAGCAACTGCAAATCGAGATTGGCGACCGAAAATACGATGCCGAAATTCATCGCCAACTTCAGGAGCAATTGGCCGAAAGTCGTCAGTTGATCAATCAGCTGAATCAGGATTTTGGAGTAACCGAAAAAACACTGGCCGATTTGAAAAAGGCATTGGCAGCACAGGCCGAGCTTCGGAAAACGTTGGAAACACTGGAGCTTCGAGCCGAAAACATCCGGACCTTGCGCGGTTTGTTTAAGGCCAGCGGGTTTGTGAATTACGTGTCGTCGGTGTACCTCCAAAACCTGTGCAATGCGGCCAACGACCGCTTTTTCAGGCTGACCCGCCAAAAGCTGTCTCTGGAAATCACGGACGACAACAATTTCCAGGTGCGCGATTACATGAACGGCGGAATGGTTCGAAGTGTGAAAACCTTGTCGGGCGGACAAACCTTTCAGGCGGCACTGTGTCTGGCTTTGGCTCTGGCCGACAATATTCAGAAAATCACCGAATCGAACCAGAATTTCTTCTTCCTCGACGAAGGTTTTGGCTCGCTTGACAAAGAATCGCTGTCAACGGTTTTCGATGCCCTGAAATCGCTGCGCAAGGAAAACCGCATTGTGGGTGTAATTTCGCACGTGGAAGAAATGCAGCAGGAAATCGACACGCATCTGCGCATCGAAAATCACGAAGAAACCGGTAGTCGGATTATAACCAGTTGGTGATTTAGTTAACGGATGGATGTGAAAATGGCAAAGTGAAGTAAAAAGTTGACCCTTTGCCCAATTCTGACTCAATCCCAATAGTGCCTCCCAATAGCTCAACATAGGCTTTGGATATGGCCAGACCAAGGCCTGCACCTTCATATTTTCTGGTTAAATTAAGCGTACTTTGCCTAAACCGCTCAAAGATTAAATCCTTTTGTTCCGGAGGAATGCCCGGGCCAGAATCGGCAACGAAAAACTCGAACATCGTGTTTTTTTGTTTGTACCCAAACACAACCGATCCTTCTTCAGTAAACTTTATTGCATTTAGAT
>JAJZSZ010000343.1 GCA_021849365.1 Bacteroidota bacterium | reverse complement strand
ATCTGGTGGTCATGTTCCGGCTGAAATGCCTGATTCGTACAAAAACGGAACTGGGTTGGGCCTCGATATTCAGGAGAAACTGAATGTGGTTCCTTCGGATACCCTGGCGGTGGTGCTGAAGAAAACCGATGACGGATTTGCCGATGTAACAGCTTCCGTAAATCAGGAAAATGGCCAAAGCGGAACATATTATGTGTTCAGGAAAACTTACCCGTCCACTTCACCCTGGTACGGCGGATTCACCTATGTTGATTTGATTTACAAGGGCGTAACCCAGAAATTTCTGGACCTGACCATGACCAAAGGTTATGAACGCGACAGCGCCGAATTCGGGAAAACGTTGATGGGCTCTTTCTCCGATGAGCCCAACCTGGAAGCAGCTATGTCACAAAGAACTGTGATGCGCTGGACTCCGGATATGTTTGACGCCTTTCAGCAACGCTGGGGCTACGGCCTGAAAGTGAATTTGCCATCTATACTGGAAGAAACCGGCAACTGGAAGAAAGTCCGCCACGACTATTATGAGCTTCTTCTTGAACTTTTTGTGGACCGCTGGGCCAAACCTTACAGCAAATACTGTGAAGAAAAAGGCTTGAAATGGACGGGCCATTACTGGGAACACGCCTGGCCGGCACCCGGGTTAGACGAATCAGCCATGTACATCTGGCATCAGCAACCGGGCGTTGATATGCTTGGGAACCGATTGGACACAGCAGGCCTGGGCGGACAATTCGGGAACGACCGCGCGATTCGTGAATTGCGCAGCGCCGCCAATCAGGCCGGAAGGCAGCGAACCCTGAGCGAAACCTACGGCGGCGGCGGCTGGGAAATGAATTTTGAAACTCAAAAGCGGCTGGCCGACTGGGAAATGGTGCTCGGTGTCAATTTTGTCAATCAACACCTGTCGTATTATTCGCTCAACGGCGTACGCAAATTCGACTATCCGCTTTCGTTTTCGTACCACGAACCCTGGTGGCAATATTACAAACTAATGGGCGACTACATTGGCCGGGTCAGCATGGCCATGTCTTCCGGTCAGCAGATGAACCAGACACTTGTTTTGCAGCCGAATACCACGGCCTGGATGTATTTCTCGCGAAAAGTCAAAAGTCCGGTGATCGATGCCCTGCGCGACGGCTTTAAAAACTTTGTCTACCGCATGGAGCAACATCAACTGGAATATGATCTGGGCTCGGAAAATGTAATGAAAACACTCGGCAGCGTGGCTGGCAACAAACTTCGGGTTGGTCAGCGCAACTATTCGCTGGTAGTGATTCCGGCTGAAATGCAAAACCTCGATCAGCCAACCCTCGACCTGTTGCAAAAATACCTGGGAAACGGCGGCAAAGTGCTTTCGTTTAATCGGAATATTGCCTTTGTTGACGGAACCGGATCAACCAAAATAAATGAGTTGGCAGCCAAATTTGCCAATCAATGGATGGTTGCTGAAAATCTGAATGATCCGGCTGTTTTGAAATTGCTCCGCCACGATGAATTTGCGATGAACGACGAAACTAAAAATGGCATGTTGTACCATCAACGACGGGTACTCGACGACGGACAACTGCTTTTCGTGGTCAATTCGCACCAGCAGAAAAAAGCGATAGCGGAAGTGACGATGAAAGGGAAATATGTTTCGAAACTGGATCTGGTTTCCGGAAAGATTTACAGTTATCCGGCCAAGACTGAAAATGGCAAAGTAAAATTTAGCATCGATCTCGATCCGGTTGGAAGCGCATTGTTTGTGGTAAACAATCAGAAACCGGAAGAGCCGGAATATGCACCGCTTTCAGGAACAGAAACCGCTGTGGCAAGCGCTGGCCCGGTAACCGTGAAACGCGAATCGGACAACATTTTGATGGTGAATTACCTCGACCTGAAAACGGCTAAATCGGATAAAAAAGATCTGTATTTTATGAATGCGCTGATCGGGCTTTTCAACGAAAACGGCGTAGCAATGGGTAATCCGTGGCAGCACAAAATTCAGTACAAAAAGAACTGGCTCGAATTGGACACTTTGTTTAAAGCCGATTCGTGGTTTGAAGCCAGTTATCATTTTACCATCAATTCAAACCTGAATGCCAATGCCATGAAAGCAATCCGTGCAGTAGTTGAACGGCCCGACATGTGGACCGTGAGCATCAACGGGCACGAAGTTTCGAAAACGGAAGGCGTTTACTGGATCGAAAAAAGTTTTCCGGAGTTTGCCGTGGGGCCATTCCTGAAACCCGGTGTAAATACCCTGACGCTGAAAGCTCCGCGAATGAACGTGCTGGCTGAGCTGATGCCGGTTTATTTGCTGGGCGATTTCCTGGTAAAACCTGCCAAACATGGTTTCGAAATTGCTGAAGGAAACATCAGCGCCCTGGGTTCGTGGCGCGAAAATGGGTTGCCATTTTATTCGCAACAGGTGGCTTATTCGCAAACCTTTAATGTGACCAAAACTTCAGGAGCGGGTTATAAAGTGAAACTGAAAAAGTGGAATGGCCCGGTGGCCGAAGTGTTGGTGAACGGCCAATCGGCCGGGCTGATTGCGTGGCAACCCGATGAACTGGATGTGACTTCGATGCTGAAAGATGGCGCCAACGAAATCACCGTGAAAGTGACCGGTAGCCTGAAAAACACCTTTGGCTTCTTTTACAAACCAAATAACAGCTGGATTTTTGGTCCGTACGAATGGAACTACGCGCCTGAGAAAGCGCCGGATGCCCCTGGATATTTCCTGATGGATTATGGCATGATGGAGCCGTTTGACCTTCGACAAACCTCTACGGTAATAAAATAGCTGACAAAGAGTAAGTAAACATACAGCTGTGAAAAGTCATCAAATGCATGTCTAACTCTATGCTAATAGAAAATATTCAGAAAGGGGATGTGATGGCTTTTAAACAATTTTTTGAAAGTTTCTATCCTTCCTTGCATTATTTTGCTATCAGATATTTGCACGATGATGAAGCTTCTTCAGATGTGGTTCAGGATGCTTTTTTACAATTATGGAACAAAAGATCAGATATACTTTCAATCGCATCTGCCAAAACCTATCTTTTTAAATACGTCAAAAACAAAAGCCTTAACTATTTGCGGGACAGACAAATCGAAACTAATAATTTTGAAAAAATAGCATCAAAAACTTATTCCAGGGACATTATTGTTGAAGATGAAACTTACCAGATTATATGCCACGCCATTCAATCCCTGCCGCCACAGGGGCAACGCGTAATAGAACTGGTCCTTGATGGGTTAAAGAATCACGAAATTGCCACACAATTGGGAATTTCCCTGAATACGGTCAAAACGATAAAACTTAGGGCGTTTAAAACTTTGCGTTCACAATTAACAATAGTCCGGTAGGGCGGGTAAGGCAAATTGCCGGGGCACAAGAGGGTTCAGACAAAATGACAAAATATTGTACCCCAGTCTAAAAATGTCGCAGGAGGAAATGGCCGAATTCGCATAACCGGGATGACCATAGCAAGAATTTCTCCTTTCTGATGAATGCCAAAGGGGAATGGCAGTTTGCCCCGGCCTATGACCTGACCTTTTCATATTCCGGCTATGGTTTCACAGTACCATGATAGCCGGGGAAAGTAAAAATCCGGGACGAAAAGATCTCTTGAAACTCGCCACACATTTCGGGTTGAAAAATGCACCATTCATTATTGAGGAAGTTCAGGAGGCCATAAGCCAATGGGGGGCAATTGCCAGTGAATATGGTATTACCAGGGAAACAAGAAATACTGTTTAAACAGTGATGGATAAGATCAGGGACTAAAGAAAGTTTACTGGTTGTTCGTATTGTCCCAGTTCACAGGTATTAGATTTACTTTAATTCTTTTGTCAATTCCATGTGAAACTTTCTAATGACTCAAATCAAAAGACAATTTTCCACCTTTGACTATGTCCTGATGGTTTAGGGTATATTTTTTATATCGTTTCCCATTTAATTTCATTGACTTAATACTGTAATTATCCCTGCCTGCATTTGGGGCTTCAATTACAAATTCTTTTCCCGGGTAAAATGAAGGATTAAGCGTGATCGTAATTTTATTGAACAAGGGACTGGCAAGCTGAAAATCCATATCACCGGGACAGGCAGGGTAGAACCCCATCATGGCAAACAGCAGGCAAGCCGAAGTCGCCCCGCAATCATCATTTCCCGGTAACCCATCCGGTAAATTGCGAAAATATTCGTAAATCATTTTCCGGACCTGTTTCTGGGTACGCCACTCTTCCCCTTTTGCATAATTGAACAGGTAAGGATAGGCCATATCGGGTTCATTGCCCATATTAAAGTAACCACTGTCGAAACAGGCTGTCAGTTTTTCCGTGAATTTTTTTTCACCGCCCATGAGTTTTACAAGCCCCGGAATATCATGTGGCACCATGAACGTATAATGCCAGGAGTCGCCTTCGACAAACCCTGGCTGTGAACGCGATGAACCTCCGTCCCTTGACGGATTGAATGGTTCTACCCAGGTTCCGTCGGCCATTCTGGGCCGCAGAAAATTGGTTTTCGGATCGAAATAATTTCGATATAACATGGAACGTTCGTAGAATTGTTTATAATCATCATCTTTACCAAGCGCTTTGGCCATTTGTGCCAGATCCCAGTCGGCAATACAATATTCCTGTGCCGTAGAAACTGACCCCCATACATACCTTTTATTCTTTCCATCCTCAGGGATATATCCATATTTTAACAAGTTATCCAAACCGGGACGTACCGGATTGTTTGCTTCGGCAACGGTTGCGTTATGCTTCATCGCTTCATAGGCGAGATCGGCATCAAAATCTGTTATTCCACGCAAATAGGTATCTGCAATAACCGGGATGGCAGGGTCGCCAACCATAATATAAGTCTCATTGCCTGCTAATTCCCATTTGGGAAGCCAACCGCTCTCCTGATACATTGAGAGCATTGTTTTGACCATATCTTGTTGTTGTTGAGGGTAAATGAGCGAAAGGAAAGGGTGGACGTTCCGGTAAGTATCCCACAAC
>JAJZSZ010000342.1 GCA_021849365.1 Bacteroidota bacterium | reverse complement strand
CAGCCTATATGGATCAGTTTGCTCAATTTAGGCTTACCACTCGTGGTGGCGATGGAGCTTTCCGCGAATTTGTTGAAACACTGCTTCAAAAGGAAAAATTGTTGGATGTTGCCATTGAAAAGTATCTTGAAGCGACTAAGAAGTAATTGCTTTAATACATCTTTCAGCCACTTTCCCATCAATCCGGTAAGCGTATTTTTCTATAAAAGTCGCGTATTTACTGCGGTCGATGCGCAGAGTTCCTTTAAATATTCCGGATAAGATTTTCGTCAAACTGTCGGCATCTGTTGCCTGAAAAGCTACACCCTCAGCGACATAGCTCATAATATCCTGACTTAGGTGGTCGAGAATTACCAGCGGTTTATGGAAATAAACCGTTTCGGTACCTACGGTTGAGAAACAGGTAATCAGCACATCGCACGAAGCAATCAACTGGTACAAATCTGAAGTTTTGTCGATCGTATAATTCTTACAACCGGCCTTGGCGGCAATGTTTTCATAATAAGCGGCATCACCAAATTCGCGTGGATGCAATTTTACAATCAGGTGAGTGTTGCGTAAATTCTGTGCTGCTTTAAAAACATCGTAAGCTGCCTGGAATCTTAGTTCCGGATCGCGCTGTGGTTGCGAGGCAAACACAATTCGTTCGGTCGGGTTGACCTGTTTCTGGCTTTCAGCTTTTGCCAAGACCGGAATTATATCGGTGCGAATCTGGCCAACAGAAATGACCGAACCTTCCGGATAATTTCCCTTTTCAATTAAAAACTGCTCCCAATATTTTCCCCAGGTTAAAGTCAGGTCGGGCATTATTCGATTGCGACTGTCGTTTTTAGTGTACAAATAAGCCGGGTGCAAATCGTGCATGGTTCCATGCTGGAGTCCAATCACTTTTATTCCGCAGAATTTAGCCGCATCCAATACCGATTTGGTCAAAGGACTGTTTTCATCACCGGCAATTAAGGCTTTTATTCCTGAATTGGAGAAGAACCTGCGGGCTGCAAAATACCTGAACAAAAAGAAACGCGATGAAGAATGTAGCGATTGAAATACTTCGAGGATCAACCGCTGAGTCACTGAAAGTTCAGTTTCGCGAACTTTTGGATAAGCCTGAATCAGTAACCTTTGTGCCTGATTTGTTGATCGGCGCACCTTGCCACTTAAAAGTCCGGAAACCATAAAGCCTTCGATAAATATTTTGCGGCAGTGATCCAGCTTTTGTCCAAATTGCTTTTTCGAATACGAATAGTCCGATTTTCCCTTGGCTTTGGGCATCAAAACTTCGGTCAATAATGCAAACCGATCATCAAGTTCTGATATAAGGTACTCAAGGATATGGTGCCCTTGTTTGGTTTTCAGGGTTTTCTTATCCAGGACTGTTGAGTATTTTTCAGTCATGTAAAGCAGGTATTCCGGCTTTTTCTTCGATGAAAACAGGTACGACAATACCCTGAACTTCAACAAAATCAGGTAACTAAAAAGGATTCTGTAATTGAACGATGCATCAGATTTTTGTTCCGGAAGTCGCAATTCTACTTCAGGAAAAACACGTTTCAGGATTTTTATATCGGCATTGACATACCAGCGATGACCTTCAAAAGAGGTAAACTTTTGCCGGAGTGGCTGTAAAAAATACATCAGGTTTCGAACTGCAAAATACACCCTGAACTTGTGGTAATGCCAGACACTGGCGGTTTCGATACTGAAAAGTTCGGCTACCGTTTGATTGTCGACCTGCCAATCGCCAAATTGCAAAACTTCATTCATGATGGAATAGTTGACCGACTTTTTATCATCACGACCAGGTGCTATCAACTGAGCGAAATCAGGCAGACCGGTTGCCGTGAACGAGAACACCTGTGCTCCGGATTCAACCAGTTGCCGAACCTCCTCCTGTTCCGTTGCGGAAAGTGTACGATTTATGATAACAGTTTTCAACATTCCTTATGTCTTTGCATCAAATAAACCCGAAATTCTTCTTGTTAGTTCACGCCTCGAATAGCTCCCAGCTGATTCAGGTTTGACAAGCGTTATTTCCTGATCAAAAATATTCTGGATATAACGAATCATCCCTGCCGTATCGCTGTAATCGAATATTCGTCCACAGTTTGTGTCGAGAATTATTCGGGCCAAATCTCCATCAACCGGGCCAATGGCCAAAATTGGTTTTTGAGACGCCAAATATTCGAAGAATTTGCCGGTGAGAATTCCCTTGTTATTATTCACTTTTGGTAGAACCAACAACAGCAAATCAGACCGCAGCAAGTATTCAATCGATTTTTGATGATCCACATATCCCATCAGTTCTATTTCCAAGCCGGTATCGCGAAACCGTTGTTCTATTGCTTGTGGAATTTTCCCAACAAACCGAATCAACAGCTGTTCTTTCAGTCTTTCATCGAGGCGAACCAACGCTTCAAGTAGTTTATCGACATCATATGCTTCGGAAATAGTTCCGGTATAAGTAATGATCTTTCGGCTTTCAGCGGGAAGATCTTTCAGTTTGAAATCCTCCTCGTCGTAACCATTTGGCACAACCATAGTTTTTTCAGCAATGGGCATACGGCTCTTTTCGGCAAAAATACGTTTCACATCCTCGCTCACCGAAACGATTACGTCGGCCTGTTCAATAACTTGTCGTTCATAGTTTCGATCAATCTGTCGGGCCAATGCCGTATGTTTGAACTGATGGTAATAATAGATGTCAGTCCATGGATCGCGTAAATCGGCTATCCATTTGATGTTATGCCGTTTTTTCAGTTTTAATCCGATAAGCTGCGTTGAATGCGGCGGACTGGTTGTTACTACTGTTTTTATATCGTACTCACGAATCAGTTCCTCCGCTTTTTCCAGAGCATATTTGTTCCAACCTTTTCGTGGATCGGGTAAAAGGAAATTACCTCTCAGAAACTTTGATACTTTCTGAAGAAAACCTTCTTTCGATTCGTTGGCAAATCCACCATACGGCACTTCTTTCTTTCCGGAGATGAACTTATATAAATTGTATAACTCGAAGCTTTTGGTGGTATAGACCAGACAATCTGGTCCAATCTCTTTTGCAAGGCTTTCGTCACGTTGCGGGTAACTGGCATATTGGGGATCAACGGTGAGAATAACCGGTTGCCAGCCAAACTCGGGCAGATACTTTGCAAACTTCAGCCACCGCTGAACCCCTGCGCCACCCGATGGCGGCCAGTAATATGTGACGATTAAAACCTTCTTCATGCTAATGGTTGATTGTGTAAAGATAAAAGAAAAAGCCGCTTCAATTGCTTGAAGCGGCTCATCTAACCTTTAATCTATCTGATTAATTCAGGATGCTGTTGTACTGTTCATTGAGCAAATCGGGAAGATAGCTGGCGATCATTTCCAATACATGATCTTCAGCAATAGCTTCGGAGCTAATACACTTCTGGTTGACGAGTTTTTTGGAGTCTAAAACAGCTGTATTCAGAGCTTCGTTTACTGTAATCTCTGAACCGCTAATCATTCTGGCGCCAAAACCATTCGAACCATTCACGTATTTAACTTCGAAATACTTCGTGCGAACAATGTATTCCTGTCCTTTTTTAGTTTCTTTTAAATAAACATGAACAGGAGTTTTTGCTTCGCCGTAAGCAATTTCCCAACTTTTTTGGAAGTTTGATGTAGGACTAAAATTCAGATCGGGGGAAATCTTATAAGTTGAATTCATAGACTCATCATTACCAGCCCAAACGTTAATAGAAATCAGCGTAAAAACTACTAACAATACATGAACAAACAGTTTTCTCTTTTTCATTTTCTTAAGTTTTTAATTGTACTAATTAAGTTTTCTTACATTGAACACTGCAAAGCTAGCGGCAATTTCGCTCGCAAAAACAACGAAAATGTCAGGTTTTCATAAAGTAAAAAGCACTTGAAAAAAATTCAAAAGGGAAACTGATTATTTAAACTAAAAATGAAAGTAATTTGGAGGGAATTTTCTTTTTACTATAAAAAATGTATAAAATACTTACAATTTAAAAGTGGCATGTTTTGCAGCACTAACGTAAATTATTTAGCTCTTTTTCTGATTGTTAAGAAATTGTAAACAAACCAATTTTATCTGTAATGTACTTGTTTTTTGCTTAAACACAACAAGATTGAATATTCTCTTACAATTTATAAGCAGCGACACATCACGAACCGCCTGAATTTCTGTTTCGGTTCTGATTTTGTTTTCAATTTGTCAATTCAAAGCAATTCCCTGGAAATTTTTCGTCCGGAAATAAAAAATCCGGCGTTTTTAAGGCGCCGGATTCACAAAATATCTAAAAATCAGAACTTACAATTTTCCGAAGAGTTTTTTCAGGCTTACTTCTCCGTCACAGGTACTTTCAATGTTTGGATACGAGTCTGATCTTTTACCCATAACAGGTAAACTCCGGTTTTTATATATGGTGTAGGAATTACATTCATATCTCCGGCTTCGAGCTGTTTTATCACAATCACTTTTCCCTGCAGGTCGTAGAGTGTTGCAATTGCAGCTCCGCTTACCTGACCTTTCAATCGAATTTCTGTGTTTCCAATTGAATAAGCGATTAATGTGCTCATTCGATCCGTAGTGTTTATCCCTGTTGGTATTGATTCGTTCCCATCAAGCTTGCCATTGCCATTGGCATCACCAGATATTTCGCTACCATCAATCTTACCGTTGCCATTAACATCTCCAATGAGCTCCGGTAGAGTAATATTTCCATCCCCATTGATGTCGCCTGCTATTTCTATTCCATCGATTTTACCATTGCCATCAGCGTCGCCTGCTATTTCAGGAGCAGTAATCTTTCCGTCTCCGTTGATATCTCCGGCAATTCGAGGGCCAGTCACATCGAAACGGCCAGGGAAACAGAGAAAGTCATAGTTATTGTCGATTCCTACAGAGACCAAAATCTTATAAGTTCCAACGCCAGTTGTTTCATTAACCGTCGTCGATGCGGTTGGCTTGATGTCCAGAACGGTTTCATTGTCGCCATTAGCCCA
>JAJZSZ010000341.1 GCA_021849365.1 Bacteroidota bacterium | reverse complement strand
GATCTAACCTGAAAAAAGGCTTAACCAGGGGCATTACCTTCATTCAGCTTCAGGAACCTGGACGTCTCAAAAAAAAGAGTTCAAAGCCGGAACCTACATCATTCGTACAGCCCAGCCACTGGCTAATCTGGCCGCTTATCTGCTCGAACCACAAACCAACGACGGATTGCTCACCTGGAACTTTCTCGACCGCTACCTGTTGCCTCAGTGGGAAAAAGGATTCAATCCATATCCGGTTTATAAGATTATAAATCCTGTTAAAATTGAAGATACTGTATTACCTTCGTTGTAAATTAATTTTACCATTCGCATGGAACTGATTATTCTGGGTTTTCTGATTTTGCTAAACGGCTTCTTCGCTTTATCGGAGGCTGCTTTAATTTCGAGCAAGAAAGCCCGACTTGAACAATACAAGGTAAAAGGAAACGCGGGAGCCCGCATTGCCCTGAGATTGCTTGAGAATTCTGAAAACTTCTTATCTGCAATACAGGTCGGAATTACCTTAATTGGTATTATTACGGGTGTATTTGGCGGGGTTAGTATTGCCGATGACCTTACTCCGTTCTTCGAGAAATATGAGTCCGTTCAACCGTACGCGCACGAAATAGCATTATCGCTCACGGTTCTGGTCATCACATTTGTTTCTATTGTTATTGGCGAACTGGTTCCAAAAACCATTGCCTTAAGTAATCCTGAGAAAATTTCGGTTGGAGTTGCCCCCATTGTTTTCTGGTTCAGCAAAATATTTTACCCGTTTGTTAGGTTGCTGGCCCTTTCGACCAACCTGATCAATAAACTGATTGGCATTAAGCAATCGGAAGGACAAATGACTGAGGAAGAACTGCGGCACATGATCAAGTTTGCCTCGAACGAAGGGGTGATTGAAGAAGAGCAAAACCGTATGCACGAAAAAGTATTCTACTTCTCGGATAAAAAGGCTAAGCACATTATGACACATCGTAAAGATGTGGAATGGCTCGACAGCGAGCAGTCGAAAGAAGATTTTCATACCGAAGTGCTGAACCTAAAGCATAGCAAAATAATTATTGGCCGAAAAAGTATCGATGAATTCATTGGCATCCTGAATGTAAAAGAATACCTGATCAATTACTACTCCAAAGCACCACGGAAACTGGAAGCCTTGCTGCACGATCCGCTTGTTATTCCGGAAAATGCCGATGCTCAGAAAGTTCTCGACCTTTTCAGGCAAAAACAAAACTACACAGCAGTTGTGGTTGACGAATACGGCAGCTTTGAAGGAATCATCACCTTACACGACATTATCGAAAATATCATTGGAAATGTTCCGGAAGAAGGCGAAAAAACGGAACCTGAAGTGTTTGTTCGTGACGACCAAACCATACTGGTAAGCGGCGATGCACCTATTGAAACACTGGTTGACCTGATTGAGGATTTTTACATCGATTTTGAAGAAATTGATTACTCGACAGTTGCCGGCTACGTTTTCAATCAAATCAATAAAATTCCGGAATTGGGCGATAAAGTTTTTGTTTCGGACAGCATTATTGAAGTGGTTGACATCGACGGGAACAAGATTGACAAAGTACTGATTACAAAGAAGAAATAATAAGAATTTTTACCTCCGGGAAACAAAAGAGCCTCACTGAAAATCAGCGAGGCTCTTTTTATTTAAATTCAGGAAACTCCTGAAAATTATTACTTTTTAAGTAAGCTTTTTTGTTCTTCAACCTGAGCATCGATTACGGCAATGGTAACCATATTCAGAATATCGCGAACCGAACTTTCAACATTCAGGATGTGAATTGGCTTGTTCAAACCCATCTGAATCGGGCCAATGGTATCGCACATTCCAATTTCGAGCATCATTTTATAAGCAATGCTTGATGAACTTAAATTCGGGAAAATGAGCGTATTCACATCCTTACCATCAATTTTCGAGAATGGGAATTTTTCGTGACGTAAATCTTTGTCGAGAGCAAAGTTCACCTGCATTTCGCCATCAATCATCATTTCAGGATTATTTTTGTGCAGATAAGCCACTGCTTCGTGAATCATTGCAGGACTTCCAACGTTACGTTCGCCAAAGTTTGAATACGAAAGCATAGCCATTACCGGTTCGGTGTTGAACAAATTAACCGCATCGTGAGTCAATTTCGCAATGTCGATCAGTGTTTCTTTGCATGGATGGTTATTTACCATGGTATCAGCAAAGAAGAATGTTCCCAGTTTGGAGGTTACAATGTTCAAACCGGCAATGTGATTCAAACCTTCGCGCATACCAACAATTTCAATAGCAGGAACAATAGCATCCTGGTATTTGGTATAAACACCGGTAATCAATGCATCAGCATCACCTGCCTCAACCATCATCATACCAAAATAGTTACGGTCGAACATTTTCTCGAATGCCTCATTATAAGTCATACCTTCGCGCTGACGTTTGGCTGTCAACATTTTGGCGTATTTCTTACGTGTTGATTCTTCGCGGTCGTGACGAAGATTGATAATTTCAACACCTTCGAGTTCAATCTGGTGTTTCTTAATCAGTTTTTCAATACGCTCTTCATTACCCAAAAGTACCGGGATACAAATACCTTCGGCACGGGCAACAGCAGCAGCTTTCAGCATATTGATGTGGTTAGCCTCAGCAAAAACAACACGTTTAGGATTTTCCTGTGCTTTTTCAGTCAATCCGCGCAACAATTTGTTGTCGAGTCCCATGCGCTGACGTAAATCGCTTGCATATTTATCCCAATCGGTAATTGGCCGGCGTGCAATACCAGTTTCCATGGCTGCTTTGGCCACAGCAGGAGCTACAGTTATCAACAAACGTGGGTCGAGTGGTTTTGGAATAATATATTGCGGACCAAAGCTGAGGTGCGATGTATTGTAAGCTGCCGTAACCACTTCTGGAACAGGCTTTTTAGCCAACTCAGCAATAGCACGAACAGCTGCCACTTTCATTTCTTCGTTAATACCGGTTGAACGCACATCCAAAGCACCACGGAAAATGTATGGGAAACCCAATACGTTATTTACCTGGTTAGGATGATCGCTACGGCCTGTGGCAAATATCAGGTCAGGGCGCGAAGCAATTGCATCGGCATATGAAATTTCAGGATTTGGGTTTGCCAAAGCAAAAACAATTGGATTAGGAGCCATGCTGCGCACCATATCCTGAGAAAGAACTCCTTCTACTGAAAGGCCAAGGAATACATCAGCTCCGGCAACTGCTTCTTCCAGTGTGTTAAATGGAAGTTCGGTAGCAAATGGCTTTTTGCGGCTATTCAGGTCATTCCGACGAACAGAAATTACACCCTTGCTATCAACCATCACCAGTTTCTTAGGATCAGCTCCCAGACGAATATATAATAATGAACATGCTGATGCAGAAGCACCTGCTCCATTTACAACAATGCGAACATCTTCAATTTTTTTACCAACCAATTCAAGTGCATTCAGCAATCCTGCACCTGAAATAATAGCAGTTCCGTGCTGATCGTCGTGCATCAGTGGAATATCCAGGGCTTCCTTCAGTTTTTCTTCAATTTCAAAACATTCAGGAGCTTTAATGTCTTCGAGGTTGATACCTCCAAATGTTGGAGAAATGGCTTTCACCACTTCAATAAATTTCTGCGGATCTTTTTCATCCACCTCAATATCGAATACATCGATATCAGCGAATATTTTGAAAAGTAAACCTTTTCCTTCCATTACAGGTTTTCCGGCAAGTGTACCAATATCGCCGAGGCCAAGAACAGCTGTCCCATTTGAAATTACGGCAACCAGGTTTCCTTTGGCAGTGTAGTCGTAAGCAGTTTGCGGATCTTTTTCAATTTCCAGACATGGTATCGCAACCCCCGGTGAATAGGCAAGCGCGAGGTCGCGTTGGGTGCTGTATGGTTTTGTTGGCACTACCTGAATCTTTCCAGGCCGGCCGTCCTTGTGATAATTTAAGGCATCTTGATTTTTTGAGTTATCCATCCCGTTAAAATTTGTTAGTTGTTATTTTTTTCACCGTCAGTCATACACCGTCTCCATCTCTCCGAATTATCGGGATTAATAAAAGAACATTAGACTAATCTCTCCAAAAGTATTGTGAAATTCTTTTTCTTGATCATTACGAAACGTAAACGTCATATAAAATTAACATTGATTCCAAATCATTAATAATATCACCACTCAACTGACAAATATCAATTTAAAAACTGCAATAAATTAGCATTTATTATTTTGTGATTTGTTTTACTATCATTTTATTATTACGGACATATGTTCTTTAACAGTTAAAATAGAAACCATTCACGAGATACTTGCATAAATAAAAAAATCCAAACCAGCATTAAAACTGATTTGGATTTTCGTGATCCGGATCCTAAAATATTTAGTATCCCCAGCCTTTCATGATCTTCAGATCTTCGTTCACACAATCAAGCGGAGCTTTTCCCTGGTATGCTTCCTGCTCGATAATATATACCTGTGTTCCTCCGGTTTTACGACAAATATCCAACACTTCCTTCACCGGAATGATGCCTTTCCCAAGGATTGCACTTTCGAATTTTTCAGGAGTATTGTTTCCAATTTCATCTTTCACATGTATTAATTCGAACTTGCCCGGGTACTGACCAATTACATCGAGTGCCTTTGCACCGCCAATATACATATTACCAATATCGAGCTGCATAACCACTTTATTGACATCAAGTTTCTGCATCATAATGTCGAAAAGTTTCATTCCGTTCAGTTTTTCAGTAAACTCAGCCCAATGGTTGTGGTAGCCAAATTTCATTCCTGATTTTTTACACAGATCGCCACACAAATTAAATACATCGAGGTATCGAACCAAATCGTCGTAAGTTTTGCGCATGCTTTCGTCCATCCATGGACTAATTACATATTTCTGTCCCATATAGGCAGCATCTTCAACCAGGTATTTCCATTCGTCAGTGAAATCTTTTTTAGTCTCATCCCAATGGTTTTTACCCATTACGGTATGTCCGCTAGGCATTAGATCGGAA
>JAJZSZ010000340.1 GCA_021849365.1 Bacteroidota bacterium | reverse complement strand
AACGCTCAATTCGCCATATGTAATGTCGCATAGCGAAACCTTTAATTTCAGGGCCAATGTTGAACCAATTCCTGATTTACGAATCGATGTTAATGCTGTAAGAACCTATTCTGAGCGGACAACCGAGTTCTATAATTACAATAGCACAACCAAGCAGTTCGATCCGCTTGATAAATCAGTAAAGGGTAACTTTACCATGTCGGTAAATACTATGAAAACTGCTTTCAGTAAAATGGGAAGTGGCGCGGGGGCTCCGGCTTCAAAGGCTTTCCAGAATCTGAAAGATTACAGGATTATTATTGCGCAGAGGCTTGAAAACCAGCGGATTGCTAATCCTGGCGCCGGTTATACAAAGACCCCGGATCCGGTGACCAAGTTCCCTGAAGGTTATGGTCCGACTTCGCCACAAGTAATGGTTCCGGCATTTATTGCGGCATACACCGGCCAATCGCCCGATAAGGTTGCATTAAGCCCGTTCCCGTCGATAAAGTATATGCGTCCAAACTGGCGAATTACCTACGAAGGTGTTGTTTCACAATCCGAGTGGCTGAAAAAGTATTTCAAAACGCTGAGTTTTAATCACGCTTACCGGTCGAGTTACAATGTTGGTTCGTTTATTTCTAATCTCGATTACAACGACAAGGTTTATAGCGACGGGTTCAGCTATGTGCGAAATACACTGGGAGACTTTATTGGTCCGAATGATATAAATTCTGTGAGTATTTCTGAACAGTTTAGCCCGTTAGTTGGATTGGATATGACTTGGATCAACGATTTTGAAACCCGTGTGGAAATGAAAACTACACGGAACCTGGCGCTTAGCTTCTCGAATAATCAATTAACCGAAGTGTTGAGCAATGAGATGGTTTTTGGAGTGGGGTACCGGTTTACTAAAATGGATCTGATTGTCAAAACAAAGAAATCGCAAAAAGCTTATTCAAACGATTTGAATATCAGGGCGGATCTGTCATTTAGGAAAAATAAAACTGTACTGCGGAAGATTGTTGAAGAAGATGAGCAATTAACGGCAGGCCAAAATAATGTAACACTTAAAACAACAGCTGATTACATGCTTAGCGACCGGTTCCAGTTGCGTTTGTATTACGATAAGGTTTTGAATCATCCTTTGGTTGGATCGTTCAATACATCAACCACCAACTTTGGGGTCAGTTTCCGGTTTACTTTGGCTCAGTAATAATATGTTCCCCGAAATTTAGACAGTACGATTTTAGAAATTTTGAAACTTTTTTCTGTTCTGCCTTGTTATTTTGACATTAATTTCATTTTTTTGCTAGCACAAAATTTAAATGATGACTAAAAATACAAATACAGTATGGCACCTGTGGTGGGGTCTTCTTGGTAAATCGAGGAGTTAAAAGCCATATTTGTATTTTTTTAAGATACTGGCCTGCTCCTCAAAAGTGCAGGCTTTTTTATTAAAAAGGAAATTTGAAATGAATAGTATAATGTTAACAAATTGGTGGTGGCGCAGAAACTTTTCACAGAACCGTGGAGGGATGTAGCGCTATGACTCTATTTGAGGACAACAATGAAAAGCGGCTTATCGGTACACGGTAAGCCGCTTTTTTATTTTACACAACTTAAAATATTTGAAAATACAATATGGAAAAAATTAAAGTCAACGTCAGCGTAAAGAAAATCCTGGGCGACATCCTCACTCCGGTAAGCGTTTACATGAAATTTCGCGAGCTCTTCCCCAAAACCATTTTGCTGGAAAGCTCCGATTATCATGGTAACGAGAATGCCTATTCGTTTGTGTGCATCAAGCCATTGGCTTGTTTTACAGCCAACGAAGGCGAAATTACCATTGATTGCATTGGCCGCCCGAAAGAACAGCTACAGGTGAGCAAAACCAATTCAGTCGATCAGCAGCTCGATCAGTTTTTTAAGGCTTTCGACTTGAGTGGCGATGTGAAGGAAGCTCCTGCCAACGGCTTGTTTGGCTACCTCAGCTATGATGGAATCCGCTATTTCGAGAAGATCGAGATCAAGGCTGAAAAGAAGGACGCTTATGCCATTCCTGAAGTCCGCTACTGTTTCTACAAGTACATTGTGGCCATCGACCACCACAAAAATCTGATTTATTTGGTTGAAAACCTGATGGAGGGCGAGCAGGCCGAAATGGCACAAATCGAGTCGCTGCTGCGGAATCTGACTTTCCCGTCAACTACTTTCAATACTTTGGGCGACGAGGTTTCGAACATTACCGACGAGCAATATAAATACATGGTTGCCAAGGGAAAAGAACATTGCTTCCGTGGCGACGTGTTCCAGATTGTGCTGTCACGCCAATTCTCGCAGGGCTTTTCGGGCGACGATTTTCACCTTTACCGTGCCTTACGTACCGTCAATCCTTCGCCATACCTATTCTTTTTCGATTATGGCGATTACCGCATTTTCGGTTCGAGTCCCGAAGCATCGCTGCGCGTGAAGAAAGGACGTGCCATCATCAACCCGATTGCAGGAACATTCCGCCGCACCGGAAATGACGACGACGACCGTAAACTGGCCGAAAAACTGTGTGCTGATCCGAAGGAAAATGCCGAACATGTGATGCTGGTCGATTTGGCCCGCAACGATTTGAGCCGCAATGCCGGCGATGTGGTAGTGGATAGCTTCCGCGAAGTGCAGTACTTCTCACATGTGATTCACCTGGTTTCCGAAGTTTCAGGAAAATTACCCGAAGATGCCAATTTGGTGACCGTCATGGGAAATTCGTTTCCAGCCGGAACGCTTTCAGGAGCGCCCAAACACATGGCCATGCAACTCATCGACCGGTACGAAAATCAGCGCCGCAGCTATTATGGCGGGGCAATTGGGTATATTGGTTTCGACAAAACCTTGAACCACGCCATCATGATTAGATCGTTCCTGAGCAAAAACAACCGTTTGTTTTACCAGGCAGGCGCCGGCATCGTGGCTTCGTCGAACGAAGAAAGCGAACTTCAGGAAGTGAACAACAAGCTGGCCGCCTTGAAAAAAGCCATCGAGATAGCAAAAGAAATTCAGTAAAAATTGTTTTTAAGCAAGCTGCTAGCGGCAAGCTGCCAGTTGCTGGCTAATTCAGTCATTCGGTAATTCAATCCTTCAAAAATGAAACGAGCCAAGAGAAATTTTCAAACAAAGTGAGGAGTCTTAGGCGAGTTCCATCCGTTGAAAAAGCTGAAAAGAATAAGAACGTTAATACGAGAAATGCAGAATTTTTATTCAAAGAGATATACAGATGAAAATAGTAGTCATAGATAATTACGATTCGTTTACCTACAACCTGGTTCACGCCATCAAAAAGATTTCGGGCGAGCCGGTTGATGTGGTTCGCAACGACGAACTGGAGCTTTCCGATCTGGAAAAATACGACAAAATCGTGCTTTCGCCGGGTCCCGGGATTCCGGAAGAGGCCGGACTTTTGCTCCCGATTATTCGTGAGTATGCGCCGAAAAAAAGTATGTTGGGCGTTTGCCTGGGGCATCAGGCCATTGGCGAAGCTTTTGGCGGAACCCTGACCAACATGAACAACGTGCTGCACGGCATTGCCACACCGGTTACCAAAACCGAAGCTGAAACGGTTCTTTTCGACGGTTTGCCCGAAACGTTCATGGTTGGGCGCTACCATTCGTGGATAGTTAATCAGGAAGGCTTACCTTCGTGTCTAAAAGTAACCAGCTACGACGACAAAGGCCTGATTATGTCGATGAAACACACCGAGTACGATGTGGAAGGCGTGCAGTTTCATCCCGAATCGGTACTCACACCACTGGGTGAACAAATGATTGCCAACTGGTTGAGAAAATAAATTGGTTATTGGTTATTGATTATTGGATATTGGAACTTCCGATCAAAATATCCAATGTAGAATATCCAATATTGAATGTCCAATAAGAAAGAAGAAACAACGATGAAAGATACACTAAACTACCTGTTTGCAGGGAATACATTGACCAAAGAAGAGGCGCGGACGATACTGTCCCGCGTTGGTGAAGGGCAATTCTCGGAAGCTGAGATTGCAGCGCTCCTGACGGTTTTCAGGATGCGGAAAATTAAGGCAGAAGAATTGTCGGGCTTCCGTCAGGCGATGCTCGATTTAAGTATTGCGGTCGATTTGTCGGAATTCAATGCGATCGACGTCGTGGGAACTGGTGGCGACGGCAAAAACACCTTCAACATCTCGACACTGAGCTGCTTCGTTTTGGCTGGTGCCGGCTACAAAGTGACCAAACACGGCAACTACGGACTGTCATCGGTGAGCGGTGCATCCAACATGTTCGAGTACTTTGGATACAAATTCAGCAACAATGCTGATAAACTTCGGAAAGAAGTGGAGCAGGCCGGAATTTGCTTTTTGCATGCACCGTTGTTCCATCCGGCCATGAAACACGTTGGGCCGGTTCGCAAGGCTTTGAAGGTGAAAACACTATTTAATATGATGGGGCCAATCATCAATCCTTCGCGACCAAAAAACCAGTTGGTGGGCGTTTCCGATCTCGAAATTATGGACCTTTACCATCACGTTTTTGCCGACAGCGATCAGAATTTTATGATCGTAAACAGCCTTGATGGCTACGACGAAATTTCGCTGACCGGCGATGCCCGCTTTGTTTCGAACCAAACAGAGGATAGCATTTCTGCATCTGATTTTGGATTTGCGTTGGTTACTCCTGAAGACCTTTCCGGAGGAAATTCGGTAGAAGATGCGGCACAGATATTTAAAAATATTTTGGAAGGAAAAGGAACCGAGGCGCAGCGAAATGTGGTAATCGCCAATGCCGCGCTGGGTATTCAGTGCATTTCACCGGAAAAATCGCTTGCCGACTGCGTGGCCGAAGCAAGTGAGTCGCTGGCATCGGGCAAAGCGTTGAGTGCATTAACGAAATTGATGAATTTAAACAAATAAATTGTTTCGTGTTAAGAGTTTCGGGTTGCACGTTCATCCCGAAACTCGCATCCCGAAACCCGCAACAAAATTATGACCATACTCGATCAGATAAACGAAACAAAACGACAGGAAATCGAAACCTCGAAAAAGCTTTT
>JAJZSZ010000339.1 GCA_021849365.1 Bacteroidota bacterium | reverse complement strand
ATTGCATTGGGCTGCTTATATTGAAGTTGACAAAGGGTACAACTGGGATCCTGCCAATCTGGTTCCTGAAATCAAAAAAGAAAATATTATTGGTATTGAAGCTCCACTGTGGTCGGAAACCGTTGGAGCCCGCCAGGAAGCTGAATACCTGATCTTTCCCCGACTGCTTGGATATGCTGAAATTGGATGGACTCCGACGAATCTGAGAAACTGGGATAATTACAAAACCCGATTAGCCAACCATGGCGAACGCATGAAAGCAATGAACATCAGCTTTTATCCTTCGAAAATGGTCGACTGGAATATGACTGAAGCTAAAAAATAAGTCATTCCTGATAGAGCGCAATAAAGAAGGACCGTTTCAATTCTCGAAACGGTCCTTCTTTTATTTACTACAGAATACAACAAATAAAAAAATAGGCTGAATACCCCCTGGTTCAGCCTATTTCCTTATCTTAAAAGAAGAAATTATTTCTTTTTTGTTTCTGCTTTTGATTCTGCTTTCTTATCAGCGCAGCATGATTTACCTTTCGCGCAGTCTTTCTTTTCAGCAGCTGTGCATTCTTTTTTCTGTTTGTCATCTTTAACTGTAGAAGCACTTACAGTAGAAGCAGCTAATCCCATAGTGAAAGCTACTGTCAAAACCATTGCTAATCTTTTCATGATAATTTTCTTTTATTGGTTAATGATAAATTCTTGGACTAAACTAAAAATATTCTACCTAACAACAAAACACATTAACAATTATTTAGAATAAATATAAATAACCACTATTTTCTTCAGTTAAAATCCCAACCTACAAACAGCCTCCGGACTAATAAGTTCATTCAATCGCTGCTCGCTGATTAATCCTGACCAAAGAATAGCCTCCCTTACCGGAATATTTTCCGCTCTCGATTTTAACGCAATCTCGTTGGCCTTTTCATACCCGACTAAAGGAATAACTGCAGTTATCAATGCTGTTGAATTCATCACATTATTTCGGCACTGGTCTTCGTTTGCCTTTAAATCCTGAATACAATGTACCCGCAGAAGTTCCGAAGCATTTGTTAACAGGTCAATATTTTCCAGTAATGCGTGAGCAATTAAAGGCATAAACTGATTGAGTTCAAGATTTCCACCCGAAGCTGCCTGTGCAATAACCTGATCGTTTCCCATCACCACCATAGCTGCCTGAGCGGCTGCTTCAGGTACAACCGGATTGACCTTCCCCGGCATTATCGACGATCCTGCCTGTTTCGCCGGAAGTATTATTTCGGCAAACCCGGCATCAGGTCCACTCGACATCAGCCGCAAGTCGTTGCTTATTTTCAGAATGGAAACCGCACAGGCCTTCAGCATTCCTGAAACCTCAACAAAAACATCAGCATTCTGGGTATTGTCAATCAGGTTCTCTGCCCGCGCCAGTCCAATGCCAGTAATTTCGCGAAGATTATCGACCACCCGAAAGATATACTGGCGCGGTGCTCCCAACCCGGACCCAATAGCTGTGCCTCCCAAATTAACAACTCTCAGCCGTTCTTCGCATTTTGAGAATCGCCAGCGGTCGCGGTTAAACGCTTCTGCATATGCCCCCATCTCGCGTCCCAGAGTGGTTAATACCGCATCCTGAAGCTGGGTTCGGCCAATCTTTACCACATGAGCGAATTCCTTTTCTTTGGTCTGAAAAGCTTCCTGTAGAGCCAATACCGACTGCTCCAGCCGGCGAATCATCCGGATAGCAGCAATTTTGAGCGCAGTTGGATAAGTATCGTTGGTCGATTGATGTAAATTCACATCGTCGAGCGGAGAAATGAACGAATAATCGCCCTTTTCTTTTCCGGCGATTTCAAGCGCCCGGTTGGCAATTACTTCATTTACATTCATGTTGGTCGAAGTACCGGCACCTCCCTGCAAACTGTCGACTACAATATATTGAGTTAAACGACCTTCAGCCATTTCTAAGCAGGCCTTTTCTATTGCAGTTGCTTTTTCTGTCATTGAAAAATATCCCAGATGCCGGTTGGTATTGAAACAGGCCAGTTTGACCGCTCCAAATGCCCTTACCAGCTCAGGGTGAACAACTCTTCCCGATAGCCGAAAGTTCTCCAGCGCCCGTTCTGTATGGATTCCCCACATCAGACCGGCAGGAAGTTCGCGCGAACCCAAAAGATCTTTTTCTATTCTATGCTTCGACATAAATGCAATAGGTTTAAGCAATATCAATAGTCAAAGCTAATCAATAAATCACTTTTTTGTTTTCGAAATCAATCTGACGTTTTCAATAACCATTTGCTGATCGACAGCCTTACACATATCGTAAACTGTGAGCAGTGCCACGTTGACTCCGGTTAAGGCTTCCATTTCCACGCCGGTTTTACCAACACAAAGCGTAATACATTCGGCTTCCACACCATTTTCCTGAAGGGTACATTTCACATCGATTTTCCAAAGTTGAAGCGGATGGCATAGAGGGATGAGCTCTCCGGTTCGTTTAGCTCCCTGAATTCCGGCAATTTGGGCAACAGTAAGTACGTCGCCCTTTTTCATTTGATTTTGACGAATAAGTTCAACCGTTTCGGGCTGCAGCCGGATAAACCCGCGGGCTATGGCTTCCCGTTCCTGGTCGGGCTTCTGGCTTACATCAACCATTTTGGCTTTTCCTTTTTCGTCGGTATGAGTTAGTTTTTTCATGGCTAAAAGCCCCTCCCAACCTCCCCAAACGGGGAGGAGCAAAAAGGCTGGTTTTAAGATTTATAATCAATATATCTATATCTAATCTGTCTATTGTAGAACAATGACTTGGAACTTGAAACCTGAAACTTGAAACTCAGGTTATCCTCCAATATTGTAAAACTCTCCGGAGTGATTGTATGTCCCACTTTGCGGTTTGTTGCCTAATGCAAGATCGAGCGCTTCCCTATGTCCCAATTTTCGAATATTGTAGGCCATATCGCTAAACAAACAGGGTTTAATATCTCCATTTGCCAGCAAACGCAGCCTGTTACATCGACTGCAGTTTCCACCATCGCCGCCTTCAACGGTCGAAAACTCACCTGTTTTCAGGTTCATCTGGTGAATGAAACGCAACGACAATCCTCTCTCCTGACAAAATTCTTTCAGTTTCCGGGTATCATCGTCAGGTTGTCCCAATAATACACAGTTAATTTTTATAGGTTCCAATCCTGCCATTCTGGCGGCTTCAATTCCGGCCATAACCTTCGTCAAATTGCCATTCCTCGTGATCTGGTAGTAGTTCTCAGGATTTACTGTATCGAGGCTGATATTCACCCTGGACAGGCCTGCATTCTTTAAATCAACAGCTAACTCAGGAAGTAAAATACCATTGGTTGTCATCGTTAGCTCGTCCAACCCATCTATAGAGGCAAGCCTGGCAACGAGATCGACGATGCCCTTTCTTACCAATGGCTCGCCACCTGTGAGCCTAACTTTTGTAACTCCATAATGTACAGCCAACTTTGTAAATTCTGCAATCTCTTCAAACGTCAAAATATCAGAATGATCGAGTAGCCTGATACCCTCTTCGGGCATGCAGTAGGTACAACGAAGATTGCAACGGTCGGTAACCGAAATTCGTAAATAATTGATCGGACGATTAAAGCGGTCGAACATAAACCTGTTCTCCTTTTTTGATTTCGGTTTTTCCGGCCTCAACCGAGATATAACCAAATGCATAGTTGTAGGCATGTATGTGAGCCGAACCATGATACTCAACCATCCTAACCTCATTCTCCCGGGTCAGCAATACAGGCAGACACTCTTCCCTATCGGTCTTTTTCCGGATAAAGTCGTGTGCCATAGGCAAAAGTAATCGAATTTCCGGAAGAATATAATTGGTTAGCCTCTGTAGAAAAGGCAAAACAAAAACTTCGAACTGAATAAAAGATGAAACTGGATTTCCCGGTAGACCAATGATATATTTATTCCCTTTCGACGCGAAGGTTGTGTGCTGTCCGGGCTTGATGCTAATTTTATTGAAATGAATTTCAAAGCCCAACTCCCGGATAATTTCAGGAACAAAATCAAAATCGCCTACTGAAACTCCTCCTGAAAGTACAGTTACATCCGATTCTTCAACCGATTTCTGAATGAGTTCAGTGGTTAGTTGCTTGTCGTCGGGAACAATACCGTAATAATTTACCGGAAACCCGTGAACCGAAGCCTGGGACGCAAGCTGAGGCCCGTTTGAATTCCGAATTTGGGAGATTCCCGGCTTTATTTCAGGATTGACCAGTTCCGACCCGGTAGAAATGATGCCGATTCGCGGATTCACATACACTTTAGGACTGGTAAACCCAACTGCAGCCAACATGGCAATATGCTGTGGTTTCAGGCATGTTCCGGCAGAAAGCACCAAATCACCCTTTTTCAGATCTTCACCTTTCCTGCAAATGTTTGAATTGGTTGCCGAACCGTTAAATCGAACTTTCCCAGAAGCTGTTTCCACTGAATGTTCGACCATAAAAACGGTATCGGCACCTTCCGGAACTTGTGCACCGGTCATAATTTTCGAACACTGACCTGCCTGTATCTTTTGAGTTGGAGAATATCCGGCAGGAATAACCTCAACAACCGATAATTCCAACCCAAGGTCGTTGCTCCGACAGGCATAACCATCCATTGCCGATTTATTAAACGGGGGCATATCGGCGTCGGCAAAAACATCTTCGGCCAAAATACGTCCGATCGATTGCATAAAATCAATAGTCTCGAGGTCGGTAACCCGAACTTTTGAGTAAGCAATCTCAAAGGCCTGATCAAGCGTAATCATGTTCTTCAATTTTCCACGATCGGTTAAAATATACATAGCCCGGATCCAGGCTGAACTCTTTACCATCCGAAAATACCGTAGCATCGGCCAGCTGCCGCATCTCAACCGAAAACGGTTTGTCGATGGTATCGCCATCCTGAATAAATAAAAACAGTTCAGGAGTCAAAATCTGCCCTAACCTGGCCGATTCAACCAAAAAAGGCTGATCAGGATCCAACAATACGGAAGTCAGCTGAAAAGCTTCTTTCAGTGTTGCATCGGTTGTTTGAATATAATAAGATTTTTGGGCACCTGCC
>JAJZSZ010000338.1 GCA_021849365.1 Bacteroidota bacterium | reverse complement strand
GATCTTGGTGTATGCTTTGCTGATCACGCGCGGATCGGCAGTCATAAATCCATTTACATCAGTCCATATTTCGAGCGATGCCGCATCGATTGCGGCAGCCATAATAGCACCTGTATAATCAGATCCACCACGACCTAAAGTGGTGTAATCGCCGGCTTCGTTGCTTGCAATAAATCCGGGAATAATGGCAATCCCTTTAAACGAAGCAAAAGCCTCCTGAATCAACGGATTGGTTACGCTAAAATCGACAATTGCCTTTCCGAAATCGCTGTTTGTGCGGATCAGTTTACTCGAGTCGAACCATTTCGATTCTGAAATGTATTCAGAGATAATAAGCGATGAAAGTCGTTCGCCAAACCCGCCAATTTTATCAAGAGTTTTAGGAGTTAGCTCACCAATTAACGATACCCCGTGAATGATCCGCTCAAGTTCTTCAAGCAAAACTGTAGTTTTTGCCTTGATGTCGGCCTGCATATCTTCAGCAAACAGTTTTTCGATCGTTTCGTAGTGACGCGTGTTTATTTCCGTTAATTCAGCCTGAAAGTAGCCGGTTCCAATCGCAGCCATTTTTGCTGCACTCAAAATCTTGTCGGTAATTCCACCCAGAGCCGAAACAACAACAATTGCGTCGTCGTCCTGTCCCATCAGGATTTCTTTTACCCTTTGAATGTTTTCAGCACTTCCTACGGAAGTACCTCCAAATTTTAAAACTTTCATAACTCAATAATTTAACGGAAGCCTACGAATTTGTAAGTTTTTCAGGCCGCCAAGTTAATATTTATAAATTAAAATGGATTGTACTTTACAATTCCTTAATCTTTACTCAAATTAGTAATAAAAAAAATGTCCGAATGAAACAGCAACGCTATCCCACCCGGACATTTACTGTATGGTTAATGTTTACTACATCGTCGTTGCTGTAGTGGTTACTACTTCCAGAATTTTTGCTTCCAATTCCGAAGCCAATTCAGGGTTATCTTTAATAAGCGATTTTACCGACTCGCGACCTTGTCCCAATTTGGTCTCGCCATAACTAAACCAAGAACCACTCTTTTTGATGATGTTGTACTCAACGCCCAAGTCGATGATCTCGCCTGTTTTGGAAATACCTTCTCCGTACATGATATCGAATTCAGCTTTCTTGAATGGCGGAGCCACTTTGTTTTTCACCACTTTCACGCGGGTATGATTACCTTGTGATTCTTCTCCGTCTTTAATCTGACCTATACGGCGAATATCCAAACGCACTGAAGCATAAAATTTAAGTGCGTTACCTCCGGTTGTAGTTTCAGGGTTACCAAACATTACACCAATTTTATCGCGCAACTGGTTGATAAAAATGACACAGGTTTTGGTTTTATTGATATTTGCCGTCAGTTTACGCAATGCCTGAGACATCAAACGAGCCTGAAGACCCATTTTCGAATCACCCATTTCACCTTCAATTTCGGCTTTTGGAGTTAAGGCAGCTACCGAGTCGATAACGATAATATCAACAGCTCCAGAACGGATCAGGTTATCAGCAATCTCGAGCGCTTGCTCCCCATTGTCAGGCTGCGAAATCAGCAGTTCGTTAATATCAACTCCCAGCTTGGTAGCATATGTTGGGTCAAAAGCATGTTCAGCATCGATAATAGCAGCAATGCCACCGGCTTTTTGAGCTTCGGCAATGGCATGGATTGCTAAAGTTGTTTTACCTGAAGATTCAGGTCCGTAAATTTCGATGATTCGTCCTTTGGGATAGCCACCAACACCCATGGCGATGTCAAGCCCAATCGATCCGGATGAAATGGATGGCACATCTTCAACAACACGATCGCCTAATTTCATAATCGAGCCTTTGCCGTAGCTTTTCTCGATTTTATCCATGGTTAGCAACAGCGCTTTTAACTTTTCCTTGTTCTGATTTGATTTTTCTTCGTTTGCCATATTATTTGATATCTAATGCTTTAAAAATCTGTTCGGAGTGATTCTTTGTATCAACTTTTTCAAAAACATCGGTAATAACTCCATTTTCGTCGATGACAAAAGTGGTGCGTAAAACGCCCATATATTTTTTGCCATACATACTTTTTTCGCCCCAAACGCCGTAAGCCTGAAGAATTTCAGTTTCAGGATCAGCAATCAGGTTGAATCCGAATTGAAACTTATCAGCAAACTTTTTGTGTGAAGCAACGCTGTCGGGGCTAACACCTACCACCTCGTATCCTTTGGCCAGCCAAGATTGGTAATTATCGTTCAAATTACACGATTCGGCAGTACAACCCGGAGTATTATCCTTTGGATAAAAATAAAGGATCAGCTTTTTACCTTTAAATGTATCTAATGAAATGTTTTCGTTTCGTTGGTTCAACCCACTAAAATAAGGGGCTTTATCACCTTTACTTAAAGAAGTCATTATTGAATGTTTTTAAGTTAGACAAATATACTTGAAATATTGATATGATTTGGTTTTAACAATACGTTGTTAGTAAAATAAACCAGTACCCGAACTACGAGAGCTTACTACATTTTTTGTAATTTTAAAGCGGAATCAAATCCAATTACGATATGTTAATTCAACGCACTTCTATACTAAAAACAATAATTATTCTCCTATTGTTTAGCACTGGCAGAATATATTCATTCGCACGGGTTTCGTCCGAACATACTTTTCTCGTAGAAAATTCATCTCAGTTAGCAGATACGCTGCAGTCAGTTTCTGCCATTCCGGAAGAGGTTAAAAATGAAGTCATAAACTTCCAGATAAATAGCGAAATAAGCTATTTCAGTTTTAGCCATTTTGTAAAAGACGAATCGAAACAACTTTTTTATAAAGCATGGACGAAAGAGAAAGAAGTTAGCCGACTCTCGAAACAAACCGATAGCCTGCGTAATTCGTATGCAAACTCGTCGGATGCTCAGAAGGAAAAAATTACCGGACAGATTCTTTCGGCCGAAAAGCAAACGCTGGCATTGAATGATGAAATCCCTTATTTATACGAAAAGGCTCGTGAAATCGAAAACCAATATTGGCAGACAGCTTCCGGAGATGAAAAAAGTAAATTTCAGGAAAAAATAAGGCTTTTTCAGGACAGTATTCAAAAATCCATTACTCAGCAGGCACAACAAATAGCCACAAATCAAACACTCCCTGATACCATTACATTTTACCGGGCTGATCAGAAAGCTGTAGTTAACGAAGTTCCGGCAACTGCTGTAGTATATAAAATTCAGGTTGCAGCATTTAAAACAAAATTACCTGAAACAACAGCCAAAGCAATTAAAAAGCTTGAAGTTTTGCGAAAGGTTGAAAGTTACAAAGACGAAAAAGGTTTGACCGTTTACACCACTGGCAATTTAAAAACGTACCAGGAAGCTGTTACCCTGCAAAGTCAGGTAAAGCTCGAAGGCATTAAAAATGCAACAATTGCAGCTTACAACAACGGAAAAAGAATTACACCGGAAGAAGCCAGAAAAATAAACAACGAGCCTGCAGTACAACCTGTGAAGACAAAATAGCTAATAGCTAAACAAAACAAAGCGATAATTGTATATACTATATCACTAATCGCTGATTGTCACAAGAATAAATGTTCTGAAAACAAAATATTCAATTTTACAGACAAAGATTATGACCTCGAAAATAGTACCACACCACGAAAAAGATGAAGAGCATGAGGTACGGAACCCAGAGGAAAAATTCCTTGTTCTTCATAACGACGACTACCACACGTTTGATTATGTGATCGACGCCCTCATGAAGATTTGTGAACACGATATGATTCAGGCCGAACAATGTACCCTGCTGGTTCATTATAAAGGGAAATGTGATGTTAAAAAAGGAAGTTTTTCTTATCTTAGACCTATGAAAAATGCTCTCATTCAGAAAGAGCTGAAAGCTACCATTGATTAACACTTACATCATGAATTTCCTGGTCATTTTATTGCTGATCGTTTTAGGAATCATTTTATTGCTTGTTGAAGTTACCATTTTACCCGGGATAACCATTGCCGGAATTGGCAGTTTTGTGCTGCTTGTTTTCAGTGTTTACCTGGCTTTCACGAGCTACGGGTCGTTAATTGGCTACCTTACACTTGCCTTCGTTTTAATTGTTTCACCGCTCATTGTTTACTTTCTTTTTAAAGGGAGGGCCGGAAAATCGATGGTTTTAAATACAGTCATTTCGGGCGTTGCAAACGAAATTGACCCGGCAAAAGTAAAAGTCGGCGATATTGGAATTACCGTCAGCCGCCTGGCGCCAATGGGAAAAATTAAAGTGAACGACGAAATTGTTGAGGTAAAATCAACCGGAGCATTTATTAATCCGGGTGAAAAAGTCAAGATCATTCACATCGAAAAATCGCTCATTACCGTTGAACCTTTAAACCTATAATAATGGAACAAATTCAAGGCTTTGGAGTATTGGGACTAATCATCGGGATATTTGTCCTTCTGGTCATTATTTTATATTACATCCCTGTTGGACTCTGGTTCTCAGCGCTGGTTTCCGATGTGCGTATCTCACTTATTCAGCTGTTTCTGATGCGCTTCCGCAAAGTTCCGCCATCAGTTATTGTCCGTGCCATGATTGAAGGAACCAAAGCCGGATTGGTTCTTAACCGGAATGAACTTGAAGCTCACTACCTTGCCGGCGGACACGTTGAAAAAGTAGTTCATGCCCTTGTTTCGGCACAAAAAGCCAACATCGAACTCAGTTTTAAAATGGCCACTGCTATCGACCTTGCCGGACGTGATGTGTTTCAGGCAGTACAAATGTCGGTTAACCCTAAAGTGATTGATACCCCACCGGTTGCTGCAGTTGCCAAAGACGGTATCCAGTTAATTTGTAAAGCACGTGTAACCGTAAGAGCCAACATTCGCCAATTGGTTGGTGGAGCCGGCGAAGAAACCGTGCTGGCCCGCGTTGGCGAAGGCATTGTTTCATCTATCGGATCGTCGCACTCGCATAAAGCCGTCTTGGAAAATCCGGATTCGATCTCGAAAGTTGTTTTAGGAAAGGGCCTTGATGCCGGAACGGCATTTGAAATTTTATCCATTGACATTGCCGATATCGACATTGGCAAGAACATTGGTGCAGGT
>JAJZSZ010000337.1 GCA_021849365.1 Bacteroidota bacterium | reverse complement strand
TGACTGGTAGTTCTGGGCAAATGCATAACAAAATGCCGAAGGTTCCTTATCGAAACTGGCAACATTGTATGGCCAGTATTCTTCAGGTGGAACGCCAAAAAGAACCAGAGCACCCATGGTTGTTCGCAGGAAGGCTCCGGTATCGCCTTTCTCTTTCATCAGATTGCGGGTGGCTTTGTACAAAAATAACCTTGAGGCTTCGATGTGTTTACCAAATGCACGTCGCTCAAAGTATTCAACGAGTCCAACTCCGGCATTGGCAGTGCACGATCCCAGGTCGCCCTGATCTTCGACTGGCGAAAACCAATTGATTAATGATACTGATTTAGGTAAAGCTGTTTTACCCGTTTTACCACCTCCGGTTTTTGAGAGCATCTTTTTTATCGAATCTTTTTGTCCAAGGCCCTGCAACCGGGTTGATACCATATCGTTTTCAACTGTCAGGTCCCTGAAATCAGGATAGTCGGGCAGCCATCCCATTGCATATCTTCTTCGGATTAATTGGTTCATAGTCTGTTTGTTTTAAATTGTTAATTTACAGTTGTTTAATGTAGTTCTGTATTAATATATCTAATGTATAATTAAAGTTACCTTCTGATCATGTGGATTGTCAATAGCACGAATGTGTCATATTCAGGAAGGTGCAAAAACCGATTTGGGGATTGAATAGCTTATTTAAAAAGCAAATCGAACAACAGGACCGATATATCTTCCTGTTATCCGATTGCTCTGAAAAAATAAATGGACTAGAAAAAAATCGCTATTCGATTAAATCAGATGTGTCATTTGTTTTCTTTTTTAAACCACATGTAGCCGCCAACATTATAAAATTCGTCTGAAATTTCAGGGTCTGCGGCCAATTCTTCAACTGTGTAAGGATAATGCGGAACAATTACATCGTCGCCATTTCGCCAGTTTGCGGGAGTGAATACCATTTGCTGGTCAGCAATTTGAAGGGCCATCAATATTCGTTCAATCTCCTGCATATTGCGGCCAACCTGCATCGGATAAAAATTGATTGAGCGAACAATATCATTTGGATCAATAATGTAAACGCCTCTGATATCTTTGTTGGTACTGGTTGGCTCATGCAACATCCCATATTGTTTTGATGCAAAATAAGTTTGGTCATCAATTAGGGGAAACTCGATGACTTGCTTTCCGCGACCTTTGTAGTCGATACTTTCGAGCCAGGTTTTCCATCGCTTGTGTTCTTCAAGATTATCTGCCGAAATAACGGCGATTTGTGCATTCAGCTTTTTAAAATCACTTTGCATGTATGCCAGTTCTGAGAGTTCGGAGGAGCATACGGGGGTAAAATCCTGAGGATGACTGAAAAGAATCTTCCATTTTTTACCAAAGTCGTCAGGGAAAGTAATTTGTCCGTTGGTTGATTCAGCAGTAAAGGAGGGCGCTTTTGCACCAATTAATGGAATTTTGTTGCTTTGAGAAAATGACATTGCACAAATAACCACTGAGAATAAAGTTGTTGCAAATAGTTTTTTCATAATTTCTTTTTCTAAGGATATCTGAAAATCGGATCCGTTTGTTGACGGACTCATTGTGGATACTCGCCATGAACTGGCAATAAGAGAGAGCGATTGAAATGTTAGCAACATATATTCCTGAGGTCCGTTTAACCGGATTTCGAAAAAGTAAGGCTTATACCTTTTCGTTCGAACTAACCTAAGAGAAACTCTTCAATTGAAGAGGCACATGTCTAAATAAATATAAAAAGATGATAATGTCGTAATTAATAATTAACTTTACTTCTGATTTTCAGAGATAAAACAAGTTTTAGTGCAATAACATTCCCGGAAATTCATTCTACTTTTATTCAAAGTTACGGCTAAGTCCGTACGCAGGGCAATAGCACAAATGTGTCATTTCCGAACGAGTGGTTTGTTCAGGTCATGTTATGGTTTGTACTTGGGAGAGAATAGAACCTCTTGGCATTTTATCCGTATTGATTTTGTTTGTTTCGTAGTTGTGTTTAAATGCTTTTTCCAGGTTGCCTTATGAAGAACGAAAACAAATCTCCGGCCATATTCAAAAAAAACAACGCAATCGGGAGTTCAAAGTTCGGGAAAGGCGAAAATGCGTCATCGGCAACTCCAGAGGCTTTATTGCTTTTCGATAATTGCCTGATTGATCCTTCAGGCCGGCAATTTGCATGCATGCACAGTGCGTGTCGCGAATTTCCAACATGTTTTAAGAATGACTTGCTTGTCGAGAGTGTCGATTTTCATGAGCTCAGCTATCATCCTGATGACAGGAGGCTTTGGTGTGATTCGGCCTTCCCCGACATCCTCCGATTTATAAGTTCAGAGTCAATTACTGACTTATCTGATTATAGGTTTATCTTCAATCATCGCTATATCCGCAAGGATGGGAGCGTTTCTCAATTTATGCACGAGGGCTGCTTAAAACACACCAGCGATAGTCCTGTTCTGCACTTAAACCTGAATGTTTTTTTTGAAATTGCAGATATTAAGTCGGATGAGACGATGATTTTGACGATTTTCCGCTATTCGAATGAATTTGGTTACCGGAAGGTCTTCTCCAAAGTTTATTCAGATAAGCTTACCTCAAAGCTTACTGCCCGAGAACTGGAGATTATAAAGTTATTCGAGGAAGGCCTTAGTAGCAAGATGATTGCCGAAAAACTTAATCTGAGCATCCATACCGTAAAAAATCATAAACGTAATTGTATGGACAAAACGCAAACCCACAATATATCTGAATTGATTCATGTTTGTATTCAGAATCATTGGTTGTAGGCCAGTTGCATCCGGTTGTTGATGGTTGTGATTTTGGAAATTCCTCTATTTTTGTTTCCTGAACAATTCGAAAAAAACATGAAACAGGTACTTTTTGTCTGTCTTGGAAATATCTGCCGGAGCCCCAGTGCCGAAGCGGTTTTTAATGCTATGATTGAACGAAACAAACTGGAACACGAAATCAGTTGCGATTCGGCCGGAACAGCAGCCTATCATGAAGGTGAGCCAGCCGATTACCGGATGAGACAATTTGCCCAAAAACGAGGTTACAACCTGACCAGTATTTCCAGACCCGTAAATCCGAAAGTTGATTTTGACCGGTTTGATTATATCATTGGGATGGATCGCCAGAACGTGCGCGACCTGAAATCGATGGCCCGAAACGAGAATGATCGGGAAAAAATATTTTTGATGACTGATTTTTGTGTTGATGGTCAATATGATTCAGTTCCCGATCCGTATTACGGAGGAGCCGCAGGATTTGAACTCGTACTTGATATTCTGGAAGATGCCTGCAGCGGACTTTTGCGAAGACTTCAAGAATAAGCTGAAGCGAAAAAAAGCCCCCGTTCGGAATAACCAAACGAGGGCTTTTTGCTTCCAATATTTAAATGTTATCCCAATGCCACATCGAGAACTTTTTCAACGTGGATTTTTGTTGTATTGAGCAATTCAATGTCTTCGAAATCACTCGATTTCAGGATAAGTGGTAATTCAGTTCCACCCAGGATCAAACTGTCGATCTGACCTTCGTTGTACATTCGATTCACAATTGACAGCAAATGATTCCTGGTTTCAGGTAAAAACCGGCCACGAACCAACTCTTCCATATAAATTTTGTGAATGTATTTGCGTTCATCGGGCATGGGGGTAATAATTTCCATGCCGGCAGCATCAAATCCATCCTGAAAAAAGTCGCCTTCCATAGTCGGAATAGTACCAAACAAACCCAATCGATTGTAACCTTTCGTTTGGGCATAGGCAATTGTTGAATCAACAATACTGACCATTTTTGCTTTTACGCGCTGGGCGAGTGGTTCAAAAACAATATGTGGTGTGTTCGATGCCAGAAAAATCACTTTTGCTCCGGCTTTTTCCAAAACATAAATTTCTTCAGACAAGTAATCAACCAATTCGTCTAACTGATCGTTCGTGATCAGGTTCATCATGTGGGTCATGTTGATACTGTTGATGATTACTGATGGGTATTCACGCTGACCGGTGCGTTCCTGGAAACGGGAAACAATTCGTTGGTAGTAGTCAACTGTAGATGCGGGAGCGATTCCCCCGATCATTCCAATGGTTTTATAATGTTTGAGCATTCCTAAAAAGGTTTATTTAGCATCAGTTTAACAAGTTCATTTCATCAATCGTTGCCGCTTCATCCCCTTAAACCATATCTTTTTGTCGGCCGTTATTATCCTCCCGATCGCTTTACCTTGTAGTTTTCGCTTTTGAGGATTTCAATTACTTTATTGCAAAAATCTCCCTGAATCAGTATTTCTCCATCTTTTGCCGATCCTCCAACGCCACATTTGGTTTTCAGTAATTTGGCCAGTTCTTTTAGATCAGAGTCTTTTCCAACAAAACCAGTAATTAGCGTCGCTTTTTTTCCGGCGCGCTGTTTTTTATCGAGCTGAACACGTAAATCCTGTTTGTTTGGCTCAAGCGTTTCGGGTTCTTCGCCATCATTGGTTTCGTATTGAAAACTGGGGTTAGTCGAGTAAACCATTCCCAGCCGGTCTTTCCAGTCGTTGCCCATTTTTCTGAAATTTGCGTTCAAAGATAACAGATTTTAGTACTGAATAACTTTCATTCATTTCTATTTTTCACCTGATTTCAAGAAAAATGTCAACTGAAAAATGACCCGGATAAACCAGTCGAGAGAACAGAAATAAAATCAGAAAAGGTTGCGTTACCAAAGAATTTCTTCCAGAATATTCCCGGCGCAATGGTCGGGGATTGGCATATGCAGAATTTCCAGAATGGTTGGTACCAGATCTTCACCCTGGATCTTCTTCCGAATCTGCAGGTGTTTTATTGTTTTACCTGCCATGATAAATGGGATGTTGGAATTGTCGTTGTAAATGGTTCGCTCGTATTTATAAGCAGGCTGCCAACCGTCTTCGAGCATGTAAAGTACATCGCCCGACCGCTTAAAGTTGTATGAATTGGCAATTACAGCCAGCTGTCCTTTGGTATAATCACCCTGTTCGAAGGAAGTAGACGGTAAGGCAATCTTCACACCTTCAAACTGGTTGATGAAATTGGCAGTTTTGGTCTGTATGTCCTGAAGTGAAATAGATCGGAA
>JAJZSZ010000336.1 GCA_021849365.1 Bacteroidota bacterium | reverse complement strand
CAACGTTGAAGCTGTCGAAATTGCTGCCGGAGCAGCCTGCATCGCCTGGGAAAAAGGAGCCAAAGTAACAGTTCTTCCGGGCATTCCTTTCGGTGTAAATACCGGACAGTTTGATGTTACTCTCGACATCAACCTGAACCCGTCGACACAGTTTGCCATTCTGAACGACATAATTGAAACCCTGAATCGACAGGGAATTTACAAATTGGTTATCCTGAACAGCCATGGTGGAAACGACTTCAGACAAATGCTGCGCGAACTTGGTCTGAAATATCCTAAAATGTTTCTGTCGGAAGTAAACTGGTACAAGGTGAAAGAAACCAAAGATATTTTTGAAGACCTTGGCGAACATGCCGGAGAAGTAGAAACCAGTCTGATGCTTTACCTGAAGCCCGAATGGGTTTTGCCACTTTCGGAAGCCGGCGACGGAGCAGCAAAAAAATACCGGTTCAACGCCATGGGCGAAGGATGGGGATGGGCCGAACGCCGCTGGACAAGTGTTACAAAAGATACCGGAATCGGCAATCCGGCCAAAGCCACAGTTGAGAAAGGCGAACGTTTCTTCAAACTTCTGACCGAAAAGATTGGAGAATTCTTTTACGAGCTGGCGACTACGCCGCGCGAAGAGTTTTACCAATAGCAACATTTAACTAAACTAACTAACCAAACTATGACAACAGCAAAAGTAAAGACATCGCCGCTGGCTCCTGTGCTGAGCGGACGCGTGGCTTCCATCGATTTCTTCCGTGGCCTGACCATGTTTCTGCTGATTGGTGAAAGCACCGGTTTTTTCGGACCATTGAACGATGTAAACAACGGTTTTATCAAATTCCTGGGCGAACAACTCGACCACCACGAATGGCATGGCTTGCATTTCTGGGACCTGATTCAGCCGTTTTTCATGTTCATCGTGGGCGTCAGCATCCCGTTTGCTGTGGCCAACCGGAAGAAAAAAGGCGACAGTGATTCGACCATCCTGAAGCATGCATGGAAACGATCATTTGTTCTGCTCCTGTTGGGTTGGATTTTATACAATCAGGGATCCAATCATATCGTTTTTAAGCTGCAGAATGTGCTGGCACAACTTTCGGTCACCTACCTTGTGGCTTTCCTCATTCAGCGAAAAAGTTTCCAATTCCAGCTGATCTTCACTTTGGGCGTTTTACTGCTCACCGATCTAGCGTACAGGTTTTTCCAGGTCGACGGATTTAACCAGCCCTGGGAACCCTTTCACAACCTTGGCGCGTGGGTGAATATCCAGATTGAAGGAACACCCAAAACCAGTATCTGGGCCACGCTGAATGCCATTCCGACCATTGCGCACACGGTTTGGGGTGTACTTTGCGGCAAATTGCTGATGAGCGAAAAATCAACGGCTGAGAAGATAAAACTGATGATTATTGCCGGAGTTGCTGCCCTTGCGATTGGCTTTGGCCTCGACCTGTTAAACATCACTCCGATCATTAAAAAGATTGCTACTTCGTCATTTGTGTTTGCGTCAGGAGGCTGGGCCATTTTAGGATTGTGCCTTTCTTATTGGCTAATCGACGTAAAAGGCGGATTCGACAAGCTGGCTAAACCATTTGTTATCGTTGGCATGAACTGCATTTTCATCTACCTTTTCTTCCATCTTGGAGGAGCAGGACTCTTGCTGAAAGTTTTTCCGGCATTCGTGAATACACTGCTGGGCTGGACAGGCGAAATTATGACACGCTTAATCACCAGCGCTGCCGTATGGGCCAGCATGTGGTACATCTGCTTCTGGATGTACAAGAATAAGATTTTTGTGAAGATTTAAAAAAGCCTCTCCCCCAACCCCTCTCCGAAAGAGATGGGAGCTGGTTCGTGAATCGTCAAAAACCAACGTTCAAAATAAGAATTTTGTGAATATTTGCGACCTAAAGTCCCCCGTTTGGGGGATTTAGGGGGCTAAAACAGAGAATATCTCTCGAGTATCTAATTGAAACTTGTCAAAGATGCGATTTAGAGAAGCCTATCATTTCCTGATTTTTCCAACAATCATCGTCAAAAGGAAAAACATCACCACCGAAATACCGATCATAAACAGGATGAAACTGCTGATGTGGTAGTTTTCGAAAACTACGCCGCCAATGGCGTTGAGAATGGCGTTTCCGGTGAGGGCAACAAAAAGCACCAAACTAAAAGCTGCACCAGAAATTTCAGGATACATGGCACCCACATATCCCAGCATCACCGGAACGGTTGCCGAAGCGCCTGCCCCAACAAGTGCGATACCGATGAGTCCAACCGGAAACGAGCCACCAAAGCGCATTAGTAGAAATCCCGCAACAACCACAAACAATCCGGCCATCACCACTTTCCAGTTCTCCACTTTCTTCAGCACATAGCCCAGCAAAATACGCGACACGGTTAAACTGATGCTCATCACTGTAAGCGAAAGGATGGCTGTTTGCGTATCTAATGCATATATTTCCAGAAAGTATTTGGGTGTCCAGGTCGTAACAAGCGTTTCGAAACCGCTCTGAAAAAACAGGAAGAATGCAATCAGTAAAATCGCCGGATTTTTAATCATCTCCACATATTTCCGGTATGGAATACCTTCCGAATTCTTGGCTGGCGGACATTTCAACAGTGCAAACATTGCGATTGGAATCAGTACAAACAGGCCAATCGAAATCAGGATCGCTGAATAATCCAAGCCAGATTTCAGCAAAACCGAGGTAATCAACGGAAGACTCAACGCTCCAACTCCCCAGAAAACGCCCAGAATGCTGAGATAAGCGCCTTTCTTGTCGGGATTCAAGTCAGACACCAATGCGCTGGTACCGCCATTGATGACTCCGCCGCCCAAGCCAAACAGGAAAATCATGGAACGAATCATATTCAGATTGGAAGTTCGCCCAATCACTTCGAAACCAACAAGCAGCAACACCAAACTAACAATCAGGATGATTTTATAGCCGAACCGATCGACAATGGGGCCAAACGACACCGAGCCAATCAACGCGCCAGTGGCAAACAGCGAGGCCAGGAGACCGATGAATATTTTATCGACCTCGAACGACTGGGTGAGGTACTCGTTAATGGTGCCAATGGCCACGCAGGTAATTCCAAACATCGTGATGGCCAGACAGGCCGCCACCAGCAGAAGGTTTTTACTGTACATACCGATGAATTTTCAATTGTTCGAAAACAGGAAACAAACATACAAAATCCAGATTCGCGAAGAAATGCTAATCCTGAAAATCAAATAAACTGCAGCACTTCTCTTTGTTAGCTTAACTGTGGAATTTGTTTGATTTTAAGTTTAAATTTAGCGCATACAACCTGTACAACCCCCAATGTGTTTGTCCGCCCAAATTGGAGTACTAAAAACAAGTCGTTGAAATAACAAAGAAGAAATAAACGCAGATGATTATATACAACCGCTAGCTACAAGGATGAAATAATTCTGCTGGTATATAAATATTTGAAGAGCATAAAACAACATACTTATGGATTACAGAGATTCTGTTTTTATGTCAGTCGCAGAAAACCTGAGTTTTTCAAAATCGGCAAATGACCTAAACATAAGTCAGCCTGCTGTTACGCGACACATTAAAGAGCTGGAAGGACGTTACAAAACCAGCCTTTTCGAGCGCAAAGGCAACAAAATATACCTGACAAAAGCAGGAGAAAAAGTGTACAATGCTTTCAAAGAAATTGCACAACATTACCGTAACCTCGATTTTGAAATCGGGCAAATGCACGACAGTATTTCAGGCGAATTTAAAATCGGAGCCAGTTCAACTATTTCGCAATATGTTATCCCTAAGGTGATTGCATCGTTTCACAAGCGATACCCCAAAATTCAGATTTACCTGATGAATGGTAACTCGTTTGAGATGGAAAAATTACTTTTAGATAACCAGATTGATATTGCCTTAGTCGAGAACTATTCATCGCAATCAGGTATCCGCTACCGGGATTTTCTTGATGATGAATTGATTGTTGTTACCAGGAAAGACAGTGTTTATGCTAAACGTGAAAGTATTACCAAAGATGATTTGCTGCAAATCCCGATTGTGCTCAGAGAACAAGGCTCTGGAACTTTGGAAGTAATAAAACAAACGCTTTCGAAACAAAACATCGGCTTTGAAAACCTCAATACCCTCATTCACCTAGGAAGTACCGAGTCGATTAAAAACTTTCTGCAAGATTTCGACGGGTTAGCCATCGTGTCTGAAAAAGCCGTTCAAACCGAACTGTACCTTAAAACCCTTGTCAAACTTAAGGTTACGGGCTTTAACATTTCCCGAAAATTTCGGATCGCATACAAACACGGTCATAAAAGTCAACAAGTGGAATTGTTTGAGAATTTTTTATATAGCTATAACATATAGTTATTACATATAAAAATTTGGCATTTGCTTCAGTTATGACTCGCCAATACTTTTGTACGAAAAAAGTATTGGTATGAAAAACGCGGTAGTATTTAATGGTTTTGTTGGTGTTGAGAGAAAATTTATAAACTACACATGGCTTTATTCCTTAATTATTTGTTGTTGTTTTTTGCCGTTTATGTCTCCGGCAATTGCACTATTTCTTGGGTTGGTGCTTTCCCTTATTGGAATTAAACACGAAAACATCCATAATTACACCCAAAAAGTTCTTCAGGCATCAATTGTTTTAATGGGTTTTGGAATGAGTTTGAGCGCAATAGTCGCCGCCTCAACAACCGGGTTTCTTGCAACCGTTGTTTCAGTAACCACCGTGATGATACTTGGCATTTTTATTGGAAAACTCCTAAAAGTTGAGAAAAACATTGCACTACTTATTTCTACAGGAACAGCCATTTGCGGAGGTAGTGCAATTGCAGCCGTTGCTCCAATCCTCAACAGTAAAAACTATCAGAATTCGTTTGCACTTATTGTGGTTTTTGTGCTGAATGCCATTGCCTTGTTTTTGTTCCCTTTTGTCGGGCATAAGTTAGGACTAAGTCAGGAAACATTTGGCAATTGGGCCGCCATTGCCATTCACGATACCAGCTCGGTAGTCGGTGCCGGCGCAATTTATGGCGAAAAAGCTTTGCAGGTAGCAACAACTGTAAAACTTATCCGTGCCCTGTGGATTATTCCGTTATCGTTACTAATTGCATTCCT
>JAJZSZ010000335.1 GCA_021849365.1 Bacteroidota bacterium | reverse complement strand
TTCGTATATTCATTTTTCCCGCACAAGAGTAAATGCCTCATTTCACTTCACTCACCCTGCCTTGGGGCAGACCTCGTTACATTCCATTCTGCCTTTACACTTGTCTTTGCCCTCGCGCCATCAGGATTTTGGAGAATGTTTAACGACCCTTTTTTGAAATGGCCTTTAAATCTTCCTGATCACGTATATAAAAGTTTTTCTTTCTCCGTTGTACTATTTAAAATCAGGTCTTTCCGCCCGGTGTTATTGTTTAGTGTCAAAGGTAAACCCGTGTTTTTAGGGTGAGCAAGTTCAAGCCTACGGTTTTGCAGAAAATCTCCATCCTCCTTCGTCGAATAGTATTTTCCGCAAAAAACCTGCACACCCAAACACGACCTTTTTTCGGCCACCAAAACAACAACGACCGACCCGATGGAAAGACGCATAACGTTAAATGAATCGGCGATGAAAAAGAAAAATGGCATTAACAATTTCTGAAAACGTCGGTAACGAAAAACAAAACTCCCTCGCCTTCCGGAATCCGCATAACTTAGGTGTAAGGTTTCCTTTAATGATTTAGGAGTTCGTTGGATTATTCCCTTTGCCACTTTAGTCGTTCCATCAGGTCCGTCATAAGTCGTTCTGTCGTGTAAAACTTCTGGCCAATAATTCTTTATTGTTTCAAATAAATACCTGTTTAAACATTTGAGCGTTTGAACGTTTAAATATTTGAACGCTACATCAAACCAAGGTTGAATTCTTGGCGTCATTGAATTGTCAAATCAATGAATATTTCAATTCTTAGTTCCTCTTTTAAAAGTGTAAATAACGCTACGATTATGTCCCTGAATATCCCTTCTAAGGTTCCTTGATCTATTTCATTTATCAGACCTATATGTATTCAATTCACAATCGATCACATTAGCTTCAGTAAAAATTAGAACGAAACACCGACCCTGAATTTTAAAGTTAGCGTTGAAATTTACAAATGCTAAAAACAGTGTGCACAGGCACACGGCAAGTTGTGTTTTGAGGTCCTCAAAACGTTTTCAGGTACTGAAAACAACTTGCCCCATTGGGGAAAATCACCATCCGGAGTCGGTGATTTTTGATAAGATTTTCGTCAACGTGTAAAGCCAAAAGTTGCTAAAACCAATTACAGAAATATCCAAAATCAAGCTTTTCACAGGTCAATTTTAAGTGACCTCATCATTCATTTCCTTTATTCCAGCACCCATTGTTTTTAATTTATCCAGCAATGTGTTCATAGTTTCATCCATTACCAGCAGCTTCTTTTCGGTCAACCGCGAAAGATCATGATGAAAATGGTTGCCTTTATTCACTTCCTTGAAAAAGTCGTCTCCGCTTAGTTTTTCGAACAGGTATTCCAGCTTTTCCAATCCTGGGTCTGCATATATGCACAGCTTCCAGAGAGTAAAGGATGGCAAATAATTGGGCAGGTAGTTTAGATTTACATATACCAGAGTACGGAATATTCTTAAGATAGATTTGCTGAACAAATCGTGAACGCCTTCTGTATTGTTTTTCTCGGAATGGGTTCGTAATACAAAATACTGGGCTGACAGATTTATTGCCGAACTGTTTAAATATTCCAGATCGGGAAACTCTGGTGTATTATTTTTCTCCCAATGAATCGACGGATGGTTGGGATGGGATTGAAACATGAGATTCTCCGGTTTCATTATTTTCCTGAAGAATGCCTGCTGGTAAAACAAATTGGTTTGTATCCAGCTTCGGCTATGGCCGATTAAAACAACAGTATATTTTCCTTCAAATCCGGAATTCACGGACTGTTGAATGCGAGTCAGGGTTTCGGTGCCAAGACTATTTCCAATGAGAAGAAGAAAGTAGGTGGTTTGCTGACTGGTTTGAACTTGATGGAATGAATAGATTTCTTCAATCGGGTGTATTTTTTTTTATTTGGGTGACGATCTCTTTTAACTGATCATCTTCTGATGTCACTTCTGTGTGATTGGCAAATGTTTGCTTCGGAAAACCGCACTTTATCAGCGACTTTAACTCGCAAAGGCGGGAAAGAACCATTTTATGGAGTTTTTCTTCTGCTCGCGAAAAGCTGTCCATGAGTTTATCATTGAGGCGGATTTCGTCTCCATCTTCAGCAAAATCATTGGCTTTCTCCAGTTCGAAGATCAGGTAATATTCATTCCCATTTTTCGGGACAAATATGCCCTCCATTTCCGGTATGTATGGGATCAGCTTTTTAATTCGCTGGTGCAGGTTTTCTGACTCAAAGCATCTTCCGGTATAGAGCATTTCAAGGTATTGAATGTCGTATTCAAAAACAGAAAGGTAGGAAGCAAACAGTCCGGTAAGAGAATCCAACTCCTGAAACCGGTTAACTGCGCTTAAAAGGTTATCCCGATCATGATGGTAGGCCAGAGTATATCTTTTGAACCTCTTCTTAAACGAAGACCTGTCTGTATCAGAACGATCTTTCGCCGATGGATTTTGATAGATCAGGGCTGATTTTTCGCAATACCATCCAAAGAACGGATTGCCTGCGCGAAGTTCGGCTTTCATTTTCGATGGACAGGAAATGTGGAACAGAATCGCATTCTCATCATGGCTGTTGCGAATCCATTTGCGTGATTCAATGGTTTCAACATCGCCTGAGTCTTCTGCAATAATTATGACATGGGCGGCTTCCTTTGCTTTTGCCGGATGATAAAAGATATACGCGAGGTGGAATTCGTTGGTCAATTGTTTGAGCTTTCCGCTCAAAACTTCATTTTCCGGAACTGAAATGTCAGGTTTTATCGTTGTTTTCATGTGCTGTATTTTAGGGGTACAACACAAATTTCCAACCTTGATAGAACGTATTCAATTTTGCCAAAATGTAAAATATCAGCAGCAGGCATGTAAATTACAGTGATACAAAAAACTGATCTTTACCTGAAGCTTTTATTTCCCCTACTATTTTTTGGAGATTTTTATAAGTATGGAAAAAGGAGACAAATAATCAAAAGGGGAGTAGCGAAAAATTGATTTATTCTGTTTAGATTCCACGGCCCCTTTTCTTTGGGATCAAAACATGTCTCTTTTTACCTGTTTCATCCAACGGTTGAAAATGCCTGTTTTCTTCCTTAGTCATTTCTGACAGGCGGGTAGCAATAGTTTCCCAGTTGAAGCCTTTGCCTAAAAGGTCGATCCTTTCCGAAAAACGAATGTCGTCGTAATAGTTGAGCCCTTTCACTGCCCGGTACGGATTGGTCTGCGGATATTTCGTTTTAAATGCCGTAAGCATTTCTTTCAGGGAAAGATACCCAGACAGGTAAGCCACATCGATAAAATCTTTCAACCGGGTTCCGTTGTCGGCAATAGCGGATAGCTTCATGGCAGCAATATCTTTAAGGCTATAGAATCGTACCCCATCTTCCTGTATTCTCGGTTCTACATCAGGATAATCGTGCCGGATAATATCCAGTTTTATGCCGTTCACTTCACCTTTCAGGCCAGACCCTGACAGAAGGTCACCCTTAAAGGCATATTTTTCCTGTAAGTATTTTTCGAGTTGGGAGGGATTGAATTCTCTTGTTGTGAATAAGTCCAGATCAAAACTTTTGCGATGTCCGATAAGTAAGGATAAGGCTGTTCCCCCGGCCAATGCGAACTGCCTGAATGTTTGATCGGACATTAATGATTTTAGGAGTTCATAAGTGCCTGCCTCGACTGTTTGCGTGTATAACATTTCAGTTCCTCCTTTTTTAAATTAAAAGCAGCACAAACAAAAGCAATATCTTTATCAGAAAGAAGCAGTACCTCATTCCGGATGATCTGCCTTACTCCCTCAATTCCTCCATAAAGAGAGAACAGGGCATAATAATCCTCATCCCAGCCCCTTTCAACAACGCGTTCGACCACCAAGGCACGCATATATTGCCAGTCAAAGCAGCTAAGGTCATATTCCCACAATAAACTGTGCCTGACCTTTGGCCGGTGTTCTATTTGTTCTTTCCAATCAGACCACATGGTGCATCTGTTATTTAAATATCAAAAATAGGTATTAATAATTGAATCGCCGAACGGGATCATTTAAATAAAGATTTAATGCTATTGTTTTCTGCCATGATGATTAAAACACAATTCGCGTGAATAAAAATTTCTGTTTGACCGCTCCATAAAATGCTGTCTGTTTGTTCACTTTCAGATGCAATTGTTCGGAGATATGGATGTCTGTTTAGCCGGACCTGTGTTTGCCCGAATGCCTGTTTACTTATCGGGGACTGTTTCTACCTTGTTGAGAACTGCCTTTTCCTGAATATTTATTACCTGTTTATGCGACCGGGTATATCCCTTGACAGTTTTTTGCTTTTCTCGTTTAGCAAATGCCTATTCAAAAAACGTATTCAATTCTGTCGGAGTGTAAAATATCTACATCTGGCATGTAAATTACAGCTTGACCAAAACTTGATTTCGCACAATTTCCTACAGATACAGGCAATCCGTGGACTCAGAAATATTTTTTATTCCTGTATTTTACCAAATGTCTTTTGTTAACTTTGGTCTTTTACTTTTTTAACCAAATTTGTTTTATCTTTGAGTTTGTTGAAAAATAATTCGGAATTATGGAAGCTAAAGTACATGAAGGTCGCAATGTGAAAAGGTTTCGTGAGATGCTGGGAATCAAACAGGATGCCCTTGCCTATGAACTCGGTGAAGGATGGAACCAACAGAAAATTTCTTTGCTGGAACAGAAAGAAACCATCGAGCTACCGCTTTTGAAACAGATTTCCAACGCTATGAAAGTTCCGGTAGAGGCTTTCCAAAATTTTGATGACGAACAAGCTATAAATATCATCAACAACACATTCCATGATTTTAAAGATAATGCAATAGCTTCTGCATTAAATTATCAATGCTCCTTTAATCCTATTGACAAAATGATTGAGCTGTATGAGCGAATGCTCCAACAGCAGAAGGAAATGATTGAACGGCTCGAAAAACTTATTAAGGAAAAATAGGATTTCTTTTTTGCCAATTTATCTTTGACTTGATTCAGGGAGTGTAAATTAAACTCTGTCTGGTAATTTATTCATTCAATTCAAAACTACTGTTTTTTTGATTCCAACGCTTAAATGCTTTTCTGAACCTGGAATAAAATTAGAGATCGG
>JAJZSZ010000334.1 GCA_021849365.1 Bacteroidota bacterium | reverse complement strand
CCGGGAAAGGATCGAAGTTTACCGTCCAGCTGCCATTCGATGAGGTGGAACTGGCCCAGCCGGAAGAGCAGACTATGCCTGAATCTGGGAAAATTCAGGAGCAGTTCGTTGTTTCTCCGGAAGAACATTTGGGCGATCAGCAGACCGCCGGACAGAAAATCATGTTGTTGGTTGATGACAATGCCGATGTGCGTTATTTCATTAAATCGCATTTTGCCGGAAGTTTTCAGGTGCTGGAGGCCGCCAATGGGGTAGAAGGATGGGACATTGCCCTGAAAACCATTCCCGATATTATCATCAGCGATGTGATGATGCCCGACATGGATGGGTTTGAATTCTGCCGGAAATTAAGGAAAGACGAGCGCACCTCGCACATTGCCGTTTTGCTGCTCACGGCGCTGGGCTCGCGCGAACACGAAATTGAAGGCCTCAGTTATGGTGCCGACGATTATATTACTAAACCGTTCGATTTGGTGCTGCTTCAGACCAAAGTTGAAAACATTCTGTCGGTACGCCAGTCGCTCAAACAGAAATATACTGGTGAAATATTGCTTCAGCCTCGAAATGTGATATTGAGTTCGCCCGACGAACGATTCCTGCAAAAAGCCATTACTGTGGTTGAGGATAACATTGACGATCCGGACCTCGATATTGAGAAATTTGCATCCGAAATTGGGGTAAGCCGAATGCAGTTGTACCGCAAGCTCAATGCCCTCACCGAAATGACGGTGAAGGAATTTGTACGCAGCATCCGCCTGAAACGCGCCGCACAGTTGCTGGTACAGAAGAAGCTGAATATCTCGGAAGTGGCTTATGCTGTAGGTTTCCGCGATTTATCGCATTTCCGCAAGTGTTTCCGTCAGGAGTTTGGCATGAACGCCAGCGAATACGTGGAGAAACACAGCGAGCAATAATTCTCATCTTGCAAAGGTTTTTACGCAATTTGTTGAGCAGGAAGTCTTCTCTTTTTTGCGCAATACAAACATTTTACTTTATCCGGAATTAAAAATATCTCATCCGCTGTGGCTAAATTGTGGCTTAAATGCTCTATGATTATCAGAGATATAAGTGTAGATAGTTCTGAGAATTTAGGGAAATGACAGTAAACTATTCGTAACCTGGAGGGTTATTTTATTGACTGGATTTCTTACATACATCAATGCTCCGGTTAGCAACGTGAGCATCAAACAAATACGAAAGGAAACAATTATGACACAGAAAAATGTAGAATTGATAGCAGCTCCGCGCGATACTCATTGGGTGGGAGATGGCTTCAGGGTGCAAAACTTCATACCAAGTGCCTATCATTTGGAAATGGAACGAATGACACCTTTTATTTTATTGGATTACAATTCGAAATATACTTTCCCGGCTTCCGACAGTCCTAAAGGCGTTGGCGTGCATCCGCACCGTGGATTTGAAACAGTAACCATTGCTTACAGGGGCAAAGTGCAGCACCACGACAGCAGTGGCGGTGGCGGAATAATCGGGCAGGGCGATGTGCAGTGGATGACAGCCGCTTCGGGTGTGCTGCATAAAGAATATCACGAAAAGGAATGGAGCAAACAGGGAGGTGAATTCCAGATGGTGCAGCTTTGGGTAAATTTGCCGGCAAAGGATAAAATGAGTCCACCTAAATACCAGGCCATCACCAACGCGTCGATGGGCCGAGCTACACTGCCGGATAATGCAGGTGAGATAGAAGTTATTGCAGGTAATTACGGCGATGTAAAAGGTCCGGCAAGCACATTTACTCCTGTTCATTTAATGAATGCGAAGCTGAATTCAGGAGGAACGGCATCATTTTCGTTTCCGGCCCGCTACAACACTGCTTTGCTGGTAATAGAAGGCAGTATCACAGTAAACAACACGGAGACTGTCCCACTAGATCACTTTGTACTTTTCAGTAATGAAGGTGAAACCTTCATAGTAACAGCTGATGAGAATTCGGTAGTCCTGATTATGAGCGGAGAGCCAATCAATGAGCCAATTGCAGCACATGGTCCTTTTGTAATGAACACCCGTCAGGAGCTTATTCAGGCTTTTGATGATTTTAATAAAGGAAAATTCGGCTATCTGGAAGATTAAATGCTGACGAAAAATCAGATTGGATATATTAAAAGTTCCCGGAGCTTCTGCTTCGGGAATTTTTTTTGCCAAATTTATCATTAGGAGAGCCCATGCCGACCATTTTTCGGATAGTCCTGGCCAGTTATTAATGCAGGTCATCACCTCTTCAGAAGAGTCGCTGCTACATCTTTTGATGTAAAAGTTAATTTCAGTATAAATCACAATATTACAGTGTTTTAGTCTTTATTCTGTACTGCTGAATGATAAATTATGCCCGCTTTTTGGGAAATTAATCCCGCTGTTGGTACGCCTGTCCTCCTTCCCTGATATGTATTAAAGGCCCCGCCCGATGGGCTTGTTGTAACTTTACACAACGACTAACTCAACGCTAATGGAAGAACTAATCAAAAAGCAAAAAAGGTTTTCTTGGATTATTGTAGTCACAGCAATAATTCTTGCGGCTTTTATCACTTTCCTGATTATCACAAGCATTTGAGCAATCGATTGTACGCAATAATAACTAACAACCTTAACCTGTGCATATGGAAAAAATTTGGATTGTTCCCTTGGTATTACTAATGGTATTTCAGTCGTGTTTTGCCCAGAAAAAAGTACCTCAACAGAAAGGACTTGAAATGGCGGCAAAGATGGCTGAATCGGAAATGAAACATTTTCCCGAGCCCTGGACCGTTGATTATAATACCACTCCGGTATGGAATTATACACAGGGACTGGTTGCCCATGCCATGGTGAAAGTATGGAAAGTGAATGGCAACGAAGCTTTTTATAATTACGCCAGAACCTATGCCGACAAATTTATTAAAGAGGACGGTGCGATTAGTCAATACGATCTTCAGGACTATAATATTGACGCCGTAAATTCCGGTAAATTTCTCTTCGACCTGTATGAAAAAACAAAAGACGAACGCTACCTGAAAGCCATTCAGCACCTTCGTGATCAGCTTAAAACACACCCGCGGACTTCAGAAGGTGGTTTCTGGCACAAGAAACGTTACCCACATCAGATGTGGCTCGATGGACTTTACATGGGTGCTCCGTTCTACGCTCAATATGCAGCCTATTTCAAAGAACCCGCAATATTTGATGATGTAGTTAAGCAGTTCGTGCTTGTTCATAAATATACCTACAACCCGAAAACAGGACTCAATTACCATGGATGGGACGAAAGCCGCGAGCAAAAATGGGCCGATCCGAAAACCGGCTGTTCTCCAAACTATTGGGGAAGGGCTGAAGGCTGGTATGCTATGGCATTGGTTGATGTATTGGATTATCTTCCACAGGATCACGCCGGACGCGCAACTATTCTTGGAATATTGAATCAGGTTGCTGCCGGAATCAAAAAGTATCAGGATCCCAAGACCGGGCTTTGGTACCAGGTTCTTGATCAGGGTGGAAAAGAAGGAAATTACCTCGAGGCCACAGCTTCGTCGATGTTTACCTATGCTTTACTGAAAGCTGCACGCAAAGGATATATCGGTAATGATTATAAAGAAATAGCTGCAAAAGCTTATTCAGGATTACTCGAAAATCTGATTAAGACCAATAACGACGGAACCATCAGTCTGACCAAATGCTGCTCGGTGGCCGGCTTGGGCGGAAACCCGTACCGCGATGGCAGCTACGCTTATTACATTAAAGAACCTGTTCGCGATAACGATCCGAAAGGGGTGGGGCCGTTCATTATGGCTTCGCTCGAATACAGCATAAATTAATTAACGCAATACTCAAACTTAACAATTATTCATGATGAAAATGATGCAAGGTTTTCTTAGTAAAGTTTGCCTGTTAGCACTGTTTGTGATTTTCACGGGAGCACAATTGTATGCCCAGAAAGTTACAGGTGTGGTGGTTGATGAAACAAATTCGCCACTGCCGGGTGTTAATGTTGTAGTTAAGGGAACTACAAATGGGGTAATAACTGATGTGGATGGGGCTTATTCCATCACACCGAAAGACGTACAAAAAGATGTTCTGCAATTTTCGTTCATTGGTTTCGATACCAAAGAAATCAAAATCAATGGAGAAAAAGTAATTAACGTCCAGCTTGCCAGCAGTACGCTTCAGATTGAAGAAGTAGTGGCTGTAGGTTACGGCGTTGTCAAAAAACGTGACCTTACCGGTTCGGTTTCTTCGGTAAAATCCGACGAAATTACAAAAACCACCAGCAGCAACGCTATGCAGGCCATGCAAGCCCGGGTTCCTGGTCTCGACATCCAACAGTCGAACGGACAGGCAGGCGCCGGTATCAACATTAACCTGCGTGGTAACCGTTCTATTTCTGCTTCGAACAGCCCTTTGATTTTGGTTGACGGAATTGAATACGGATCGGTACTCGACGTAAACCCATCGGATATTGAATCGATGGAAGTTTTGAAAGATGCTTCTTCAACTGCTATTTACGGTACCCGCGGTGCCAATGGTGTTATCATTATTACTACCAAACGCGGAAAAGCCGGTACAACCAAAGTTAACCTGAACGCTTACCTGTCGTCAAATGCACCTACCAATGTTCCTGAAGTGATGTATGGCGATAAAGAAGTTCAGCGTTTGATCGACAAATCAAACTATCAGGCTGATGCTAAATCTGGAAACTGGGGAAGCAGCAATTTAACTCCTGAACAGGTTTTAACTGAGAAATTGGAAGATTTTACTGAGATTGGTATTTATCAGGACAAATCGTACACCGATTGGCTGGATCTGATTCTTCAAAACGGATTGACAAAGAACTACGAACTTTCACTTTCTGGCGGAAATGAAAAAACAACCTTTAATCTTTCGCTGGGCTCGATGTTCGAAGAAGGTTTGATGAAGGACGACAAAATGGATCGTTACAACGTAAGAGCCAATGTTGATCACAAAATCAGCAACATGTTTAAAGCCGGAACCAGCTTACTCTTCACTTACAAAGAAAACGACAAACGTAACTCAAGCGTTTTCGGCCAGGCCATGAAGATGACAACCATTACGCATCCATATACTCAGGATGGTGTGTTGATTGCCACTCCAAACCCACGTTATGCAGCACACTGTAACCCACTGCTCGACGAAACTGAAGGTGCCTACAAAAATAATACAGAGTCGACT
>JAJZSZ010000333.1 GCA_021849365.1 Bacteroidota bacterium | reverse complement strand
ATGATAATCTTCATCGAGTCCATGCATTTTTTCTGGATGGCAGGGTCGTCGGCAATCAGCCAGCCTTCAAAACCTGCACAAATAGCGCTGACCGCTATTTTGCGGTTTTGCAGTGCTTTTTGTATCTCTTCAACTCTTTTTTCAAGTCCGCCTCCCCAAGGCTCAAACCCAACAATTCCGAGCGATTCCATGAAGTCGAGTTTTTCGGTAAGCGAAGCTCCCGGAGCAACTCCTTCCTGGCAGGAAATCTTCAGTTCGAGTGACTTTTTTTTGTCAGAGGTTGATGCGCTACTGAAAGAAGAGAAAAAGCCGCCAGATGCAGCTAATGCTGCACCCGAAGCGGCTGTTCCTAAAAAAGACCTTCTGTTAATAGGCATACCTTATCGTGTTTGGGTTCCCTGCGGCGTTCCTGCAATGTGGATAAATTCGGGCAGTTTAAATTCTTTGCCTGCACCGTAGCCTTCTTTTGCAGCAGCCATAGGTTTTGTCATGTCTATATCTTTTGGTAAAAGATCAAGTGGCGAAGCTGTCATTTCATCCCATGTAACTTTCTTTCCGGAGTATGCCGATTCGCGTCCCATGATGGCAGCCATGTTGGCAACAGCTGTTTCAGATGCCTGTTCAATTGGTTTTGCGGCGCGGATATGGTTAATCCAGTTCACGTGTTCCAATGTGTATGGGTCGGTTTGTTTGAATTTGGCTTTTTCGGCTTCGTAGTCGTATTTCCATATTTCGTTGCCTTTCAGGTCTTTGATTACGTGACCGTCGGAACTCCATGAGCCTTTAGTACCCTGGATAAATTCCCATACGCCACCTTCTGTTCCGCTGATCTGGCGGCAGGTGCTGTGAATGTGGATGCCATTTTCCATTTCAAAATCGACGCTGAAATTGTCGAACTGGTTACCGGTAACACGGCGCTGGCGCGAACCGAATCCAAGTGCTGATTTTGGTTTTAATCCTGAGAACCATGTAAATACGTCAAGGTTGTGAACGTGTTGTTCAACAATGTGGTCGCCCGAAAGCCATTCCCAGTTTACCCAGTCGCGGATCATCCATTCCAGGTCTGACCATTGCGGGTTACGATCCTTGAACCAGAGCATACCTCCACACCAGTAAACTGTTCCACCGGTTATTTCGCCGATAGCCCCGTTCATGATTTGTTCGTATGATGCTACATAGTCGCGTTTGTGGTGACGTTGTGTACCGGTTACCACGCAAAGACCTTTTGCCTGAGCTTGTTTGGCAGTAGCTACAATAGTGCGGTAACCTACCGGATCAACGCAAATTGGTTTTTCGAGGAAGCAATGTTTGCCTTTTTCCACTGCATACTTGAAAATTTCAGGACGGAAATTAGGTGGCGTAGCGGTAATAATTACATCCACGTCGCTGTCAATAACTTTCTGATAAGAGTCAAGTCCAACAAATTTCTTGTCGGCAGCAATCTCAATATTTTTATCTTTTTTCAGCTTTTCAGCTAAGCTTTCTAAACGGTCGGCATAAGTGTCGCCTAAAGCCACAATAGTAACATTATCAGCTGCATTGAGGAAATTGAACGCTGCGCCAGAACCTCGCCCGCCACAGCCGATTACACCGGCTCTCAATGGTTTGCCGTCTGCAGCCTTATCAATCAGGTTGGGAATGTAATAAGAGCCTGCCTCTTTTAGTGGCTGTACTTTTGGCGTACTGCTGCACGATGCTAACGTTGCAACACCTCCTGTACCAATTGCGCCCAGCGCCCCGGCCAAGGCCGAGCTTTTCAAGAATGACCGTCTGTCAACACCTTTTTTCATAACGGATAAATTTTAAATTAGTTTAATCAGTTTATCTATTGAACTTTAATTGAATTATCTGGCTCACAAACAACCCTGAATCCGATGCCTTTAATATCAGAGTACCACCAGATACTTTTGGGTTGTTGCGGGTCGGTTTTCAGCCATGCGTCGTGCTGGCTGTGGTCGCGTGCGGCAGCACGTACGTCGGCTGCATCCGAAGTATAATTGCCTCCGCGCACAACCCATTCCTCGCCTTCAGTTACCAGCGGATTATTCACATTCCCGCTGTATTTGGTATATGCGTCGGGCGCATAGCGGTCGGCACAATATTCCATTACGTTGCCCAGCATATTTTTCAGGCCGAACGGATTAGCCTTTACCTCTTCAGGCAAATGTGTTTTGCCCTTGCTATTGTTTGTATAAATGATGTATTGCGAAATCGGTTCGGTTTCGGCGCCCGAGATTTTACGCCATATTCCTTTATTGGAGAATTTATCTGGTTTTCCATCAAAGAAATATGGTGTTTCCGTTCCACCACGAGCTGCATATTCCCATTCGGCTTCTGTGGGCAGGCGGTATTTTTTGCCGGTTTTCTTTGAAAGCCACTGGCAGAAGGTTTCCGCTGCGTAGTGGGTCATGGTGATTGCCGGGCGTTTGCCAAATCCCCAGTTCTGGTCCGGTCGTCCGTAAGGTGGGGTAGGGCCGGAAATGGCATCAACATTTGGATTGCTGTTGTTGGCATAAATCTGTTCAGGCGGAGTGCGTCCTTCGCTCATTGTGTTACCGTAAAATGCCCAGTACTCTTCCCAGGTTGTTTCCACCTCGGCCATGAAGAACGGGCTGACTGTAACCTGACGCACCGGCGATTCGTCGGGCTGGTGGAAAGATTCGTTCTTGGCGCTACCCATGTTGAAGGTGCCACCTTTGATCGCAATCATTTTGAACGATACCGATGTACCTGGAATCTGCTCGGTGTAGTCAGCAAAAGTTGTTACGGTGGTTGCCTGTTCAAAAGCAGGTTTCGATTTGTCGGTGCTGCCGTCATCTTGCCCCGGTATGCCCGTCATCTTGCCATGTTTGTAATTCGGGTTATAATGCCCGGCGTCGAGGTGGCAACTGATGCACTGTAAATCCAGCTTCTTTTCGTTGTTTTCGTAGTAAAGGTGAGCGGCAATACCTGCGTCAACTAAATTTTTCGGGAACAGGTTCTGGTGGCAATGCTTGCACGAAGCATTCGGGACGTATTTTACGGCATGTTCCAGTTCAGACTTCATCTCCCAGTTAAATTCAGCCGAATCTTTGAAGAGGTAACCATAAATATCTTTGAGCCCAAGTCTGGTTTTTTCTACAAGGTAACCTTGTCCTTTTGGGGGAAGGTGACATTCAACACAATGAACCTGAATACCACTTTTGTTGTCGTAATGAGACGACAATTTCCACGAAGGAAATACATGTGGATGAACATGGCACGAAGCACAAAATTCGTCGGTTGAAGTATATTCGATTGCTTTATTTCCTGAAATGGTTATCAGGATTCCAACAATAAATGAACAGAATAGAAGGAGGAAGATATGTTTACGAAAAAAGCTTCCTGTTTTTTTCAGCATAATAGGTTTAGTTTATAGTACAACAATGATTTTAGGCAGTTCAAAAATAGTAAAAATACGGGCAAAGCAACAACTGTTTTATTTCAAAAGCATATCAAGAACAAATCTCCATAATAAAAATAGATTTGTCCATACCATTGCCTGTGTATAAAACACCCTAATTATACGATTTTAGCAGGGTATTTTTCGGCGAAATCATAAACTGCAGTATCAAATATTGACAAATTCACAGTTCAAACTATCAAAAGGAATATATCTTTGGACCATCTAACAAATTGACCTAATTTATCATGAATCTCGAATTAATTGCTTCAAAATTTAAGATTGAAGGGCCTGTTGAACGCGTTGAGCCAATGGGTGAAGGCTTTATAAACGACACATTTATTATTCGCACTCAAGGGAATGATGTGCCGGATTATCTTCTTCAGCGCAAGAATAAAAGAATTTTCACCAATGTTCCGGCGATGATGGAGAACATCCAAAAGGTGTGTACGCATATCAAAAGCAAAGTAATTGCTAAAAATGGCGATCCGATGCGCGAAGCAATGACCATTATTCCAGCCACCGATGGCAACTTGTACTTTGTAGATGAGGAAGGCGAGTATTGGGCAGTTTGCGTTTTCATAAACGACACCATTGCCTATCAGGCTGCCAAAACACCTGAACTGGCTTACCAGGGTGGAAAGGGAATTGGCTTGTTCCAATCGATGGTTTCAGATTTAAAAGAACCGTTGACCGACATTTTACCCGGATTCCACAATATTCGCTATCGTTTCAACCAATGGGATGCCGTTTTGGCCAAAGATCCGGTTGGACGAAAAGCCAAACTGGCCAAAGAAATTAGCTGGATTGAAAGCCGTCGCGACGAAATGCTCAACTTCTGGAAACTGGTTGAATCAGGCGAAATACCAACCAGGGTTACACATAACGACACCAAAATTAATAATATACTCTTCGATCTGAATGGCGACGTTTTGTGTGTGATCGATCTGGATACTGTTTTAAACAGTACCTGTTTGAATGATTATGGCGATGCCATGCGTTCGTACACCAATACCGGGCAGGAAGATGATGAAAATCTAGATGCGGTGTCGTGCAATCTGGCTATTTTCGAAGGTTTCACCAAAGGCTATTTGTCGCAGGCGATTAGTTTCCTGACAGAGAAGGAACTGGAATACCTGGCATTCTCGGCTAAGTATATTACATATGAACAGGTTTTACGTTTTCTGATGGATTATATCGATGGCGACAATTATTATAAAATAAAAAGTCCGGAACACAATTACCAGCGGACACTGGCACAATACAAATTGTTGACCAGCATGGAGGATCAATACGATGAAATGTGCCGCATTGTGCGCACTGTTGCTGCTGGGTTGGCTTAATCGGCCTTCAGCGGGCTTGTCTGAAATTATTCAAACTACTGAATCAAAGCACACGTCAATGAAAGTAAAACACATACTCGAAGGCTTTTCAAATCCTCCTCTTGACCTGATTTCCGAAACGCTTGATCTGGAAATCGAACCGCTGAAAATTGAAACGATAAATTGGGAGGCCTTCCCATACCTTCCGGAAGTTTCGGTACAGATTGCATACAACGACGATGAATTGTTTTTGCAATATAAGGTCAGCGAGCAATCGGTAAAAGCTGTGGTGGACGAAAGTAACGGGCGGGTGTGGACCGACAGTTGTGTCGAATTTTTTCTTTCGCCTGAAGGGAATGATTTTTATTATAACCTCGAGATGAACTGTATTGGAACAGCGTTGCTGGGCTTTCGCAAGAAGGGAGAACCTACCAGATCG
>JAJZSZ010000332.1 GCA_021849365.1 Bacteroidota bacterium | reverse complement strand
CGATCTATCAGCAAGCCCGGTTTCTTTTCAAACGAAACCTTTGTCACGAAAGCCTGCAACTTATCGGTAAAGCAAAAAAGACCGCACTCGAATACGAACTGTTTAGCCATTTTTTGCTATTGGCTAAACTTGAAATCCGAATTCACAACCAGCTTGAATTTGACCGGATGGACGAAGATGAACTGGTGAAAAAGCAGGCCAAAATTGAGTCAGTCTCGCGCCAGCAACGTGCCATTGAAAACCTCACCGGCTTGTACAACCTAATTTCACTCCGACAGATAAAACAAGGTCCGGGACGAAACGAGGAAGAGAAAACAAGACTGAACGACCTCGCATTCAACGAACTACAAGCAATTTCCGGACAGAGTAAAAATTCGTTTGAAGCCCAGAAACTGCATCTCCTGTTTCAGTCGGCTTATTTCATGAAAACAGGTAATTTAAAATCGAGTCTGAAAGTGTATTACGAGCTGAACGAGCTTTTCGAGCAAAACCGAAAGCTTTGGGGAAATCCACCATTCTTCTACATCAACCATATTCGCGGAATCCTGAATAATCTTCGTTGGTTTGGCAACTATACTGAAATGCCCTACTTCATCGACAAACTGCGAAAGCTACTCAACGAATTTCCATCGGCACAAGCGAGTATTAGCCCACTGATTTTCATTTTCGAAAGCTTAATTCTAACCGATCAAAAATTGTATGCAGAAGCGCAAAATCACTTAGTCGGGGCCTTGCCCGAAATCATGGAAAAGCAGGCCTCGCTGACATTTGCAAGTCAGGCCGAGATCGCCCTGCAAGCTTCGGTGGTCTATTTCTGGAATAAAAATTACAAACAGGCATTGAAAGTCATTAGGCCAATTTTGAATGCAGGCAAACCCTTCAGTCAATTGCCGCAAACAAAACCAGTTCGGCTTTTAAACATTCTCATTCGTTGCGAACTTGGCGATCAGGATTACCTCGAATCAGAAATCCGATCGGTGGAGCGTGAGCTCAAAAAACGAGGAAAACTCCTAAAAAGCGAAGAAATTATACTGAAAAGTGTCCTTCAAATTTTCAGCGAAACGGAGGTAAATAAACGAAGTAAAAAACTTCAGCAGCAAAAAGAAATGCTTTTGGAGTTAAAAAACAACCCTTTTGAGCGGCAGTTGCTTAATTCGTTCGATTACATTGCCTGGCTCGAAAGCAGGATCAATCAGGAGCTATAGATTATTTTTTTGAAGATAGATATGGTTTGATGATTTCGGCCCAAAGTAAGTAACCGTCGCCTAACAAATGAAGGCCGTCATTGGTATATTTCGGGTTCATTTTTTCGGAATCTGAGGACTTGAAACGGCTGTACAAATCGATGAAACCAACGTTTTCTTTGGCGCACCATTCTTTTAACTGTTTATTCACCCAGAGTACTTCCTCTGTTTTGTTGGTATGGCCTTTAAACAAACCAAACGAGTCGTTCACCGGCAAAATACTTTGAACAAAAACTTTTGTTTTAGGCGAATCTTTCTTTATTCGATCCGCAATTTTGCAAATATTGCTGAAAACAGTGTCTTTAGAAACTCCCCGAGAAAGATCGTTAATACCAATCAGCAAAAACACCTGGGATGGTTTCGATCGGGTTACTTCATTTAGCCTGAAAAGCACTCCTTCTGTTGTATCGCCGCTGATGCCGCGGTTTTTCACTTTAGGGTTAGCTAACAATTCGCACCACTCGCTGCCATCGGTAATGCTGTTTCCCAGAAAAATGATTTCACCTTTGGTATCGGGCAATTTCTCAAATAACGTAAGCCGTTGGTTGTAATACGTACTGAATTTGTTGTCCTGACTAAATGAAATTAAAGAACAAAATACGAATGACCAAACGAAGAGTTGGCGCAAGCAAAAAGGAGTTTTCATTGAATTATGATTTTAAGAACTCAAAGATAGCTTTTCAAAACTAATCTGTTTGGCGGTCGGCAAACTTGGGCTTCAATGTAACCAACAAAAGTGCAATAGCCACAGCCACCGGTATTGCCAACATAGCCAAATCGCGCCCCAGATGACCCGAATCGGTTGATTTCCCAAGCAGATTGGTAATAAATGCACCAGCAAAAACGCCTGTCATGTTCATTAGCCCGTAACCGGCTGCCCGATGTTTTGGCGAAACAAACTGACAAAGAATGGGCATATTGTTGGCATCAAACATGCCGTAGCCCATGCCAAACAAAACGGCTCCACCAACAACAGTGAACAATGAGTGTCCAAAACCCAGCAAAAGCAACGATGGTAATGTAAGCGAAAGCCCAATGGCCCCAGTATAAATACGTCCGCGCAAATTGCGCATCACCCAACGGTCGGCTAATATTCCCCCCGAAATAACTCCAACGAATGAAGACAAAGCAATGGTGATAGTGGCCATCGGACCGGCTTTTGCCATCTCGATGTTCAGACTTTCGGAAAACAAAGTTGGCAACCAGTTTTTTGTCGCCCATCCCGGAAAACTTGGCGCTGCAAAATAAAACAGGATAACCCAGAAACTCACTGTTCCAAGTAACATGCCCAGGCTATTTTTTACTGAAGCAATACCACCCAGCGGTTTTTTGTCAGTATCTTGAATTTGATAAGCCGTTTTGTTTTCGCGAAGAAATACAATCAGCACGAAACTGTAGAGAATGCCAGCCAGCCCGAAATAATGAAAAGTTTGCTGCCACGAGAGCGTATCGGCAACGGTGGCACCAAATCCTCCCAGCGCCTGCCCCATGTAAAGACCAGTCATGTGAATACCAATAGCCAGCGATCGGGTCGGCCCCTTGTGGTAATCGGCAATAAGCGATAAGCCCGCCGGAATATAAAGTGCCTCGCTGACACCCATTATAGCGCGCAAAATAAACAGATGGTTGAAATTGTCGACAAAACCCATTGAAAGCGTAACACCCGACCAAACGAACAGACTTCCAACAATCAGCCATTTGCGGTTCAGCCGATCGGCAATTAAACCTGAAACAGGACTCATCAGCGCATAAATCCACAGGAAAACAGCCATTAGCCTACCAAAATTTTCAGCAGTTTCAAGCTCCTTGATGTCTGCCATCATCGACACTTTCATTGTCGAAAGCATCTGGCGGTCCATATAGTTGAGCAGGGCCACCATCCACAACAGAGCCACAACCACCCACGGATAAATGCTTTGATATTTTTGTTTCATTGGTTTTTGTCTAGTTAGTATGTTATTATTTGAGATCAAAAATATTTTTCCGGCAGAATCGGCCTTGTCCGGTGAGCCGAAAAACAAGAGAAGACGGCGTTAAAAAATCTTTTCTGTTTGAGCCGAAGGCGAGTTTAAAAGATTTTAGCCGTCAAACGCTAGTTTTTCGTGCAAAGCGGACGAAGCCTTGACTTTTTTTGATTCCTTTTTTGTGTCAAGACAAAAAAGGAATTGGGGCCTGGGGCGATGCCCCAATGCTAAATGCCAAAGAATCCTTAATCCACAAGTTATTTCTCTAAAGTTACTTCAAATCCTATCACCTTCGGGGTTCTAACGCCCGGGCGAATTTCTCCTGATGGAATAACAACCGTTTCGTTCCACATGAAGGCTGTTGTAGTAGCAGGTGATTCATCGGTTAAATTACCAATCTTTTCCCATTTTTTCGAGCGGGTGTTAAACGACAAAATGTCTTTCGAAAACCCGGGATGACTGCTCAGCATTTCATCCTTTTCCTTCCAAAGCCGCTGCTTTTCTTCCTCTCCGGAAGCTTTTTCGATAGCATTATTCAGCCGCTCGGTGCGGTTAAAGTAAATTCCCGGATCACCGCCAAAAAGCAAAATGTGCTCTGACCCAACTGCAATGCCTGTTCCGGCAGAAAGACCATGGGCTTTGCCTTCCGAAAGAATATCACCTTCTGAAATCCATTTCTGAACTGAGGGTTTAAATTTCCAAACAGAGCTGTAAAAAGTGGTAACTTCCGAAGTCCTGTTCCGCCCTCCTATCACATACACGCAATCTTCTTCTCCATCGTTCTGAGCTGCAACAACGGCATGCGAAAGAGCCAGCGGAAGTTCAGGCAATACCTTCCATCCGCTGGCCTTGTTTTGCAAATTGATTGTGTAGAATGCTGATGTTGCCCCCTGCGAAGTCAATCCGCCGGCAACAAAAATATCTGCACCTCTGCTAGTTGTCCCTGCTGCAGAAATAGTCTGAGGCAAAGCTGGCAAGTTTTCAATTTTGATATTTCCGTTCTGAAAAGCAAACAAAAAAACCTGATTTACCGGACCATTCTGATCTTCTCCGCCAATGCTTAAAACCCCTTCCGGAGTGGAAATACATGCCGGATATGCTATTGGAAACGGCAATTTAGTTGCTGACTGCTTCCATTCAAAATTACCTGATCCGGTATTCTCCAACAAGAAAATTTCGTCGTGATATTTCTTTTGTCCACCGCGCCACGGAAGCCCGTTTTCAAAATTGGCTCCTCCAGCAACCAGCACAAAGTTTCCATAAGAACCGGTTACCGGCCCGGCCAACCCGGGCTGTACCGAATCGCCGGCTACTGGTGGAATCGCCGGAAAATTCGCAGGCTTCAGCGAAACTTGTTCAGAATAACTTGATATGCAAGAATTTAACATGATCAGAAAGATGAAATAGGGCAATAGGTTATAGCTTCGAGAAAAACTCCTGCATATTGAGCGAACGCACATCTTCAGTAAATTTCTCATAGTTTGAGGCTGACATATTTTTCACTGGCAATCGAAATTCACCGCAGCCCATGCCGACATATTTCATGTAGGCTTTTCCGGTTGCAATACCACCGTATTTGCCGAGCAAACGGATCATATCAATCGAAATTTGCTGCAATCTCCGAGCGGCGGCCAAATCACCTTTATCAAAAGCTTCGATCAACTGATAGTAAAGCGGAGCGGCATAATTAAACGTACTACCAACTCCACTGCGGCATCCTAAAACCAGCGCCGAAAGCATATTCTCGTCACGGCCCCACATCATCTCGTATTTGCCATTGGCGAAATTGATGCAGCTCAGAAAATCCATAAAATCTTCGTGCGTGTATTTAATTCCAGCGAGGTTAGGAATCATGGAATCAGCTTCCTGCAAGAAATCGTACATGCTCACATAGCATCCGCTTAAAACCGGGATGTGATAAAAATACACTGGCGTTTGCGGAACCGAAGCGGCCACCAGCGCAACAAACTCAGCT
>JAJZSZ010000331.1 GCA_021849365.1 Bacteroidota bacterium | reverse complement strand
TTCCGATCTCGTAATGCCCCGAAATGCATCCTGTCGGGATTATAATAACTGGCAAAACTAAATGTATGCCAGGTATTAAGCCACCCGTGATCAACATGTCCCCTGCATCCAGCCCTGTGTACTGTAAGTTTCATGATTAAAAAATTTAGAGTGGGGGTGTTTAAAACTCGGAATGCTTAAAGTGCCACAAACGGGTCAGCTTTAAGCACTCCAAATCTTATGTATTTTATACTAATTACTCGCTAACAACCAAGCTGAAATCGAGTGTAAATTCGTCGTAAATCACTTTGTCGCCAAGGTTATCGAAGAAAGATTTCGAACCATATTTTACATTGTATTTGCTGCGGTCGATAGTCAAGGTTCCTTTATAAACTGTGCTATTGCCTTCTTTTGATGCAGTTGCAGTAAAGCTTGTTGGATTGGTAATGCCTTTAATTGTAAGGTTACCTGAAAAAGTATTTCCATCAACCTTGGTAATAACCAGATCGGCAGTCGGATAAGTTGCAACGCCAAAGAAATCGTCTGATTTAAGGTGACCAACCAGCTTGGCATTCCAGTTTGCATCAGCCAAATCGGTATCTACAATCGAATTCATATCAATAACCACTTTTCCGCCTGTCACTTTTCCGTTCGAAACTTCAAGGCTACCTTCTTTTACACTAATTGTTCCGCTGTGTTCGCCTGTCACTTTTTTACCCAGCCATTTTACGGTACTTTTTGCAACATCAACTTTTTGAGTTCCGGCAAATACAGTTGTTGAAAGCGTAACAGCCAACACCAATAATCCAAATAATTTAATTGTCTTCATAATTCTTAATTTTAATTGATAAATAATTTCTTCAGTTTCTTTTTATACTTATAACTGTTTAATTCTTAACTGCTTCTTTACAGCTACAAATATATACTGTGAAAACAAGGTGAAAAATGGACAAAAAAAGGATTTAATGGTATTTTTTTCTGCTATTGTCGCGAAACTCCTTTAAAGTGGTACCAGTGTACTTCTTAAAAAAGCGGCTGAAATAGGCTGGATCGTCAAAACCGAGCTCGTATGCAATTTCTTTTCCTGACATCCGGCTTGAGTAAAGCAGCTTCTTCGTTTCTTCGATTACCCGATTACGTATAAGTTCGCCTGCTGTAATTCCCGTAACCCGCTTGGAAAGTTCGTTCAGGCACGAAGGATTCATATTCAGCATCTCGGCATAAGGCGATACGTTTTTCTCTCTGGTAAAATTCTCTTCAATAAGTTGCTTAAATTTGATAATGGTAGTATCTGGGGTAGTATCTGCCAGTTCTTTGGGAGCCTGATTTTGCAGATCAAAAATCCGGCGCGACTCCAGTAAAAACAGATGCAGCAAGTTCAGTACAATCTCCTGGCTGTACTCATCCCTGTTTTTAAGCTCATTAAAAATCAGTTTGGTTATGTTCTCAAGCTTTTCTTTCTGATCAGGTGAAACTGTAATCAGGCTCTTAAACTCGGGATTATTAAACAGACGGTAATTTTTTAATGGCTGTATGTTCAACCGATTGAATTGTATGAATTCTTCGTTGAAAAGAATATAAGTTCCACCGACTGATTTATCGATGTACATCCGATGTTTCAAACCCGGTGGAACAAATAAAATGGTATCGGCTGTCAGGCTGTATTCAACAAATTCGGTCGCATGGATTGCCTCGCCCGATTCGATCCAAAAAATGGAATAAAAATCGTGGAGATGCGGCATCAGGTTGTGTTCAATTTCATCATCATCGAAATCACAGATCTTCCTGATGGTAAAAATTTTCTCGTTTTCGTCGCTGAAAAGCCTTGAGTTTCTCACAATGATCCGTCTTTATGGGGAGTATTTTCTCTTCTTTTTCAATCAATGACCCTAATCTCTACTGAAAGATTCATGGCTAAACGGTATGCTGCCGATACTCCGCAATACTTTTCTTCCGAGAGTTTCACTGCCTTTTCGAGCTTATCCATGGGCAAATCTTTGCCTTTAAACTGATAGACAATTTTCATCGTGTGATAACGCATGGGGTGCTCCTCGGTTAAATCGCCCTCCACAATCACATTAAAAGCATCAGGAACTACCTGCATTTTTTTAAGGATCATGATGACATCGATTCCGGTGCAACCAGCCAAGGCTGTAAGCATCAGTTTTTTGGGACGCGGACCCAAATCGTCGCCCCCACCCTCTTTCGATGCATCAACTATTACATGATGCCCATCCATATCACATTCAAAAGCTAAATTTTGCTTCCAGGCTAAATCGAGTACGTGTTTCATTGGTGAATAATTGTTTAATGGTAAAATAAGTGAATAGTTATTCCGAAGTTATTTTGATAACTAAAAAAGTGGACCCCTTTTATGTTAACGGCATATTCAATTCTTAGATATTGTATATCGAATATTAGTTCTAAATTTACGCTTAATTTAATGACATTTGACATCTATTTTGTTCTTTTTACACAAAGCACACTGATAGATTTTATGTCGCGATTGTTGTTTATTACTACTAACAAAACAAAGCAACTCGATGAGAAGTTCAATTAAACGGCCAACAGACGATGAATGCGATCTAAGCGGATTTCAATTATTCAAGAAATTGACTGAACAGGAAATGGCCCAGTTGAATTACGACAAAACCTGTTCATTGTATAAAAAAGGAAGTATTATTTACAGAGAAGGAAGTCGATTAACAGGATTTTACTGTGTAACACGCGGTATTCTGAAAATATTCAAAACCGGTATAGATGGAAAGGAACAGATTATTCGTTTCGCCAAGAAGGGTGATATTATTGCCTACCGCTCGCTGTTAAGCCAGGAACTAGCCTGTACTACCGCCAAAGTAATTGAAGAATCGGTATTGAGCCACATTCCATACCAAACACTTTTATACCTGATTCAGAACAACTGGCAGTTCTCGCACCATATGCTTCAGATTGTGTGTAAAGAATTGCGCGAAGCCAACGATTATATTACCGACATTGCCCAAAAAACAGTTCGCGAACGTTTGGCCGAAGTTCTGTTACTTTTGAAAGACGAATTTGATCTGGATAATGCCAAAACCCTACAGATTTCGCTTACCCGCGAAGAATTGGCCAACATGGTTGGTACAGCTACCGAAAGTGTAATCAGGCTTCTTTCTGAATTTAAACAAGACGGACTTATTGATTTGCAGGGCCGTAAAATTAAATTTATAAATGTTCCCGGATTAACCAAAGTTGCTAATCTGTTGTAAAAAATGGTTATTGGTCAATAGTAAACGAGGTCGTGTCATTAAATGACGCGACCTCGTTTTGTTTATTGTGTTTTACCGGGCTATCCAGCTCTCAGGGTCCATCTTCTCGTTTTCGCGCCAAATTTGGAATTTAAGCACCGTTTTCGATTCATCGTCGGTGTCAGTGCCAATGGTACCAATGGTTTGCTTTATGGTCACCTTATCGCCCGATTTCACCTGAACATTCACAAGGTTTGAATATACCGTGAGGTATTTCCCGTGACGGATAATGACAGCGTAATTTCCACCAGTCACCATAAATACACGGCTGACCTCTCCTGCAAAAACAGCTCTGGCCTTCATTCCCTGGACAGTAGAGATGTCGATACCGTTATTTTTTACCTGTATATTCTTAAGTACCGGATGTTCGTGTACCCCAAAATGGTCGGTTATCACTCCTCTTTCAACTGGCCATGGCAGGCGTCGTTTATTTTGTTCAAACTGTCCGGAAGCCAGTTTTTCCTCCGGAGTCATCTCGTATTTTGTAGTGCCTGATGCCGGTTTTCCGGTTTGTTTGGCCTTTTCTTTTTCCCGTTCGCGTGCTTTGCGAATCTCTTCCTCGATAATCTTCTGAATCTCGCGGCTAAGCTGAGCCTCAATTTGCTGCTGCTCTTTCAGTTTCCGCTCAAATTCCTTTTGCTTCTTCTGGAGGGTGGTGAGGTATTGTCCCTGTTGTTTTTTCTCTTTTGTCAGCTTATCAGCTTCCTGCTTTTTCGATTGAAGCAGCATTTCCTTTTCAGCTCGCTGCAACTGCAACCTGCTTACTTTTACCTGAATCAGATCACGAATCCATTGAATCAGTTCAGCCTGACGCTTGCGGTATTCGGTATACTGCTTCAGATACATAATTCGCTTGTAGGCCTGGTTAAAGCTGTTCGACGAGAGTACGAAAAGCAGTTTGCTGTAATTGGTCTGGTTTTTCTGCGCGAAAACAATCATCTGCGCATATTCTTTCTTCAGTTCCTCCAAATCGTTGTTAAGCGAGGTAACCAGCCAAGCATTTTGGTCGATAAAACCAGAAATAACAGTCACTTCCGAATTTATTCCGGTTATGAGTGTGGTTCTGAGTTCAATCTGCTTATTCAGAATATTGTACTTGTTTAACGTTTTGGTTTGGTTTTTCTTGGCTTCCTCCAATAGTTTGGTGGTATATTTGATATCCTCGTTGGTCTTTTGCTTTTTCTTGCGCAATTCGTCCAACGACTGGCCATTCACCAGTGATGTCAGCAATATTAAGAGTGAAAGAAGTAAAAAACTCCTCATATGGCTAATGGTTAATCAGGGTATATTTTTCAGGAACTTTAAAGCGAATATCCTTTTCTTTTTCGGTTGAAAAACCTGCAAATTTGATGTGTAGCTGCATATAGCTGTCGGGGCCCTTGAAATTGAGCAGCATCTCGCCCGGATACAATTGTTTGTCGACAGCAACAAAATCAGAAAAATCGATGTTCAGATTCCGTGAATTTGCTGCATCAACCAGTCTTATTTTCCTAAGCTTGAATGTTTCAGGATCGATATAAATACTCTGTTTTACCGGGGCATTATCGACTATTTTACGGGCTTTGCGGTTTTGTTTACGTTCGTTCAATTTAGGGTTTTCCTTGCGGGCTTTCATCTTTTTAACCGATTCAAGAACGTACATTCCCGAGTCGATTTTTGTTTCGTAATCCTTGATCTCTTTGTCCCGTTTTTCATCGTTAAGCGAAAATATATTATTTGAAACAATGGCATGAACAGTCTCAAAATCAAGGTCCATATCCAAAATGGAGCTTAAATAGCTGTAATCGTCGAGAAAGTAATTTTTTTCGAGGTAATTGATGAATTTAACGCTATCAGGAGTCAGCCAAACCCGACCAACAGGAATATTCAATTTACTGAGCATCACCACAATTTCCTTGTCTTTGTCGGCCAAAATACTTGCCTTAAA
>JAJZSZ010000020.1 GCA_021849365.1 Bacteroidota bacterium | reverse complement strand
CTCTAAAAAGTCAGGATTAGTTAGCAGAAGAAAACTACTTTGCGTCCTGTTGTGTTATAGATTTTAAAAGAAAGAATATGGTTGCGTTGTCAGGCAATTTTTTTCGCCAAAATGACAGATAATCGATTTATTACTTTCTGGCATAATAATTGAATTAAAATATCTATATATTTGAATATTTTAATTCAAGGATAACATTAAACGCAAACAAATTAATAAACAACAAATTATGAGACATCTGTTTCTGACAATGGTCATCGCTTCGATTGCATTAGCGGCATGTGGAAGTAAGAATCCTGAAAGCAATAAAAATACATCGGTAGTAAGCAATTCATCAGTATCAAATGGCACGACAAAAAGTTCGGAACTGCTGACCAAAGCAGTTTTCATTCAAAAAGTGTGGGATTACACCAAATCGCCAAACGATTGGAAATACCTAGGTAGTAAACCAGCCATCATCGATTTCTATGCCGACTGGTGTGGTCCATGTAAGATTGCCGGACCAATTCTGGAAGAAGTTGGAGCCGAATTTGCAGGCAAAATTCAGGTGTACAAAATCAACACTGATCAGGAGCGCGAATTGGCTCAAGTATTTGGAATAACTGGTATTCCGGCTTTTCTGTATATTCCGGTAAGCGGAAAACCAGTCATGATGTCAGGGATTGCCCGCTCGAAAGAAGAAACCAAGCAAATGTTTATCGATAATATCGAAAAATACCTTTCGGTAAAGAAGTAAATGAAACTGTTGCCTATTAAAAATAAGAAACCCCGAAATTACTTTCGGGGTTTTCTATTTAAAACTGAATTGATTGACTTTATTATTTTGTTCTCTCTAAAGTAATCGTTTTGGTTGGTTGATCGCAAACTTCTGTTGGTCCCCAGTACTGAATAGGTCCAGGATAAACAAATGAAGTTTCAATAGCCCATTTTTCGCGGTTGGCTGCCAGGTATTTGAATGGAGCACTTTCCAATTCTACCAAAGCTTTCTGGATAACTGGTTTCATGTGTCCGTGACGACGTTCCATGTTCATCATCATAGTTACAGGAACACCACCTGCAATCCATTCGGCAGCAGGAGCAGTCAGGTTGCGAACCGATGACATATAACCTGTTTTGCCTTCAGCAATAAGGAACGATGCATTGTAACCCAAAGAATAGCAATAGTCAGCATCAAAATTGGATGGAGCAGCACAACGACCTTCGTAACCGAAGAAGTGGTATTGTGTTCCAAATTTACCATTGAACTTGCCTTCCTTCTTCATTTCACCAAGGCGTTTTTTAACCATTTCACCCAACAGTTTTTCTGTTTCGATAAGTGATACCTGAACGTTTCCATGTGGGTCACGATCGAGGGTTAGCTGGTCTGCAATTCCTGAAGGAAGCGAAGTGTAAACTTTTGCTGATTCAGCGGATAAGATTCCGGCTACAAATGCCCGACCTTCAGCTTTATCAGTAAACGATTTGAATTTCTTTTCCGTTTCAGAACCTTCGGCCAGTAAATCGTTCAGCTCAGCAATCAAGGCTTTCATTTCAGGAACGAATTCAACCAAACCTTCAGGAATTAAAGCAACCCCAAAGTTTTCGCCATTAGCGGCACGTTTGGCAACAATGCCAGCCATGTAATCCACAATCTCGCTCAAAGTTTGCTTTTTCAGTTCCACTTCTTCCGAAATCAATGTGATATTTGGCTGAGTTTGTAATGCACATTCCAAACCGATGTGAGAAGCAGAGCGTCCCATCAGTTTAATAAAGTGCCAGTATTTTTTAGCCGAGTTGGCATCGCGTTCGATGTTACCAATCAACTCTGAATAAACTTTGGTTGCAGTGTCGAAACCAAATGACGTTTCGATCATATCGTTTTTCAGGTCACCATCGATGGTTTTTGGACAACCAATTACCTGAATTCCTGAGTTTTTAGCAGCATAATATTCGGCCAAAACGCAGGCATTAGTATTACTATCGTCACCACCAATGATAATCAGGGCATTAATTCCCAGCTGTTTTAAAATTTCTTCGCCTTTATCAAACTGAGCAGTCTCTTCGAGTTTGGTGCGGCCTGAACCGATAATATCGAAACCACCGGTATTGCGGTATTCATCAATAATCTCGGCTGTTAATTCAACATACTTGTGATCAACCAGTCCTCCGGGTCCACCAAGGAAACCGTAAAGTTTACTGTTTGGGTTGATGTTTTTTACACCATCAAAGATTCCTGAAATCACGTTGTGTCCGCCGGGTGCCTGACCTCCGGAAAGAATAACGCCAACATTCACTGCCGGATACTGTTTTTTCTCGCCTGCCTCGAAAGTAATCAAAGGCATGCCGTAAGTATTTGGGAAAAGCTTCTGAATTGCGTCCTGATCGGCAACTGACTGAGTTTTGGCTCCTTCAACCAGTTTAACAGACGATTTTAACGAGTTAGGAAGTTTTGGCTGATATTTAGCCCTTGCTGATTGTAATGCGCTAATGGTCATAGTTTTATATTTTTTGTGAGGATTTACATTAAAACCGCTGCAAAAATATACTAAAACCATGATTTTGATACCAGACCGAAAGTTTATTCGACTGGTTTTAAAGAAAATTTAAACCGATTAGTTTACCCAATCAGAAAATCGGCAACATTACCTAATGTACTGACTGAGCCCTTATAAAACTCACTGTATTTGCATTGGCTACAGGTTACTACAGTAAACTTTCGGTTTTGTATATCAAAAAACCTGGAGAATCCGCTTCCTGTCGTTCTGATTTCGTCAATCTCGGCCTTGGTGTTGCCGCATTTCGGACAATGATATTTTATTGAATTCATGATTATAATTTTTAAAGATTGAATTGTTTAAACTTCATTTTCGCCCTCCAACTTGTCTCCAGCAACATCAGGCTCTTCATTCAATGTTTTTGTAATCGGCCTTCTTGCATCGCGCAATGCCTTATCTATAATCCATTCTATCTGTCCGTTAGCGCTGCGAAATTCCTGGGCCGCCCATTTTTCAATGGCATCGTACACATCAGGATCAATACGCAGCACAAACGATTTTTTCTTTGCCATAACATCACCTCCACAATTTTCCCATTCTCAAAATAGAAACGAATTTTGTATCCAAAGCCTACCAACTATTTCGACAAAATAAAACTGCATATTACATCAACAAGTTCAGCATTTACTGGTAATTCAGGTTGATTGTAAGTCTGAATATTTTTAGTTTTGTCGGAATCAGCATTTTTAAAAATATGGTTCATCCCCTCAATAATCGTCATTTTTGCCGACTGATTTGCGGCTTTGAGCCGTTTGGCATCTTCAACACTCACCTGGATATCAGTGGTTCCCTGAACTATCAGCACTAGCTTTTTAAGTTTTGCAATCTCTTTCTGCGGATCGTATTTGAACCACGAAATCATATAAGGCTGAACACTCGGTCTGAAAAGTGAAAAAAGCATTTGCGGAACATTCTCAACTGTTTTTCCTTTAACCAATTCATCAAGAATTGGAGCCGACTGTTCCAACACAAAAGGCGGCTGCGCTTTCAATTGTTCGCGAAAAGTCATATCAGCAGGCTGGCCGATGCCAGCGATCGATATAAATTTTGCTACATTTTCGTTTTGCGACGCCACCATGCCAATCAGAGAACCTTCGCTATGACCGATTACAATAACTTTTGAGAAATTCTTATTCTGTTTCAATAACTTTATCCAGCTTTCTGCATCCTGTATGTAATTTTCAAATCGCAGATCGGCTTCTTTCAATCCAGCCGGCTGGCTTTGAGCAATACCACGCTTATCGTACCTAAGTGAAGCAATCCCCTTCTTAGCCAATTCAGCCGACAACATTTTCAGCGAATTATTTTTCATCATCGGATTGTTTCCATCGCGGTCTGTCGGCCCCGATCCCGCAATAATCAATACCACCGGCACCGGAAGTTTAGCGTCAGGTAAAAGCAATGTACCTTCAATATTCCCGGTTTCGGTTTTCAGAGTCACAGGCTCTTCGGTTTGGGCAAGAGCAGCAAAAGCTGCCAACAATCCTATTAAAAATGAAATGAACTGCAGTCGCATAATTCTAAATTTAAACTTGGTTTTTACTTGTAATGGCACTTTCCAGTGCATGTATCATCGCCTGCGGGCGATGTGTTCCAAACAATACTTTTTTACCATTTTTCAGGTAAAGCTGTAAACCAACATTTCCAGAAACATTGTAAGCCCTGCCCCACTTAAAACTCTTTTTAATGCCCCATCCACCATATTCCAAAATTGGCCGGTAATGCCGGATTTCGCACCGCTGAATTTCATGAACCGAAATCAACCTTTTCCTGAAAATCAAAGGGAAAAAACTGTAATGAATTCCATCCTGATCAATCCATACTTTTAGTTTAAGCGAAAAATACAGCCAAAGTAGCGCCCCCAGGAAAATGATTAAGCCAACGTGTACCCCGTTTGGTGCCGGAGTATTTCCAACCGGTACTCTATTCACTGTTTGCTGTATAAGGGCATAGACACTAAAAAATATAACTGGAACTGTAGCAACCAGTACCAAAACAATGTACCACCATTGCCTGAACTGCTGTTCTTCCTTAAATAAAACTTTATTCATCGTTCTTTACTGATAAAGTGTACCGGTATTTACAACAGGTGTAGCTTCCTTGTCGCCGCATAAAACAACCATCAGGTTACTTACCATGGTCGCTTTTTTATCTTCATCCAACTCAACAATTTTCTTTTTACTCAACTCATCCAAAGCCATCTCAACCATACTTACTGCGCCTTCTACAATTTTAAACCGGGCAGCAACAATAGCAGTGGCTTGCTGGCGTTTCAGCATGGCCTGGGCAATTTCCTGAGCATAAGCAATATAGTTAATACGGGCTTCAATTACATGAATACCAGCAATATCCAATCGTTCACGAATTTCATTTTCGAGCACCATATTGACTTCTTCTCCGCCATCACGCAAAGTAATGTTTGCATGGTCGTCCTCGATATTATCATACGGGTATAAACCAGCCAATTTGCGTAAGGCCGCTTCACTCTGAACTACAACAAAATGTTCGTACTCGTCAACTCCAAAGGCAGCTCTGAAGGTTTCTTCAACTTTCCAGACTAATACAACCCCAATCATAATCGGGTTTCCTAGTTTATCGTTAACTTTTATTGGTTCGCTGTTAAAATTACGGGCTCGCAGAGAAAATTTCCTTTTGGTAAAGAACGGGTTAACCCAGAAAAAACCGTTGTCCTTTAATGTTCCCTTATATGCACCAAACAGTACCAGAACATAGGATTGATTTGGATCGACAGCGATGAATCCCGGTGCAAGAAGAATAAAAAGAGCAAGCAATATTACCGAAGGTACAATTAACTGCAATATAAATCCGGCAATTGCAAAGCCAAGAAAAAGAATCTCGAACAACAAAAACAAATAACCGGAGCGGGCTGTAAATGACTTTTCCATACTATCAGATTTAAATTATAATAATATCATTTTGATATCACAAATATAAAAAGAAAAAAGCACCTTTTGTTAAAGGTGCTTTAAAATACATTTCGGATTTAGTTCAGATTCAATTCTATATTTCCGACGTTCCCGGATTTTAGTACTTCATACTGCGATGCAAAACTTAAAATTGCATCAATAATGCCCTGCGAAGGCTCAAACCCATACTCATCAACATCCATCTCCTGCTCCTCAAATTCAATTTGTTGCAAAATTTCAACTTCCTTTTTCCCGTCATTATATGAATTGATCAAATAATTTAATGTAGAGAATTTACTCATAGGCATTCGTTAATGTTACTGTTATGCACAAATAACGCTACCTATTCAGGAATATTGCTATCAGCAACTTAAATTTTTGTCAGGCTCAGATTTTTCTTTTCAATCAACTTCCGAAGGTTTATTAAAGCATAACGCATACGACCCAACGCCGTATTAATGCTTACATCTGTCAAGTCAGAAATTTCCTTGAAACTTAGCCCTTGATAGTGGCGCATAATAATTACTTCACGCTGATCATCAGGAAGTTCTTCAATCAACAGGCGCACATCACTGGTAATCTGGTCGTAAACCAGTTTATCCTCAATATTCCCTTCCGAATACTTCGGCGAATTAAAAAGATCAACATTGGTGTCGTCGTTCGAAGTAGTACTAAGCAGCTTCTCCTTTCTGAAATGATCGATAATCAGATTGTGCGAAATGCGAAGCACCCAGGAAATAAACTTTCCGTTTTCGGTATACTTACCGCTTTTCAACGAACGGATTACTTTAATAAAAGTATCCTGAAAAATGTCTTCCGCAAGGTGATGATTTTTTACAATGAGCAGGATGTAAGTAAAAACCCTCTTTTTATGGCGGGCAATCAAAATTTCGATGGCTTGTTGATTCCCATCGACAAATTGTTTAACGAGCGAATTATCGCTCAGATCTTCTGGTCTGAACATGACTCTAAATTATTATGTGACTGTTTTCAATAATTAAAGAGTATAGTTCTGTCGATAGGCAAGCTTTTTTTTAAGTGAGTTAAACAATTTGCTACTTTTGTGCAGGTAAAAATCGATCATTTTTTCCAATTAACCAAATTTTTCTGCATTTATAATAACATAACGAATGAGTTCTTCTTCTAATTTTTCATCATATATACAAATCAAAGGCGCAAGAGTTCACAATTTAAAAAACATTGATCTAAAAATTAACCGAAATAAATTCATCGTTATCAGTGGTTTATCAGGTTCCGGGAAATCTTCACTTGCCTTTGATACACTTTATGCTGAAGGCCAGCGGCGATATGTTGAAAGCTTATCGTCATACGCACGACAGTTTTTGGGCCGTATAAATAAACCCGAAGTTGATTATATTAAAGGAATACCGCCGGCAATTGCCATCGAGCAAAAGGTTAATACACGAAATCCACGATCGACTGTAGGTACCTCGACAGAAATATACGATTACATGAAGTTGTTATTTGCCCGTGTTGGGAAGACAATTTCGCCGGTTTCCGGGAAGGAAGTAAAACAACATCACGTAAGCGACGTGGTTAACTTCATCGTCTCGTTTCCCGAAAATACCCGTTTTTTGATTGGTGCTCCATTGAAGGTAAAAAACGGACGTACACTCATTCAGGAGGCCGAATTATTGCTTCAGCAAGGTTTTTCTAGGCTTGAAGTCAACTATGAAATCAAACGGATTGACGAGCTGATTAAAGAAAATGCAGCAATTCAATGTTCTGAGTCGGCCTGCAATATTGTGATCGACCGTGCTACTGTAATTAACGACGAAGATAACCTCAGCCGTATTGCCGACTCGGTGCAAACTGCATTTTTCGAAGGTCACGGCGAGTGTATTGTAAAAATATACGATGGGTCTGATGTGAAAGAAGAACATTTCTCAAACCTGTTTGAAGCCGATGGAATTGAATTTGAGGAACCTTCGGTCCATATGTTCAGTTTCAACAATCCTGTTGGCGCTTGTAAAACCTGCGAAGGCTACGGAAAAGTAATCGGGATTGACGAAGATCTGGTTATTCCGAATAAATCACTTTCGATTTACCAGGATGCGGTGGCCTGCTGGAAAGGTGAAAAAATGGGCGAATGGAAAGATGCGCTGATTTACGCTGCCGAAAAGTTCAATTTCCCTATTCATAAGCCATATTACGAACTGACTGAAGACCAGAAACAATTGCTTTGGACAGGCAACAAGCATTTCGAGGGGCTGAATCAGTTCTTTAAAATGCTTGAAGAAAATACATACAAAATCCAATACCGCGTAATGCTTTCGAGGTACCGCGGAAAAACCAATTGTCCCGATTGTCGCGGAACACGTCTGAAAAAAGAGGCTATGTATGTAAAAGTTGGCGAAAAATCGATCCAGGATCTGGTGCTGATGCCAATCGACGAATTGCAAAAGTTTTTCATCAATCTTCAGCTTTCGGAACATGAAACGAAAGTGGCTGAACGAATTCTGGTTGAGATAAACAACCGCCTCGAATTCCTGGCAGATGTCGGCCTGGGCTACCTAACGCTGAACAGGCTCTCTTCTACCCTTTCGGGCGGTGAGTCGCAACGCATCAATCTGGCCACTTCATTGGGTAGCAGTTTGGTTGGTTCGATGTATATTCTGGACGAACCAAGTATCGGACTTCATTCGCGCGACACACAGCGATTAATTCGTGTTTTGCGCAAACTTCAGAAACTTGGCAATACCGTTTTGGTTGTAGAACACGACGAAGAAATTATTCGCGAAGCCGACGAAATTATCGACATTGGCCCGCTTGCCGGAAGATTGGGCGGCGAAGTTGTTTTTCAGGGGACACACGAACAACTCGAATCATCATCTGAAAGTTTGACAGCCAAATATCTTACCGGAAAAGAAAAAATTGAAATTCCGAAGCTACGGCGTAAATGGAGTAATTTTATTGAAATTACCGGTGCCCGCGAAAACAACCTTCGAAACGTCGATGTCAAATTCCCGCTTAACACAATTTGTGTAGTAACCGGAGTTAGCGGATCTGGGAAATCGTCGCTCGTTACCAAAGTTCTTTATCCGGCACTTGCAAAAATGTTTGGTGGGTTCAGCGAAAAAACCGGGCAACACGACCTCATTCGGGGCGATTTTAACCTGATTACTTCAATCGAATTTGTCGATCAGAATCCGATCGGAAAGTCATCACGATCGAATCCGGTGACTTATCTGAAAGTTTACGACGAAATCCGCAAACTTTACGCCGATCTGCAAGGCTCAAAATACAATGGTTTTAAACCATCGCATTTTTCATTCAATATTGAAGGGGGCCGCTGCGAAGAATGCCAGGGGGAAGGTGAAATCACCGTCGAAATGCAGTTTATGGCAGACATTCATCTCGTGTGCGAAAGCTGTAAAGGGAAACGGTTTAAAGACGAAATTCTGGAAATTACATTCGAAGGGAAAAACATCTACGACATCCTCGATCTGACGGTTGACGAAGCCATCGCATTCTTTGGCGAACAAAAATCAACTACTTCAAAAAAAATAGCCAAACTCCTGAAACCCTTACAAGACGTTGGGTTGGGATATGTAAAACTTGGTCAATCGTCGAGTACCCTTTCCGGAGGAGAGAGCCAACGAATTAAACTGGCATCGTTTCTGGCCAAGGAAAAAGGAAGTCCGTCGCTGTTTATTTTCGACGAACCAACCACCGGGCTGCATTTCCACGACATCCGCAAACTGCTCGATTCGTTCAACGCACTGATTGCACGCGGACACAGCATCATAATCATCGAGCATAACCTTGACGTGATAAAATGTGCTGACTGGGTGATCGACCTAGGACCTGAAGGTGGAAAAGATGGAGGAAAAGTTGTATTTGAGGGAACTCCGGAAGATTTGATTAAAATGAAAGAATCGCACACAGGACAAGCATTGAAAGAAAAGCTTTAAAAAGTTCGAAGTGCCTAAAGTGAACTAGAGTTCGGAGTTTTAAATGGTTGAATTGTTAATGGTTCTTTTAACCATATAGCAATTCAGCCATTAAACCATTTTTTCAAATCCTCAAATTTTCGGTATTTCAGGAAAGTATCGTGATTACCAATCGCCTGCGGCCACCTGAATTGCGAAACTCGCATAAATAGATGCCTTGCCATGTTCCTAAATTGAGTTGATGATTGGTAACCGGAATTGTTAAGCTGGCGCCAATCAGCGACGACTTTAAATGTGCAGGCATATCATCAGAGCCCTCCAATGTGTGCACAAATCCCGGATCGTTTTCCGGAACAAGTTTATTCATAAACGTCTCAAAATCATATCGAACGGAAGGATCAGCATTTTCATTCAGGCTAATTCCGGCAGAAGTGTGCTGAATCAGAATATTTACCAGTCCTTTTTCCGGTAAATCAGGCAGCTGCCGCTCAATCAAATCAGTTATCAGATGATAGCCCCGTTTAAACGCCGGTAATACTACTTCAAATTGATCTATCATAACAATTTTAATTTCATGTATTAATCTACAATTTAAATAAGCCCTGTCCGATGAATAAGTTCTTCGAGCTCAAGGATTTTTGTTCGTCGTTCAAACGAATAAGATGTACTCTTTTCCTGAAGGTATTTGTACAGAAATACCGATTTCAGAATGTAATTTGCTTTGGTCATCGAGAACGAGTGTTCCACCTCCTGCCCCACAACTTTCAAAATATCAGCCAGCTTTTCCAATTGGTCATCACTGGTAAAATGTTCTTTTACCAAATCTAAAAATTCATTTTCATCAAGAATAATTACCTGATCAATATCCAGATTTGCTTCCTTCAACAGTGACTCACGAACAACGGAAAAAATCACCTCCTGCTGACTTCTATCTTCTTTCATCTTTAAAATCCGGCGAAGTAAAGTTGCCAGAAAAATTCCCATTTCTTCAAACTGACGGATCAGGTAATCGCGCGATGCCATAGTAACTTCTTAAATGAATTAAACATCAAAGATAAAGTTGATCAAAATTAAGCTGAACAAAACAATTAATATCATGCCAAACAGTTTATTATTTGGGAAATATTATTTTTGTCTGCATGAGGTCAATTCTATCACTGCTGCTTATTTTTTTGCTTTTACTGAACTCTGCCAACCTATTGGCTCAAAGCAACAACGCCACATTATACGGAAAAATTTCCGACGAAACCGGTAAGCCAGTTGAGTTAGCCAATATTTCGCTAAAAAACTCGGCTATCGGGACCGTTTCGAACCGCGACGGCGCCTATCTGCTTCGGATTCCTTCAAAAAAATCGATCACAATTGTCTTTTCGGTAATTGGGTTCCAGACGGTTGAAAAAATCGTCAGGGCTAATGAAGAACAACGAATTGAATTGAATATCTCTCTGAAACAGACTGATCAGCAAATAGACGAAGTTCAGGTTACGCAACACCGCATAAACCGAACCAACATGAACCGTATTGAGGCCAAATATATGGGAACTCTTACCGATGCGGGCACTGGCGGAGTTGAAGCCCTGATCAAAACTTTGCCCGGCGTATCAACTAATAATGAGTTAAGTTCGCAATACTCGGTGCGGGGAGGAAATTTTGATGAAAACCTGGTGTACGTGAACGATGTGGAAGTTTATCGTCCGCTTTTAACCAAGGCCGGACAACAGGAAGGGATGAGTGCCATTAATTCGGACATGGTTTCGTCCATCGATTTTTCTGCCGGAGGGTTCGATGTAAAATATGGAGATAAAATGTCGTCGGTACTCGACATCAGGTATCGCCGGCCAACAGAATTTGCCGGATCGGCCACAGCCAGTTTTCTGGGTGGTTCGCTCCATCTCGAAGATATTAGCAAAAACGGTAAATTTTCGCATATCTCCGGAATCAGGTATAAAACAAATCGCTATCTGCTGGGAACTCTCGACGAAAAAGGCGAATACAATCCTCGGTTTGTTGATTTTCAAACCTACCTGACATATAAATTCAACCGCTCGTTCGACCTGTCGTTTCTTGGAAACTTTGCCAAAAACCAATATAATTTCGTGCCTCAAACCCGTCAAACAAGCTTTGGCACCATTAATCAGTTATACAATGCCACCATTTATTTTGAGGGTCAGGAGGCCGACAAGTACACCACCACCACTGGCGCTTTAATTGCCAATTACCATCCGGGAGATAATCTGAACCTGAAATTTATCGCCGCAGCATTTCAATCGAAAGAAGCTGAGACTTATGATATTCGCGGTGATTATTACCTGAACGAGCTTGAACAAAACCAATCGGGAGGTACCGATAGTGTTCTAAATCTAGGTGTTGGAACATTTCTCAACCATGCCCGAAATTACCTTGATGTCAGCGTTTACAGCTTTGAACACAAAGGAGCCTACAACTCCGAGCATCACTTATTAAACTGGGGAGTCAAAGCTCAATTGGAAAAAATCGACGACCGCATGAACGAATGGGTTCTGCGCGATTCAACCGGCTATTCCATTCCGTATCAAGGCGACAAACTTGAGTTGTACAGTTCCATGAACATGAAATACAACATGAATTCGACCCGTGTTACAGCTTTCATTCAGGATACATACCAGATTCCAATCAGCAAAGGATCGCTGTATGCAACAGCCGGAATCCGCACGCATTACTGGTCGTATTCCGGAGAGTTCCTGGTAAGCCCACGCGCCACGTTACGCTACTATCCCGACTGGAATACGAACCTTGTTTTTCATCTCTCGGGGGGAATCTATGATCAACCAGCGTTTTACAAGGAAATAAAAGACAAGAACGGAGTAATTTACCCTGACACAAAAGCACAGCGGTCTTCGCAAATTGTTTTCGGAACCGACTATATTTTCAGGGCATGGGATCGCCCGTTTAAATTCACTTCAGAAATGTATTATAAATTTATGTCGAATTTGGTTCCTTACCAGATTGACAATGTGCGCATCCGGTATTTGCCCGATCAAAAATCGAAAGGTTATGCAACCGGAATCGATATGAAAGTGAATGGCGAATTTGTGAGTGGAATTGAGTCGTGGGCAAGTCTTTCTGTAATGAAAACCGAAGAAGATGTATTGAACGACGGGCATGGATACATTCCACGCCCAACCGACCAACGGTTTAATTTCAGTGTTTTCTTTCAGGACTATTTCCCAGGAAACCCAACCTGGAAGATGAACCTGACGGCTTTCTACGGATCGCGCCTCCCCACCGGACCGCCTAATTCGCAACGATACATGGACGTCTTCCGCATGCCGCCATATCGCCGTATCGATCTGGGATTTTCGAAAGTACTGATCAATCAGGATCATAAAAAGTTTAGGAATAAGGCTTTTGACCAGATCAAAGACATGTGGATCAGCCTCGAAGTATTTAATTTACTGGGTATTAACAACACCATTTCGTACTTGTGGGTGGCTAACAATTCGGGCGACATGTTTGGCGTTCCAAATTACCTGACCAAGCGAAAACTGAATCTGAAACTCACAGTAAAATTCTAAACAATGAAACTTCCAATTTTTCAGGCCGATGCCTTTGCAGCAGGACTTTTCAAAGGGAATCCGGCAGCAGTTGTTCTGCTACAGGAATGGCTTTCCGACGAATTGATGCAACAAATTGCAATGGAGAACAACCTTTCAGAAACTGTCTTTTTTGTTCCTGAAGGCAATCATTTTCACATTCGCTGGTTTACACCCAAGGCTGAAGTCAGACTTTGCGGACACGCCACGTTGGCTACCGCACACGTACTTTTCAATGAGTTAGGTTATCCTGGAGATTTACTGGAGTTTGAAAGTTTGAGTGGAATACTGAAAGTGAAAAAAGTTGAAGACAAGCTCCATCTAGATTTTCCGGCAGATTTTGCGCAGGAAGTAGAACCCATTGAAACCTTTACTGAAGCATTTGGCGCAAAGCCGCTGAAAACACTGAAAGGCAAAACCGATTATTTGTTGCTTTTCGATTCGGAAGAAACCATCAATAAACTGCGCCCCAACATTCAATTATTACTTTCGACAAATGCCCGCGGAATAATGGTCACTGCCAAAGGAAATGAAGTTGATTTCGTGAGCCGTTTTTTTGCTCCGGCAGTTGGAGTAAACGAAGATCCGGTAACTGGTTCGGCACACACTACATTAATACCATTTTGGGCAAATCGTTTGGGTAAAACTGAATTGACTGCCCTACAACTTTCGGCCCGTGGCGGACAATTATGGTGCACACTTTCGGGCGACAGGGTTTTTATCGCCGGAAAAGCCGTGACCTATTTGAGGGGAGAGATTGAAATCCTATAGTCAGGACTAAAGCCCAATAATAGCAGTGCATTCAATTCCGTCACATAAATGTGACGGCAAAAGGATATTCGTACAGGTAACTATTAGCGCATTATCCGTTGCCGTCTGGCTTTAGCTGACGGCATTCTGATAGAACTTTCTTCTCTGCCCGCTTGTTTCCATGCTATTCAGAAAAGGAAACATGAAACAGAATCAATACACCAACGAACTCATCCACGAAACTTCGCCGTATTTGCTGCAACATGCGCACAACCCGGTGAACTGGCAGCCCTGGGGCGAAAAAGCACTGAATCAGGCTAAAACAGAAAATAAACTTTTGCTGATCAGCATTGGTTATTCGGCCTGCCATTGGTGCCACGTGATGGAACACGAGTCGTTTGAGGACGAAACAGTCGCCCAAATCATGAATGATCATTTCATTTGCATCAAAATCGATCGTGAAGAACGACCCGACATCGACCACATTTATATGTCTGCCGTACAACTTTTGACCGGGCGTGGAGGCTGGCCGCTCAACTGTATTGCGCTGCCCGATGGCCGTCCGATTTGGGGCGGAACCTATTTCCCAAAAGAAAACTGGATTCAGGCACTTGAAGCCGTTTCAAAGTTTTATACCGAAAATCCGGAGAAAACCGACGAATATGCCGCCAAACTTCAGGAAGGCATTGAGCAAAGTACGCTGATCCCGATTTCACAGAAAAGCTCAAAAGTTGATCCACTGCTGCTAACGGCTATCCTGAAAAAGTGGCAAAGCTATTTCGACACCAAAAATGGCGGAACCAAAGGCGCTCCCAAGTTTATGCTCCCCAACAACTGGCAGTTTTTGTTGCGGGCCGGGGTGCAATTTCAGGATCAATCCATTTTAAATCAGTTAAAACTAACCCTGCAAAAAATGGCGCTGGCCGGATTGTACGACCAAATCGGTGGAGGTTTTGCCCGTTATTCGACCGACGAAATCTGGAAAGTTCCGCATTTCGAGAAAATGCTGTACGATAATGCCCAGCTGTTGCGACTTTACGCCGAGGCCTGGCAAGTTGCCCCCAATCCGCTTTACCAAAAGGTGGTTTCTGAAACTATTGACTTTCTGAAACGCGAAATGCTTTCGCCTGAAAATGGCTTTTATTCGGCGCTCGATGCTGACAGCGAAGGCATTGAAGGAAAATTTTATACCTGGACAAAAAACGAATTGCAGAAATTGATTGGCGATGATTTTGAACTTTTCAGCGACTATTACAACATCAATTCGTTGGGCTATTGGGAACACAACCAATACATTTTGATGCGAACCGAAACTGACGAGTTGTTTGCAGCAAATCATCAGATTTCGACCGATGAACTGCAAACCAAGGTTCATCTTTGGAAGCAAAAATTGCTTGCAGAACGTGAAAAAAGAGTTCGTCCGGGCCTTGACGACAAAATTCTGGCATCGTGGAATGCGATGACGATTTCCGAATTAGTTAGCTGCTACAAAGCTTTCGGCGAATCGGAGTATTTGGAGCTAGCCTTAGCCAATGCAGTTTTCCTGAAAGATAAAATGATTACCGATTCCGGAGAAGTTTTCCATTCATACAAAAACAGTCAGGCTAAAATCTCCGGTTTTCTGGAAGATTATGCGTTTGCTATTGAAGCATTCACTGCTCTTTTCGAAATTAGTGGCGATGCCCGATGGCTCAATCTGGCGCAACAACTCACAGAAAGAAGTATGAAGCAATTCTACGATCCGCAAAGACTGTTTTTCTATTTCACTCCTGAAAAACAATCCGATCTCATCACCCGAACGGTTGAAGTGTATGATAATGTAATTCCTTCATCGAACTCGGTGATGGCGCGGAACCTTTTGCGACTATCGTACCTTTTTGACCGATCAGACTATAAAAAGATCGCAGAAAATATGCTTGAACGAATGTCCGGAAACATTTCGGAATACCCTTCCGGATACAGTAACTGGGCGCAATTGTTGCTCGATTTTACCGGAAGCCGGAAGGAGATGGTTGTCATTGGAGAAAAAGCAATTGATTATTTGAAAAACCTTCAAAAACACTACATGCCCGATGTTATTTTCTGTACATCAACCACAGCCAGCGATTTGTCCTTGCTCAAAGACCGGTATGTTTCGGGAAAAACATTGATTTACATTTGCCAGGATAACACGTGCCAGCTACCGGTTGAGACCATTGAAGATGCACTTCGCTTGTTGTCGAGCTAAAACAATCTTTGGAATAAGTACAACATCCCGAATATTTTTAGTTAAATGAATTAACCATTTTTGTAATCCTGTACTTTAAACAGCTACTAATCAAGTGCAACTTCAAAACTACAAGTCATGAAAATTAATTCTGTTTTCACCATTTTAGCTATTCTTTTTATGAGTTCATGTTCACAACCTCCATCAGTAAAAGCTCCGGTTGCCGAAAAAAAAGAACATTGGCGCGAAATTCATGGCGACCGTGTTCTCGACAATTATTACTGGATGTACGATTATTTTGGCAAAGGTCCTGACAGCACTAAAGTTGTTGACTATCTCACTGCCGAAAATTCCTATCTCGACACTATGATGAGCGACACGAAAGCATTTCAGGAACAATTGTTTACGGAAATGAAAGCGCGCATCAAAGAAAAAGACGAAAGTGTACCAACGTTCAAAAACGGTTATTTCTATTATACACGTACCGAAGATGGAAAACAGTATTACAAATACTGCCGAAAAAAAGGATCATTGGATGCTCCTGAAGAAATCCTGCTCGATGTTGATCAAATGGCTGAAGGACACTCCTACTTTTCAGCCACAGGATTCTCAGTTAGCGAGGACAATAAATTACTGGCTTACGGAGTCGATTTGGTGAGCCGCCGCCAATATACCATTCAGGTTAAAAACCTCGAAACAGGCGAAATTTTGAAAGATGCCATCCCCAATACTCAGGGCGATCCGTGTTGGGCATCCGACAATAAAACATTCTTTTATACTTCGAAAAATCCGACAACACTTCTTTCAGAAAAAATAAACCGCCACACACTTGGAACAGACGCCCAATCTGATGCACTGGTGTATGAAGAAAAGGACAAAAGTAATTACATCGGTGTTGGCAAAAGCAAGAACAACAAGTATATCTTCATTTTCTCGCAGGCCACTATGTCGGCTGAATGGCGAATGATTGATGCCAGCAAGCCCAACGATTCATTTAAAGTATTTCAGCCACGCATGAAAGATGTACTTTACGAGGTTATTCCGCTTGCCAATAAGTTTTTGGTTTTAACCAACAAGGATGACGCAAAGAATTTCAAATTAATGGAGTGCCCGCTCAACCAAACAGAAGCAACAAACTGGAAAGAAGTTATACCGGTACGCAACGATGTTTTGCTGCAAAGTGTTGAGGAATTCAAGGATTTTATCGTGATCAACGAACGTAAAGATGGTTTGGTAAAATTGCGCATCAGGAATTTGACTGACAATTCGGAACATTACGTTGATTTTGGCGAACCTGCCTACGCTGCAAACTTTGGTGCCAATCCTGAATACAACAGTTCGGTATTGCGCTACGGCTACACTTCGCTCACCACGCCAAGCTCCATTTTTGATTACAACATGGGCACAAAAGAAAAGACTCTGAAAAAACAGCAAGAAGTTTTGGGTGGTTACAATTCGGCCGACTATACTACTGAACGTTTGTATGCTACGGCAAAAGACGGTACAAAAGTGCCAATTTCGCTTGTTTACAAAAATGGGTTCAAAAAAGACGGAAATGCCCCGCTATTGCTTTATGGCTACGGAAGCTACGGTGCCAGTATGGACGCCAGTTTCAGCAGTTCGCGCCTTAGTTTGCTCAACCGTGGGTTTGTTTATGCCATAGCACACATTCGTGGTGGACAGGAAATGGGCCGCCAGTGGTATGAAGATGGAAAGCTGATGAAAAAAATAAACACGTTTTCCGACTTTATTGATTGTGGTAAATTCCTGGTCGATGAAAAATACAGTTCAACAAAGCACTTATATGCTATGGGCGGCAGTGCCGGTGGTTTACTAATGGGTGCCGTTGCCAATATGGCTCCTGAAATGTGGAACGGAATTGTGGCTCAGGTTCCGTTTGTTGATGTGGTAAATACCATGTTGGACGAAAGCATTCCGCTTACGACCAACGAATTTGACGAGTGGGGCAATCCAAAAAATAAAGATGCTTACTTTTATATGAAGAGCTACAGCCCTTACGAAAACGTTGAAAAGAAGAACTATCCGAACATCCTGGTCACCACCGGATTGCACGATAGCCAGGTGCAATATTTTGAACCAGCCAAATGGGTCGCCAAATTACGCGATATGAAAACCGACAAAAACATGTTACTCTTAAAAACCAACATGGAATTCGGGCACGGCGGAGCCAGTGGTCGCTTCGACTATCTGAAGGAAGTTGCGCTTAATTATGCGTTTTTATTTAAACTGGAAGGAATAACCAAATAACCAATTATACCATTACTGAAACATATACCTTTAATATAAAATCAAGGCAGCTATCAATGGCTGCCTTGTTCATTCTTCATTCAATTAAAGTCATAAAATTTAGAATATGAACCGAAAACTTTGCCTTTTTATAGCCATGAGCCTCGATGGGTACATTGCCAAGCCCAATGGCGACATTAGCTTTCTGGATGAAATGAACCAGGAAGGAGAAGATTATGGCTACAAAGCCTATATCGAAATGGTCGACACAGTTCTACTTGGCCGGAAAACCTATGACAAAATCCTTTCGATGGGCATGGAAAATCATTATGGAGAGAGGGATGTGTATGTCATCTCCCGTACTCCGAGGAAAAACTCAGGTAACGTCACCTTCTATTCGGGCGACATAAAAAAGTTGGTAACCGCGTTAAAAAGTAAGCATGGAAAGAACATTTACTGCGATGGTGGTGCCGAAACGATTCAGCAACTTTTAAATGCCGATTTAGTTGACGAAATGACTATATCCATCATTCCTATACTGCTTGGTGAAGGAATAAGACTATTCAACGGTGATTATCCGGAGAAGAAACTTCAGCTTGTTAGATGCCAAAAGTTCGAAAAAGGATTGGTCCAATTGCATTACGTTCGAAATTAAAAACCAAATATCTCTTGGGATCTTTCAGTTTTCAGCACATTGCTGACTTTCTTCTCTTTTACATTCCTCAAGCTTTCCGTATTTTGCGGACTAAACTATTATGAATAATCCGAAATGAGACAAACTTTGTTATTTGCATTCTTTTTTTCCATTCTGAATGTCTTTGCTCAGCCCGACAATCAACAACTAGAACGGGCCTTGTATGATCTGCCCGACGTTTCGTTTACCAATGCAACCAAGCCCGGCGATCCCTATTTAACCTACGATATAATGGTTAAACAGCCTCTTGATCATCAACATCCCGAAAAAGGTTCGTTTTACCAATGGGTACAACTGAAACACAAAGGTTTTAATCTTCCGGTTGTGATGGAAACACATGGCTATGGAATGGGGCGAGGCGGAAACGAAGTTGAGCAAATCCTGAATGCCAACAACATTGGCGTGGAATATCGTTTTTTTGGTAAATCAAAGCCCGATTCATTGCAATGGGAATACCTCCGCATTGAACAGGCAGCAGCCGACCTTCACGCGATAAACCAACTTTTCAAACAATTGTACAAAGGGAAATGGTTCAGCACCGGCATCAGCAAAGGCGGACAAACCACATTGTACTATAAATATTTCTTTCCGAAGGATGTGGATGTAGCCATTCCGTATGTGGCACCCATCGACAACGCATTGGAAGACACCCGAATTTACACGTTTCTGGACACGATTGGAACTCCAGAATGCCGCAAGCGTATTTTTGACTTTCAGGAATTTTTGCTGAAAAACGAGGACAAAGCGCTCGAAAAATTAAAATGGTACGCTAAGGGAGCCAAATTGAAATTCAACTACACCGGCAATATTGGCAAGTCGTTTGAACTGGCTGTGCTTGAATACTCGTTCTCTTTCTGGCAATGGGGCCGCTCGTGCGATAGCATCCCGACCAGCAAAAAACTTGACGATTACCTCAACGAACTCATCAAATCATCGGATATAACTTTCTTCTCAGACCGCGACATCGAGCAATTTGCACCGCACTATTACCAGGCCACGCAAACCGGTTATTATGGGTACAACATCGAGCCGTTCAAAAAATACATCAAGCATTTCACGAGCAATCCATCGGCTATTTTCCCGCCCAAAGAGGCCAAAGCAAATGCTTTTTCTCCGGAGTTATACGCCAATTTCAAAAAGTGGCTCGACGAAAAAGGCAACAATATTCTGTATATCTACGGTGGAATTGATACCTGGTCGGCCCCGCGGGTGCTGGTTTCCAATCAGGTTAATTCCAAATCCTTCCTAATTCCGGGAGCTCATCATGGAACAGCCCGAATAAAGAGTATGCCGGAAAAAATGAAGGCAGAGTTTGCCGGGAAAGTGCAGGAGTGGACAGGACTAAATTGCACATTGGATGTGCTGAATAAAAAGTGAAAGACTACAGGTAACAAAAAATCCCGAAACCTTCAACAGATTTCGGGATTTTTTATGTGATTTCCAGTTTCGTCTAAAACTGGTGATAAACGCTTTCTTCCAGATATGGATGGTTCTTCGGAACCAGATTGGCTTTCGACAGCGTGTTGATTACTACCAGCGCAAACAAGCCTAAAAATCCGATATAGGTACCAATTTCAATCAATCCGAATTTGGCTTCGTGAACCACCGCCGGCCAAATGTAGTAGTACAACTCGGTGTACTGGCCAACCATCATAATGAGAATTACGGGAACCATAAAAACCTTGCTTCGTGAAGTCATTCGCGGCATCAGGAACAGGAACGGGATAAACCAGTTCAGGATAATGTTGACATAAAACAATACGCCAAAAACACCTTGTGAACGATTCACAAAGAATACAGTTTCTTCCGGAAGGTTTCCGTACCAAATCAGCATAAACTCAGCAAAATTGAAGTAACCCCACACAATGGAAAGCATGAAAATGTATCTTGAATAATCGTGCAAATGGCTCCTGTTCAGCATCTTTAAATGACCTGACTTATTCAACAGAATAACAATCAATGCTATCATGGCAGCTCCATGTTGGAAGGCAGCGATGAAACTTTTGGCAGCAAACAAGCCACTGAACCAGTGCGGTTCGAGCGACATAAGCATGTCGATTGCAAACAGAGTAAAACTGATTGCCACGATGAAAATGAACACTTTGGAATATTTTTCGGAATCGTAAAAATGCTGCAATCCGCCTTCGGCATCTTCTTTCAGCGATATTTTCCGAAGCAGGCGAACCATCACTGTCCACAAACCGAAAAACAAAATAACACGGATAAAGAAAAATGGGACATTCAGGTAAGGCGCTTTGTGAGCCAGCAATTTATCGGTTTCGGTGATTCCTTCGTGCGACCAATGAAACAGCGAATGCATCCCGAAATACAACATCAGGAAAAATACACCTGCAACTGGAATGTACGATGCCATCGCTTCGGGAATCCTTTTGAATGCCGAGGACCACCCTGCCTGCGCAATGTATTGAATTGCCCCGAAAAACCCGGCTCCAATGGCCAGCGACACAAAATAATAGTTGTTCAGTAGGTAATTGGCCCAAGCCCGGTGCGGATCCATTGCAAATCCGGCTCCCAGCGAGATTACCCCGATGCCAATCAAGCCATACAACAGGTTTTTAATTTTTTGAGGAACAATCAGTTTGTCTTCCATTGTATCCATATTCGTTTGTTCTTTCGTTTTTCTAATTCAAGTCCGTCAGCTAAAGCAGACGGCAAAGGATAATCACATTTATAACTCACAATTCATCATTGCTTTTGCAGTACTTCTTTTACGTACATGGCCACTTTCCAGCGGTCTTCAGGCCTAATTTGCGCGCCGTGTGCGGGCATTACTCCAAAGCCAACGGTTTCGACGTGGAAAATTTCGCCAATCGGGCCGTTCTTAACTTTGGGAGAAAGAAGGGTTTTAGGCGGAAATGGATATTTGCCGCTCGTGAACAGGAATCCCTTTCCATCACCTTTGTCACCGTGACAATTGATGCAATACACGCCGTAAACCTGCTTGCCGCGTTCAATATTTTGCGCAGTTGGTTTCAGCGGATTTACCAATTCCAGTCCGGCTTTCACGCGATCTTCATCGGTCTTCTGGTAATAATAAGGTTCGTAACCCACTGGAATCGTTCCTTCAACCGGGTTGCGCATGGTTTGCCCGTTCGCAAAATTCGGATTCGAAGTATACGTTTCGTAAGCCGGTGATTTCACCATATCATCGAAATATTGCCAACCGGTTGTATTCCGGTCGCGGTCGCACGAGGCGAAAGCCAAAGCTATTGTTGCAAATGCAATACTTTTAAAGTAGTTCAATTTCATAGATCAGGCAGTTTTTTCGGTTTCTTTCTCATAGACTTCAGAAGCTCCGTATGCCTGAAAAAGTTCGGTAATTTCAGGCTTACCTACATTCATCGTTTCCTGGTCGAGCAGGATAATGAATTTATCGTCGGTGGCACGTATATCAATGATTTCAGCCTTTTTGCCAGGATAAATTTTTGCCCTTACCGAGAACGTAAACAACGTCAGTAAGGTAATTGTGAGGATTGTTGCAACAATGGTTACCACAATAAATGACGGGAACGTGTTGAACGGCTTTCCGCCAAAATGCAAAGGCCAGTCGATAACTGCGGCATAATACATACCACTGAGCAGCAAAATCACGGCACCCAGTCCATAGAAAAATGCAGCATACGTAATGCGCGTTTTATTTTTCATGCCATGCAATATCTCGTGAATAGGGTATGGTGTGTACACTTCCTCCACAACCACACCTTTTTCAAGCGCCTTCTCGAAAGCGTCGATCAGCGTATGCTCGCTGTCGAAAACGCCAACCAGGTATTTTTTATTCATAGTCATGGTGATGTCCGGGTTTTAAGTGATTGGTTTGCTGTTTATTGAATTTGGCTACCATTTTAACTTCGCTAATGGCGATCTGCGGAATGTAACGGAAGAACAGCAGAACTCCTGCGGTAAACATTCCAAGCGTTCCAACAAAGAAGCCAATTTCTACTGAAGTTGGATGATAAGCGGCCCAGCTTGCCGGCAGATAGTTTTTCGATAACGAAGTGACAACAATATTGAAACGTTCGTACCACATACCAAGATTGATCAGCAAAGAAATTACGAATACCACCCAAATGCTGTTACGAATCTTTTTCGACCAGAACAACTGTGGCAACAAGGCATTCAGGGTAAACATCGCCCAGAACTGGAACGCATAATCGCCAGTGATTCGGTTTTTAAAGAAGGTGTAAAACTCGTATTCGGAGCCTGAATACCATGCAATAAATATTTCAGTGATGTAAGCGGTTCCCATAATGAGCGAAATGAACACCAACACGCGGCAAACCGCATCAACGTGGCGACTTGTGATGAAATCTTCCATGTTGTAAAGCTTTTTCATCAGGGTAACCAGCGTGAGTACCATTGCAAATCCTGAGAAAATTGCACCAACCACAAAGTACGGCGGGAACAAAGTGGTATGCCAGCCCGGCTCAACCGAAACCGCAAAGTCGGTTGATACGATGGAGTGTACCGAAACTACCAGCACGGCAGCAATTCCACCAAGCACGAAAGCCAACCCTTCGAAGCGTAACCATTCTCTGGAAGAACCGGTCCAGCCGAAAGAGAAGAATCCGTAGATTGCTTTTTTGATTTTCGATTTGGTGGTGTCGCGAATGGTCGCAAAATCAGGAACCATCCCGAAATACCAGAAACTGGCCGAAATCAACAGGTAAGCCGAAATGGCCACAAAGTCCCAAAACAGCGGCGAGTTAAAGTTTACCCACAACGGTCCACGGGTATTTGGATACGGGAAAATCCAGAAAAACAACCACGGACGGCCCATGTGTAACAACGGGAACAAAGCCGCACACAACACGGCAACCACGGTCATTGCTTCGGCAGCGCGGTTAATGGCGGTTCTCCACTTCTGGCGCAAAATGAGCAGGAAGATCGAGAAAGCCGTTCCGGCGTGACCGATCCCGATCCACCAAACGAAGTTGATGATTTCCCAACCCCAGGCCACGGTGCTGTTTTGCCCCCATGCCCCAATCCCCTGCGTAAGGGTGATGTAAACACTTTGAATTCCCCACGCGAACATCAGCAGGGCAATTCCCATCGTGATGTACCACCAGCGCGGTGTTTTGGCATAAATTGGCGCCAGAATTTCCGCCGAAATCTGACTCAGCGACTTTTCTTCGCCGTCAATTAATTTCCCTCGTACGTCCGTTTTATACATAATTCGGTTCGTTTTCTATATTAATCAAGCTTTTTCGTTTCTCACTTTGGTCAGGTAATTCACCGATGGCAGCGTGTGCAATTCTTCGAGCAAATTGTAGCTGCGGTCTTCTTTTACCAGCTTCGAAATGCGGCTGTTTGGATCGAGCAAGTCGCCAAAAACAATGGCATTTGCGGGACACGACTGCGCACAGGCTGTTTTAATTTCGCCATCAGCAATTGGTCTCCCATCGATTTTCGCCTGAAGTTTTTTCTCCTGAATACGCTGCACGCACATCGAGCATTTTTCAACTACCCCACGCGAGCGAACCACCACATCCGGGTTCAGCACCATGCGGCCCAAATCGCTGTTCGAGTTGAAGTCGAATTTCTCGTTCTTCACATACTGGAACCAGTTGAACCGGCGAACTTTATACGGGCAGTTGTTCATGCAATATTTTGTTCCCACGCAGCGGTTGTATGCCATTTGGTTCAAACCTTCCTCGCTGTGCGGCGTGGCGGCTACCGGACAAACATTTTCGCAAGGCGCATTTCCGCAGTGCTGGCACATCACTGGCTGGAAAGACACTTTCGGGTTCTCCGGATTTTCGGAATAATACCGGTCGATGCGGATCCAGTGCATGATACGGCGGTTGCGCACCTGCTCTTTTCCAATAACCTGCACATTGTTTTCAGCCTGACATGAAATGGCGCAGTTTCCGCAACCGGTGCACGAGTTCAGGTCAACGGCCATTCCCCAATGGTGACCGTTGTATTCGGGTTCTTTGTATAAGGTAACCGATTTGGCTTCGTGTTCGGCTTTTATTTCGTTTCCTGAAACCGGATTTTTGATGTAGTCGGCCAGCGTTGTTTCGCGCGCAATCGGGCGACCTTCCATCGAATAGTGTGTTTGCGAAATAGCCAGTTCAAAGGTCTTTCCTGAAACTTTTTCGACTTTGGCACCGGTCACAAAATATTGACGATTCCCATTTTCGGGTACCACAAACGGGTACATATTTTTACCGGTTTTGTCTCCCACTTTTCCTGAAACTTCGCGGCCATAACCCAGCGCCACCGAAATGGTGTCTTTGGCTTGTCCCGGCTGAATAAACACAGGCAATTCCAGTCCATTTACCGAGATTACATCCTCGTTTTTCAGGCCGTTTTCTTCGGCATAAGCTACCGGAACGGCAGCAAAATTGTCCCAACTGATTTTGGCAACCGGGTCGGGCAATTCCTGTAACCACGGGTTGTTGGCATATTTTCCATTCCCGATGGCAATGCTTTCGTACAGCACCACTTCAATTCCTGAAGCGGCTCCTTTTATCTGGCTGGCAGCCTGAGAAAGTCCTTCTGTTGAGTATGTTGATTTATTTTCTAAAGCGGTTTCGTAAACACCTCGCTGCAAGGCTTTGTCCCAAAACCGACGGAAATCGGCCATCTCTTTTTGCGCGGCAAACTGGTTTTCTTTCCAGAAATTCTGAATAAAATCGCGGTGTTTTTGCGGTTCTCCCGCCCATTTCAGTATAGTTTCCTGAACCGGACGAGCATTGAAAATTGGCGCGATGGTTGGCTGTGCTAAACTGAACACTCCGGCTTTTGGCTCCAGATCGTTCCATGTTTCCAGGTAATTGGTTTCGGGTAAAATATACTGGCAAATGGTCGAGGTTTCGTCTTTGCGTTCGGCAAACGATACACTCAGTCCAACTTTCTTGATCGATTCGGCAAACTCTTTTCCTTTGGGGTGATCGAACACTGGATTGGCGTTCCAAACCAGTAAAGCCTTTACATTTCCGGCTTTCAGGTCGGCCAACAAACGGTCGGCATCGGCGTCAATTCCCTGTTTGGTGAGCAGCGGACGATCCAACCCGATGGTTTCGCCGTAATTGCCCAACAATTCGTTGATGCCATTAATCAGCAACTGGATATTTTCGTCGTTGCTTCCTGAAATAACCAAGCTCTGTTTTGGGTGATCAAGCAATTCTTTGGCCAGTTCGCTGATGTCAACCGACGATTTTGCTCCGGAGAAAACCGAAGCACCTTTTGCCTTGGCAATTTCGAGATCGGA
>JAJZSZ010000330.1 GCA_021849365.1 Bacteroidota bacterium | reverse complement strand
CTGTATTGTACAGCGAGAAAACGTCCGATCCTCCCTGATTTCCGATTCCAACACAGGCAAGATTTACCCGTTCGTTGGCCCCGGCCAATCCGGTTGCAGGAGCATAATTTCCGGAGACTGCTTTAGTGAGAATAGTTGGGAAAACCATCAGTGAGGATAAGGCTGCGGCCTGTTTAAGAAACAACCGCCTAGAGGCTTCATTTTGCTTAGTCATAAAAGAAAATATAAGTTAGTTTGTAAATCGATTCTTTTTCGATGTCGAAAGGTACAAATTGTAATTTGTGTTTTGAAAACGATTGCACAAAAATCAGTAGAAAAAATAAGAGGGCTTCTTCGACAAATTAAGATTGCCGGAGAAGCCCTCTTTGGGGTTTATTTCCTGCCTGTGTTATTTCTTCAGCGGAATTCGCGCAACAGTAAGCGAGCAGGCATCCAGATTCACAATTATTTTTTTGCCTGAAATTTTCTGTTTCTTTTCAATCGGGGCAATTTCCTCTGGTTTTCCTACCTGGTTGAATGCACCCAGGTTTTGGCTTGCAACTACCTGAAGGTTCATTTCCTGTGACGAGGGCTGCTTCCCATCGAGCGATAGTGTTAACGAAACCGGTTTTTTAGCCACATTCACCATTTTTACAACCAGTTCCGAGGTCTTTGAATCAACAACCGCCGATGCATATAAGCTATCCTGACCAATTAACGGTTTCCCGTCAACCAGCGCAGTTACAACATCAGTTCCCGCATTGGTCGAGAACATTTTTTGCACATAGTAATTCGGAGTTGCTGCTGATTTCAGATTGTCGAACCAAATCAGGTCGGGACGCCACTGCCAGGCTTTTATATTGCCGAATAAGGGAGCATACGATGCCATATAAACTACATCGGCATTCCGTTCCAAACCTGTCATTAAGGCTGCTTCGGCCAATGCACTTTTCCAGGTGTTACGCGATTCGGCATCTTTACCTTCTTTATCATGCGCAGCGTATTCACCAGCAAATACTTTCGGACCTTTACGGTCGTAATTGTCGTAGCGACCCGCATTTTTCAGGAACCAATCAGGTGATTTGTAATAGTGTTCATCAACCATTTTCACATTCAGCTCACGCATTTGCGACCACAGATATTCAAAATCCTGGCCATCAGAATACGGACCGGCGCCTCCAACAAATGTGATTTCAGGATGCTTTTCATTCAACACCTTCAGGAATATTTTCAGTCGGTCGACATACTGTGTTCCCCATTGTTCGTTTCCAACGCCAACCATTTTTAGGTTAAACGGAGCCGGATGTCCCATATCGGCACGCAATTTTCCCCATTTAGTGGTAGTTGCTCCGTTGGCAAACTCAATCAAATCGAGAATATCCTGAATATATGGATCAAGTTTATCGAGCGGAACCAACTCGGATGTGTTAAACTCGCAGGCCATTCCGCAGTTCAGAATTGGAAGCGGTGCTGCACCAATGTCTTCTGACAGCAGGAAATATTCATAAAATCCCAACCCGTATGATTGAAAATAATCGGGTGCATTACGGTACGAAAATTCAGTATTCCAGCGGTTAACAATCAGTTTTCGGTCGTTCACATCGCCAACAGTTTTCTTCCACTGGTAGCGTGTTTCCAACTCGTGCCCCTCAACAATACAACCACCTGGGAAACGTAAAAATCCGGGTTTCAGATCGGCCAGTTTTTGTACCAGATCAGCGCGAAGTCCGTTCTTTCGTCCTTTCCATGTATGCTCAGGGAAAAGTGAAACCATATCAATTTCAATTACTCCCTTTCCTGAAAAAGTCAGACGCAGACTGGCTTTGGGATGAGTTGCCGAGCAGGCAAGTTTCGTTTCGTATTTATTCCACTTGCCGGTAAAGTTTTTAACCTCAGAGGCGCCAATTACCATACCAGTAGAATCCACCAGTTCAACTTTTAACGCCAAAGCGCCCTGGTCTTGCCGGGCCATTAACGAAAAGAAGTAATTTTCGCCGGAAGAGACACCCATCCCGCGGAAACCTTCATTGACAAGCCCCAAATCTTTCCCCTGCAACGATTCTATTCGCAAAAACCGGGGATTATTTTCATTCTGGCTGTTTACAATCTGGAATTGGCCCGCATATTCTTCACCCGTTTTTTTCCAACCCATCAGCGGTTTATAAAATTCGAACGAGCGGTTCTTCACCAGTTCAGCATAAATTCCACCGTCGGCAGCAAAATTAATGTCCTCGAAAAACAGGCCCCACATGGTTGACTGAATTGGAGCCACAGTGGTTTTTGTATTTATAACCAGCGTTTTTTGTTGTGCATTAACGGCAAACTCACCTGCCAGCAAAAAACACATCAGGAAAAGGAAATGCTTTAGTTTCATTTTGTTTCGTTATTTCAGTTAATTCACTACAAATATAACCGTACGAATGACACTTAAAACATTTTTCTTCTTACTGGTATAGAAATTTTGTGAATTTGCACCAACAAAAAAGCGGCTTCCCCACTGGAAAGCCGCCGGATTATTCGCAAAAACCCGGGATCAATATCCCGAATGTTTTTAAAAACATCTTTAAACTAATCGTATCAATTAAATAGTTTTAACGAACATCGATGCAGAAAAGGGTCATATAAACCTCACTACAGATTATTCCTTAGAAAAGGAATTCACTATTCCGTAATGAAGAGAAATACGATTTGCAATATTATTAAATCAGCCGCTACATTGCTGCAGCGGCTGAAATTGCAAAAGATTAGTATCCAGGATTTTGTTTAATGTTTTCGTTTGCACCCAAAGCCGAAGTTGGAATAGGATAAATGGCTTTTGTGGCTGCAGTTGTAGGTTTACCCTGCCATGCGTCACCGAATTTTCCAAAACGGATCAAATCCTGACGACGCAGACCTTCCCAATATAATTCGTAGCCACGTTCTTTCAGTACATCGTTTAAAGTAACTGAAGTAAGTGCAGGCAATGTTTTTCCGGCAGCACTCCGTTTACTTCTGATGTAGTTAATGTCGGCAAGAGCACCTGCAGCATCACTATTTCTCAGTTTAGCCTCAGCACGAATCAGGTAAATATCAGAAATACGAATAATTGGCACATCGTTAGGCGACGAGAACTGGTGAGTTGTAGCCGAGTTTGGAGCAAACTTGATAACGCGGATACCTGCATTTTCTGGTGAGCTTTCCAGATTCATTTCAGGAACAAAAATCAAAGGATCGCCGTTGCGTTGTTTCAGAGCTTTGCCATCCAGACCGTACTGCTGGCCGACAAGGAATCCCTGGTTAAAACCGCATTCGGCTTTAATACGGTTATCCTGATAACGGGCATCATTCACTTTATCCCATGTATCAAAGAAAGTTGAAGTTGTACTTGGACCATTCCAGGTACTGGTAAGGTTACCAAATGTCTGGCTGTAATGCAATGTAAAGTTTACCCATACACTGCCACTACCCATATCAACTTTATCGTCCATCGGAACACGAAGAATAAATTCAGGATGTTCGGCTACATCTTTCTGGAACATTGTCCAATAATCTGTTGCCACGGCATAACTGGTATTGTTTATCACATCGTTACAGGCAGAAATTGCTTCAGCATATTTTTTTGTTCCTGTCCAAACCTCATAATTCAGATATACTTTGGCAAGCAAAGCCTGGGCTGCTCCCTTGGTAACATGATCGGAACCAACTTCAGCTTTTGTTTTCAGATTTGGCAACGCTGCATTAAGCTCGGAAATAATCTTATCAGCGGCTCCTTTCCGGTCGAGAAGGGTTGGTGCTGCTGCAAAATCAACTTCTTCAGCTTCACGATAAGGAACTTGTCCGAATAAATCACAAATCAAATACATATAGTAAGCTCTCAGGAAACGGGCTTCGGCAATGTATTGAGTTGTTGTAGCGGTTGACGGGAATTTTCCGATATAGTTAATTGCAATATTGGCCCGAGAAACGCCCTGATTTAAAGCTTCCCAAACGTTTTTCATACGAATATGGTCGGCAGTCCATGTTTGAAGGTGAAGTTGCTGCCATTCACCGTTATCGTACCAGTCGGTACCACGGGTTGGAACAATAACTTCGTCAGTCGAGACTTCCTGCAGCGCCCAGTAGTCGTACCATTCAATCGTACGACGTAAGCTGGCATAAGGAGCATTAATTAATGCAATCATGTTGCTTGGATCGTTTACCAGGTTGGTTCCAAGCTGCTCGTCGAGCACTTTTTCGTCGAGATTAGTACATGCCACAAGCCCTGTAAAGGCAATCAAAGTGCAGTATTTAATGAATTTATTTCGTTTCATTGTATGCTTGATTTATAGGTTAAAATTGAAGGTTAACACCGAAAGTAAAGGTCCGCGATTTTGGGAACGAAGAGTAGTCAACACCCAAAGAAGGAACATTATTACTTGAAGCATCTGAATTCACTTCAGGGTCAAAACCTTTGTATTTAGTGATCAGGAGTAAATTGTTTCCGGTGGCATATACCCTTAATTTACTCAACCATTTGATTGTTTTGGTATTGAATGTATAGCCTACAGTTAAGTTAGCCAACCGTAAGAAAGAACCATCTTCGATAAACCGCGATGAGAATGCGTTTGAATTGGAAGGACTTTCGGATGAAGTAGCGATATCAGCCCTTACGTTGCTCGATTTGTCGAGTGTACCTTTTACAAATAAAGCATTGGCTGTGTTGTTATACACTTTATTTCCCTGAGTTCCGTACCAGAACATACTGGCGTCGAATCCTTTAATTTTCAGCGAAGAGCTTAAACTATATGTCAGATCGGGTAGTGCTGAGCCTAAAAACTCTTTGACCACATTGCCACTTGCATCTTTTTTATATTGGCTGATGCCATTCGAATCAAATCCTTCGAAAACCATTCCGTAGAACGAACCAATTGGCTGATCGTTGGCGATAAGCTGAACGAATGTACCCGACAAGCCCTGACCTGCAGCAGCACCGGTTACAATTGAAGTTTTCAGACCTTTTACATTGTTTTTAATGCTTGAAACATTGAATGTAGCATCCCATTTCAATCCTTGTTTATCGATCATCACACCGGTTAAACCAAGTTCAACTCCATTATTGATGATTTCCAACCCAGGAACATTCTGCCACTGTGTTGAGGTTGGAGCCGGAGCTTTAGCCGATATCTCGAGCAACACGTCGGTTGTTTTTTTGCTGAATACGTCGAATGTACCCGACAGGCGGTCTTTCAGGAATCCAAAGTCTAAACCAACGTTGATCTGTTTGGTAGTTTCCCACTTGATGTCGGGATTTGGAGTTCTGTTG
>JAJZSZ010000019.1 GCA_021849365.1 Bacteroidota bacterium | reverse complement strand
TCAGCACTGCTGCGCTTCACCAGCTTTTTGAAAAATAAAAGTATGGCTAAAAGAATAGCATATCCGGCGAAAGTGTAAAACACAATCAGAAGTAATATCCAGAATGCGATTTCCAATGTGATCAATGGTTTTTATAAAACTCGACCAATGCTTCGGCCTGCGATAAATTATCAAATTTCTCCTGAATAAAACCAATAGCGCTTTTCCCAATGCGATCGGCCAGTTCACGATTGTTGATTAACCGCATTACAGCATCAACAAACTGATCCACATCATTTGCAATCAGAATATTCCTGCCATTTTCTGTTGGAATACCTTCGGTACCAATATCGGTTGTAACAATTGGTTTTCCCAGTGCCATACCTTCAATTATCTTGATTCGCATACCACTTCCAGAGAATAACGGAACAATCATAATGGCCTTCGAATTAATGAAATCGTAGGCATCGTTTATTTCTCCAAGGTAAACAACTCCGTCTTTCTTTATCAGTTTTGCAAACCAATCAGGCGCATTCCTGCCAGCCAGATAAAATTTCAGATCGGGATTCTGTTCATAAATTTTAGGCCAGCATTGGTTAAAAAACCAAATCAATCCTTCCTGATTGGGAGCCCAATCGAGTGCCCCAATATGAAATAAGGATGGGAACTCCAATTTTTTCGCCGTTGGCACCAGCGAAGCAAAGTCGATACCAGTTTGAGAAGTATGGCGAGGCTTTGTATTACCCAGTTTATCGAGAATTATCCCATCGCGATCGGTAATAGGCACCAACAAATCATACGTATTCAGATAACTTTCCTCAAATTTTTTGATTCTTCTTGAAAGATTCCGAAGGTATTTTGAGCGAAGTCCTTCTGATAATTTGGCCGTTCGTTCCCAAATTTCATATTCAATATTGTGAGCCCGATATGCAATGCGAGCCTGAGAATGCTTGCGGATTACCGGGATATATGGACAGAGATACAAACCTTCCAGCTGTATTACATCAAAAGTCTTTTCATTTAAAAGCTTGACCAGTTCATGGCTAAATTCATCAGAAATAAACCGTTGCGCATTGTAAGGCAAGTCGGAAAACAACAGATTCAGTGCTGCCTCAAACCAATTGATTGATGCAGGTACTTCAACCAGGCGAAATTCGGCCCTCTTCCGCAAATCAGCGGGCATGTCTTTTATGCGTATGTGATGTTTGGAAGTATTCATGCTCAATACTGTAACCTCGTGGCCCAGCATTAAAAAGCCCTTTGTCATGTTCAGGCAGGCAATGGCACCTCCATCTTTGGGTGGCCAAGGGGCTTTGTTCATTAGTTGAAGTATTCGCATCGGTTAGTTATTCTAGTTTACGACGTTTAAATAAAATGAAATTAGCAAAGCGTTTAAATAGCATTTGATAGCTTTCCACATTCATAACGCCTGAATCGGTAGCAGCCTTATAAGTAAGCCATATTCCGAAAGGCAGGAATATAAAAGAGGCAAACCACATTCCGTTTACCATCGACCAGGCATCTTCCCGGGCAAATTTTTCGCCGGTTATCATTAATATGTAGTAAAAAATAAAAAGTAAAATTGAAACAACCACAGGCATTCCAAGCCCACCTTTCCTGATTATAGCTCCAAGCGGAGCCCCAATAAAGAAGAAAATTAAACAGGCAAACGAAAGGGTAAATTTCCGATGCCATTCCATGGCAAAACTATTTACAAATTTCTTTCTCGAGTACATGTCTTCCAGTTGCTGACTTATTGCCTGTGTATTATTCCTCACATATCCAATAGCATTCTGATACAATGCTTGCTTTTCGAAGGTGCTTAGCGAGGCTATTACTTTTTCAAAATCAACATTTTGAGTGGGCTTAATTTTGGGATCAATTCTGAGCGAATCACGTGGGTTCGAAAGCCAGGAAACCTGGCGATTAATATCGCTGATGTAATTAAACCCAGTCAGATACTTATAGAGTCTGAATTTATAGTCGGTAAATATCGAGTCACCCTGATAAGATAACTGCGAGATATTCATCATTTTATATGAACCAGCATAGCGGTTTTCGTCAATCCGGTTAAATTCGAAATCCTTCATACTCACGTTTATCACTTCTTTTTGAAACGTTTCGCGCTGAAATGGATATCGTTTGGCGGAACTTTGACTTCCTTCACTCGATTCCGTATAGTTTTGCCCATTGAACAAGGTTATGGTCATAAACTTCTTATCCGGCGTTAATTCCATTTTTCCTGAATCAGCAACCGAAACATTCACATTTCCCCTGTTATCCGAATGATCATAAATCATTACATCGTAGAGCATATTATTATTTTTTCCTTTACGCTCCACCTTAATGCTGTAATTCTCCATGTCGTTACTGAAAACCCCCTCCTTAATTACCATCTCAGGTTTTTGTTGCCTGACACTAAACATCAGGGAATAAAATTTCAGGTTGGTTTTCGGAAGAATATTATTCGAGAAATAGAAGGCAATTAATGTCATTAAAATAGTAAGCACGAGGAGAGGACGCATAATGCGGAACAGAGAGATTCCGGAAGCTTTCATTGCCACCAACTCGTAATTCTCACCCAGATTCCCAAATGTCATAATGGAAGCAAGCAACATAGCAAGCGGGAAAGCAAGTGGTAACAGTCCAAATGCAGCATACGATAAAAGCTCAACAACAATGGTCCAGTCAAGCCCTTTTCCCACAAACTCGTCAATATACTTCCACACAAACTGCATCAGGAGCACAAAAACGCAGATGAAAAAGGTCATAAAAAACGGGCCCAAAAAACTTTTAATCACAAACTTATGTAGTCGTTTCATGCTTATGCTTACCTAATAAAACGTTTACAAAACTAACGTATTTTGAAGAATTAAAAAGTGAAGAATAACCCTATCAGAATTTATTTCAGAAAGAAAACGTTTGATTTAACACAGAAAGGTATGCAAGCTCTAAAATTTACCATGAATAAATCAACTCTCCGAACAATAAAAGTTTTGCGATTGAAAGAATATGCCTATAGTTATGAATCTACAGAAGACCTGGCAGGAAATTATGAAATAAGAAGCTGAAAACAAAAAGAAAACGAATCAGGATCCAAGTAAATGTTTGAGCTTGGCAATTTGGGCATCCCAGAGGCTCCTGACTTCAGTCATTTCGTCCTCCTCGGTAAAATCAATAATTGTAAGCGATACATCATTTGTCAAATCATCCTGATTAATTATAAACTCAAAATATGATTCGTCAAGATCATCCCCAACCCATTCATACCGCACCAACTTATTTTCACGATGAATCTTTTTTTCGGCGTTCTGGCTTGTTTTTCCCCAAATAAATGTGAATAAATTGCCTTTCACCCGAACATCATCAGCAAACCATTCGGTCAGTCCGGCTGCGGTACTAAGCCTGTTAAATAATACTTTGGGTGAGCAGTTTATAGCATACTCCAATTGTATTTGAATTTTTCCAGCCATAGGTTCTTTGATTTTCTGCAATATATGGATTTAAACACAAAAAACAATATACCGAAAATGGTCGCAATATTTTTTTTTGATTTTTTTAGGTTGCATCAACCAACAAATAAATAAAGTGCTATATTTGCCACCGCAAAAAAGCACCGCACTGGTGAATGATTGCAAGTTCAAAATAAATGATGGCGAGGTAGCTCAGCTGGTTAGAGCGCATGATTCATAATCATGAGGTCGCCGGATCATGCCCGGCTCTCGCTACTGATAATCAAGAGGTTACAAAGATGAAATTTGTAACCTCTTTTTATTTGCATGTAATTTGCATGTAAGTTTGTAATGAAGAAAACAACAGACCTTACATCAATGCAAACGTATAAAGGTAAATAATGTGTTTCTTTTTTCTCATAATCAGGGAGTCACTGGTTCAAGCCCAGTTGTGACCACGAATTAAAATACAAGCAGTTACAAAAATATTTTGTAATTGCTTTTTTTCTTTATTTACACACAATTTGCACACAACTGCAATTATGCGACTTGTCCACTTAAGTCAACTTGCATTTCGTGTTATTCAATCTACACATCATTCACTATATACTGTTTTTCTCAAATGAATCATTGATAGGACTTTCAATTAAAAAACTTGGGCAATATTATATCGCCTAGGGATTTATCTTTCTCTTATACCACAAACTATTTAATGGATCAAACAACAAATGTCTTAATGTATGATAGTGAATTTGTAAATGCTTTGAGTTTGGTATGTTTCGCCCGGTTTCAGGATGATTGACGGGAAATTGGTGTTGTTTGGCGAATCTGGGAAATGTTGTGTTTCCAGCGCAATGGCTTCGCGGTATTTGTAGGGTTTACCACTTTTCCCGGTATCGCTGCCATCCATGAAATTTCCTCCGTAAAATTGTAAGGCTGGTTCTTGAGTAAAGATTTCCATTTTGCGTCCGCTAACCGGCTCAACAACCGTTGCCGCCCAGCTCATTTCGCCAGTGGTTGGTTTGTTCAAGGCAAAATTATGATCATAACCAGGGCCATGTTTTAGCTGTATGTTGGTTTCCACCTGATCCAGATCGGTACCAATGGCCTTGGGTTTTCTGAAGTCGAAAGGGGTTCCGTCAACAGGTTCGTTTCCAGACAGCGGTATCAGAGTTGAATCAACCGGAGTGTAGTTGTCGGCGTTGATCGTCAGGATATGGTCGTTGATGGTCCCGTTTCCTTCTCCTGCTAGGTTCCAGAAGGCGTGATTGGTCAGGTTAACCGGCGTGCTTTTGTCGGTAGTGGCTTTGTAGCTCATCACCAATTTGTTTTTCGAGTCGAGCAGATACTGGACTTCCACACTTAGGTTGCCCGGATAACCCATTTCGCCGTCTTTCGATAAATAGCTTAACACGATAGATGAATCGCTTACTGCTTTCACATCCCAGATAACGTTGTGAAATCCGCCGGGGCCACCATGCAAATGGTTTATGCCATTGTTGCAGGGCAGAGTATATTCTTGTCCGTCGAGGGTAAATTTACCTTTGGCGATGCGGTTTCCAACCCGACCTATCAGGGCCCCGTGGAAAACTTCCTTGGCTTTCATGTGGCCGTCGATGCTGCTGAACCCAAGCACAATGTCGCCCATTTTGCCGGTTTTGTCGGGGGTGCAAAGGCCAACAATACGGCCACCATAGTTGGTAATTGCAGCCTGTATATTTCCGTTTTTTAGGAAATACAGGTTGGTTTGCTTGCCGTTTATTATTTTTTGAAAATCTTCGGATTTCAGTGTGAAGCAATTCTCGGTTTTGGCTGGTTGTTTAGGAGTGCAACTGCCGAAGGCAATGGCAAGCCCAAGAACCAGCGATAAAAAGGTGGTCCTGTTCATTTTATTTGGTTAAGGTTAAACTCTTGATTAGATCCACTTCTTCCTGTTTGTAAGGTTTACCGTCGGAGTGGAAAATCTCATGGAACCACAGTTTTGGTTCAGAACCGTCGGGAATTGGTTCGTCCCAGGCATATTTGGTGTTCGATTTCCCGGCAACCAGGCCCCAGTTGATGGCACCAATGTTTTGCGCTTTCAGCATAGGCATAATGTTGGTAAACAAACTGTTGTTTCTGCGAGCCATGTATTCGGTACACACCATTGGGCGGCCATATCTTTTCAAGGTATCGATGGCAGCCTGGTGTTTTTCGGGGCTTTCGTAGTTGTGATAGGTAATAATGTCGGAGTTTTCAACCTGGAATTTATTCAGGTTCGACAATTTCAGGTTCCAGACACCCGAAGAAACCGGTTGCGAGGGTCGTACTTCCCAGGCCCATTCAAACACTTTTTTGAGCAAAGGCATAGAGCGGTCGCCGTATCCCGAGTTGCCCGGTTCGTTGTACAAGTCCCAGATGGCAATGCGTTTGTCGTCTTTGAAGGTGGTTAGCACATCTTTCACGTATGCTTCCAGCGTTTTAATCAAAGTGGTGTCGGTGTATAGCAATTCGCCCGGATCGCGCACCCAGCCCGAATTGTGCACACCTGGTTTGGGATCGGGTTGTTTCCCGGCTTTGTAAGTGGGGTTCCAACAGTCGTCGAAGAAAACGAAGATGGTTTTTATTCCATGCTTAGTTGCAATATCCAGGTAAGTATTCATGCGGCCTTTAAAACCTTCTTTGTCAACTTCCCAGGCCAGGTGGTGCAGGTAAACGCGCATCACATTCATGCCAATGCCTTGTGCCCAGCCTAGTTCGCGGTTGATGGTAGTGGTGTCGAACGATTCGGCCTGCCAAGTTTCCAACTGGTTGATGGCTGTACTCGGGTTAAAATTACTTCCGCGCAGCCAGCCGTTTTCGGCAGCCCATTGCTGTGCCTGAGCGTCAGTCCAACGAGTTGAAACAGGTTCTTTTTTCTCGGTTTTCTTTGGTGTTGGCTGGCAGGCTAACAAAGCCATCAGCGCGATTGCAAATAATGCCAAAAAGGTTTTTCTCATCTGGAAAATGGTTTTATAATTTGAATTATTTATTGGTTTATTTTTCGCCTGAAGGTAATGAAATTGCTTTTCCGGCGGGAACGGGGACTCCAAAGTTTGGAGTTCCGTCTGCCTTCCATTTAAAAGGTTGCATGCGTACATCGCGGTCCCAGCCCGGAGCAGTGCTTTTTTTCGAGTGGTAAACAATCCAGTCTTCGGTATCGTCGGGCGATTTCACAAACGAACAGTGACCCACTCCAAATACTTCAGCATTTCCCTGAAATACAGGTCCAGTCTTTTTCCAGTTGGCCGGGTCGAGCAAATCGCCATCAGGATTAACCAACTGAAGCATTCCCTGCCGATACTCCACCAGCCACGATTCGCGGCACGAGTAGATAACGAACACCTGGTCGCCGTTTTTGAGGATTTCAGGGCCTTCGTTTAGGTTAAGCGGGCCACCGGTTTCCCAGCTTTCAACTGGCGACGATAGTTTTACGCGCTTGCCTTTCATCGTCCACGGATTTTCCATTTCGCAGATGTACAAATGCTGTTGTGTGGCATCGGTAGTTTCCTGTTTAATCCAGCCCGACCAAATGGCATAAAGCTTATTCCGGTGTTCCAGGATAGTCATGTCAATTGCCCATACATTCGACGAAGGGTCTTCAGGGTTATCGCCCGTGTAGAGTTTTCCCATGTCTTCGTATTCACTGAAAACATCGTCGGTTTTTGAGCGCAATACTCCTGTTCGCTGGTGAATAAATGGTGGCCCCGACTCCCCGGCGGCATAATAAACATACCAGTGCCCCTGAATAAAATGAATTTCAGGAGCCCATACACAATTGCGGTTCCAGCCCGATGTTGGTGCATGCCATATTTTTTTTACTTCGCCTTTTCGTGTTAATTTAGTTGATCTCGAAACATTGATACCGTTATCCGAAGACCAGCAATATATGTATTCATTGTTGTGCTTCACCATCCACGGGTCGGCGCCGTCCCAAACAGGGTTGGTAAATGTTTTTTTTGCATCGTTGGTTATTGTCGGTTCTTTCCCGGAACAGTGCCCAAACGATACAAAGGCAAAGAGTAGGATTGCCAGAAATTTTAACTTATTTATTGCCATTATTTTAATTTTGGGGTAATATAGTTTTTATCAATAGTCATTACTTCTTTTCCGTTCTGTTTTTCGAATTTTACAGTTCCAATGTACATTTGGCGTGGGTGAATTTTGGTTACGCTGTTATGTGCGTGGAAAACAATCCGCAATTTACCTTCTTTATCGGTAAAAATGGCGTGATGTCCCACGCCAACCAGATTACCAGGTTTTTGCAGAATAGGGTTGTTTTCGTATTTGATCCACGGGCCGTTTATGTTGGTGGCTGTAGCTACGCCAATGCCATACATTTGGCTTTCGTAGCTATTGGCAGAGTAGGTCATGAAGTAAACACCGTTTCGCTTAATCACAAACGGGCCTTCATTTACACGTGGCCATACTTCTTCCCAAGGTTGGGAAACATGAATGCACGGATGGAATGAGCCTGATTTTATGTCGGTTAAATTTTTTTCGAGTTGAGCTACCCAAACATTGTTGCCATCGTTAAACCTTACCCAAAAAAGATAAGGAGTTCCATCATCGTCGATAAATAATGAATTGTCGATTGATTTCTCGGTTTCGAGCATAGGCTTTTGTACTTCCTGCCGAAAAGGACCGATTGGCGAATCGCTGGTGGCTACGCAAATATGCTCGTCAGCCGAATAATACATGTAAAACTTGCCATGAACCGCATACACCTCAGGCGCCCAAAACCAACGATCGGCATACACATCGTCTTTATTCAGAGCTAAACCATTCGTTACGCCAGTTGGGGACGACCAGTTTTTCAGATCGTCGGAAACATATACCACAATGCCGTTAGGCGATGAGGTTCCGTAGGCATAATACTTGCCCTGCCAGGTCAGGATAAACGGATCGCCCAGAGGAACAAAGTGTTCGGCCGGAATCGGGTCGGACTGTGCTTTGCACGAAAAAACTCCAAATGAGGCGACTGAAAGGTATAATAGTAGTAGAATGTGCTTCATGAGTTGATTTAGTTGATTTCGGTGTCTAATATTAATAATAATTGGCTGAATTTGTTTCTTCTTGTTTGTACGTTTTGTTACCAATACACCAATCCCAAAAGAATTACTCATTTATTGTGTCGGATGAAGTCACCAGTGTGCATAATGAACAACTAAGCTTGAGGATGAAGTCCCTTGTATGACAAATCAGTTCCCCGATGCGCCGGATGTATTTCTATCTTTGAGAACAAACTCCGTTTTCTATCTGATGAGCTGCTGGCTTCATTGCATGGATAACTGTGTTTGAGAATGAATTCCCTTATCTGACTGATGTGTAACTATCTTTGCCAAATGACATCCCTTATGTGTCAACTGCTTTTCTATTCCTGAGAACAGCGTCCCTTGGTTGTTTAGTGAGTTTCTATTTTTGCGAGCGGGCAACGAACTACGCTCTTTAACTTACAATGAACATTGTATGGCTTTCAGGAAGCAAAAAACTCCTGCACGAAATTTACATTTAGGTGCAGGAGTCTTAATACTGGTTTGTCACTTATTTAAGCCTGTGTTGCAGAAACTGTTTTCGTTTCAGTAGTGGCTTTTCGGGCAGAGCCTAAATTGGCAATGACTTTGCTGAAGGTAAACTGTTCCTTCTTTACGGCATCGTATTGGTAGTAATTGGAAACCTTTTTACAAATACCAATAACCTCATCGTAAATGGCATTGAAAACATCCATCACTTCTTTCGAAATTTCTTTGGTTGTTTGTTTGAGCCCTTCCTGAGTGGTATTGGCATCCTTAAATGTTTCGGCGTATCCAGTAATTTTGTCAATTAAGGCGGCAGACAACCCTTTGTCTGTAATCTGGGTACGAAGCGAATCGGTCATGTTCTTTTTAAAGGTGTAAAGCAGTTGAACCAAACTTTCCTGTTTGCCTTTCTGAACATCCCGCAGGTATTTAGAGAACCCCAGTGTATTGAGAATTTCGTCGCGTGTGGTTGGCTGTGCTTTAAAATCGTCATCAATCTGGGTTTTGAAGAAGGAAAGGTCTCTTTTGGCGGCTACTTGCCGGGACGACACGTTTGAACTTGCGTCGCGTAAATCCTTTTTTGTGTCGATACCCAAATGGGTTTCGATGGTTTGGTTGATGCGAACAACCAGGTCGTCTGCATAAGCTTCGGTCCAGTCGCTTCGTACAGTTGATAGTTCCCCGATGTTCAATTTGAAATTTCCGGCAACGATCCCCGATGCTGTTAACATGTCCACATCCTTGTAACTGTAATTTCTGTTTTTGGCCATAACGTTTTGATTTAAAGGTGAAAAAAATAAAGATTAATTGTTTTAGAAATTTTACAAAATGATTTGAAACGAAAAGCCCCTTCCCCAATAAAGGAAAGGGGGCCAGATAAATACCACAAACAAATCTATTTTTCGTTGCTGTAGAGCGGATTATATTCAGATGAGCAGGATTAAAAATCCGTTGCTAAAGAGTGCTGATTACAAATTAGTACTAGTGAACTTACTCTTATACATATCTTACTACTTTGGTGGTGAAATGTCCATTGTTAAAAACTGGCATCTGACAATTTAGAATAATATAACCCTAATTCGCTTATTGTCGGATTTAATCTCGAAGCTTCAATTTTCAGTTTAAATTGCTGAGCTTTTACAGGTATAAACCGAAGTAATCTTTTATATCCAATTGTTGTCCCGCTAGTTATAGTCTTCCATGTTGAACCATCAAGATATTCAAAAGAAAATTTCTCAACACGTTGACCAATCCGAATATTTTCCTGAAGCGATAAAACATCAATAACACCTGGCTTATTTAGTTTAATTGTTATGGTTCCTGTTTCTTTCTCATTCGTTGTAGTCCAATAGGTCGAATTATCGCCATCAGTAATTTGAGCGATTTTCCCCTCATCGGATGAAAGAGTTGCATTTTTTGCATAGTTAACCGAATGAATCTTGTCGATTAAGGATTTTAAGCCGAAAAGTGATTTTAAATCATTTTCATTAATCAAACCACGAGTATCCGGAGGGATGTTGAGGAGCAATACACTATTTCTCCCGATTGAACTAAAATAGATATCCAATAATTTCTCCGGAGATTTTACCTTCCCATCTTCAGAACTATGGTAAAACCACCCGGGACGAATGGATACATCTGTTTCGGAAGGATACCATATTAATCGGGTAGCATTCTCAATAACAGCCCTGCTTCCCAGGTCCTGTTTTGTCATATCGCCCTGAGGAACAAATATTGCATCCTTTTGTGAGCTGGCGGCAATCTGGTCCTGGCTTTGTGCATTAACAGGAAGAACACTCCATTCTGTTTCTCTTCCGCACCCACTTTCTGTCCCGACCCAACGTACATCAGGTCCCATAACAGCAATGACGGCACCTGGCTGCAGGCTTCGAATGAGCTTGTAGTAGCGTTCCCAATCGTAAATTTGTTTCTTTCCATTTGGCCCTTCCCCGCAGGCCCCATCAAACCAAACCTCATCTACTCGTCCATAACCGGTAAGTAATTCGGTAAGCTGATTCACAAAGTAATCGTTGTATTTTGGAGAGTCACCATAAAACGGGCAGTTGCGGTCCCATGGCGATAAATAAACTCCAAATCCCATGTCCAGTTTATGGCAGGCCTCCGAAACTTCTTTTACAACATCGCCTTTGCCTCCTTTCCATGGACTATTTTTAACCGAATGTTCGGTAAACTTACTTGGCCATAAACAAAAACCGTCATGATGCTTGGCCGTTAAAATAACCTGCTTCATCCCGGCTTTCTTACAACTCTCAACCCATTGAAAAGCATCAAGCGAGGTCGGGTTGAAAAGGGCTGGGTCTTCTTTACCATCGCCCCATTCACGATTGGTGAAGGTATTTATTCCAAAATGGAAGAATGCGACAAACTCAAGTTCTTGCCAGCGCAACTGGCGGGCCGATGGTGTGATATTTGCAGCCGTTCGAATAATGTTCTTTTCTTGTTGTCCCGAAACTACAGCAGTGTCAGATCGTTCATTTATCGCATTACACCTAATAATAGATGCAATCATAAGGAGAAATAAAAGTCTTCCTTTCAATTTTCGACCTGAAAAATAAATCTCTTTCATAAACAGAATAATTTAGTTAGATAAAGAACGATATGCCTAATTATTTCAAGGCATATCGTTCTTTTTTAATGGTTCAAATGACCTAATGTACTATTGCCATCCCGGATTTTGTTTCAAATTCGGATTTAAAGTTAGCTGATCGGTTGGAAGCGGATCCAAATATAATTTGTCATTCCATTTCCGGGTCATATTGGAATATATTTTCAATAATTTTTTTGTTTTTCCATTCCAATCGGTCAAATCGTAAAGCGCCCTTCCGTTAAAAGGATTTGACCCACCATTGAATTTTTTATACCGATTTATCACGTCATCGTTTACAGTCAGTCCAAGCATTGTTTTGGGATTTTCAATCAGTTTTCCGGCATTCCAACGACAGATATCGTCCCATCGAAAACCTTCAAAAGCCAGTTCTATTCTTCGTTCCCTGCGTATCTCATATATTATTGGCGAAACTGTATAGCCATAACGCGATACTCCATTGATTGCAGATAATGGATCGGCCTCCGGATTGACATTTAGTTTCCCCATTGTAAACTTACCAGGTTCATCAAGACGCGACCGGAGTTTATTGACTGATTTATCTAAATCGGCTTGAGTCAGTGAGCCTAATTCTGCCTTGGCCTCTGCGTATGTTAACAGAACCTCTGCATATCTAAAGACATACCAATCATAGGTTGTTTGATTCGCTTCGTTCTGAGCAGGTACCGGATCACGAAATTTCATGGCCATATATCCGGTTGGACAGGAATTAACTGCAATAGTTGTTACAGGGTAACTGATAGGTCTTGACCCATCCAGATAATAAGGCAAGTATTTATTGTCAACGAAATTGCGCATACGCGGGTCACGGTTTGCCATTTCCATTTGCAACGAGTCATCACCCAGATACAACGAGCTTAAAGCGATTGATTTTCCATCGACACACAAAAAATCGTCGATAAAATCTTTACTGATACCCCAACCTGATTCGTTTACTGACCGAGACAAGCCATGCATCAGCAAATCCTTTTTATATATTCTGGCTAATACACATTCTTTATTGGATGTCAAATCTTCCTGGATGAACTGTTGGCGATAATACAACGGATAACCGTCAAACATATATGCAGCACTTCCTTTGATTATATCATATTTCCCTGAATTGATTATTGTTTCTGAAGCTAAAACAGCTTTTTGCAAATAGGGTTCCCATCCTGCCAGGTTGCGGTATTTCAGCCACGTTCCTTCGTACAGACATACGCGGGCCAACATTTGAAGTGCAGCATATTTGTGCAACCTGCCACTTTCAACATTTGCAGGATCTTTAAGATTGGCAACAGCAAATTCCAGATCTTCAATCACTTTGTCGATAACACTCTTCTGAGGGTCCCGGGCTTTTTGTAGAAAATCTGCATCGGTTGTTGTCAGGTCTTTATCAATCCATGGGACATCACCAAATCTCTTCACTTTGCTGAAGTACTCATTTGCTCTGAAAAATCTGATTTCACCAACATAATGATTGATATCTTCAGAGGATCCTTCTACGGTTTTATAGTGGGTCATGAAATAATTCGCATTACGAATATTTGTCCAGTCACCACTACTCCAGCCACCGCCGCTACCGGGAACTGTCATGTTATTAAACAATCGGTCATCTGGCGAATTCGGAACGGCATTATCGGTTCCAACATCGTACGTAGCGCTTGGGCCGGATAAGGTGGTATAAAACCGATTGGCAAACAGCTTTAGATCATCCGTTTTTCTCCAATAATTCAAATCAGTAATGGCATCTTCAGGAACGGTATCGGTTACTTCGCAAGAAACAAGAGTAACCAGCAAAAGCATTGCAAAAGTATATAGTATGATTTTCATTTTCAGTTAAGTTTAATGATTAAAATGTAAGATTTAAGCCAACAGAATATGATTTTGGAACCGGATAGCCCATTAAATTAGTATTTTCAGGATCATACATTTTATTTAACTTGGTCAATGTCACTAAATTCTGTCCTGTAAAGTAGATACGGGCCTTACTTAATGCCATTTTCTTAATCCATTTTTCAGGGAATGTATATCCTAACGAAATTTGTTTCAGACGGATGTATGCAGCATTTTGTAGGTAAAGAGTAGAAACTTCCCTGTTTCCGTGTCCTCCATTAATGTATGGGCGGGGAAGGTAAGCGCCTTTGTTATCTTCTGACCAATAATCCAATGCTGCTTTCATAGGCACATCCCATTCACTTCCTATTCCAAAAAACCGATTATCTCCGGTCCACAAATCGCGTTTTGCTGTTCCCTGTAAGAAGATGTCAATATCAATTCCTTTCCATGAAGCATTGGCTTGTAATCCGTATTGATAACGAGGTGTATTATTCCCGATGATACGTTTGTCGCCGTGATCAGACAAGGTATTCGTTCCCCATGAGATTACATTATCATCATTCAGATTAATATACTTTACATCTCCAGGATTCCAGGTCCCTCCGTAAATTTTTGATTGCGATGGCGAGTTATTAATTTCGTCCTGACTTTGGAAAAGGCCGCTGGCTTCATATCCCCAGATTTCCCCAATCTTTCTTCCTACATAATAGGTTCCCAAATCACCTGTCGGATTTTTAAACTTTGTAATCTCCGACTGAGAATCAGATATATTAAATGAAACATTGTAGGCGAAATCTTTGATTTTATCTTTCCATGTCACAACCGACTCCCATCCGTATGTCTTCAAATCAGCTGCGTTTTCATTTGGGACTCCTGTTCCAAGAACAGCAGGAAGAGGCGTTCCTGAAGTTAACATACCAATTGTATTGCGTCGATAGACATCCAGTGAGAAAGTAAGCTTCTTATTGATGAATCCCAGATCAAGACCAATGTTTCTTTGATTTACTTTCTCCCATGTAAATGAGGGACTGATTAAAGATCCAGAGGCAATACTTACCGGTAAAACTCCGCCCAGAATGTAACTGGTTGATGAATTAATGCTATAATTTGAGATGTAAGGGAAGTTCCCTGATACATTTTGATTTCCCAAAGATCCATAAGATATTCTCAATTTTGCATCATCAAAAATTGATTTTATACCTGACCAGAAATTTTCCTCAGACATTCGCCATGCTCCTGATACCGAAGGGAAAAATGCAAAACGGTCACCTTTCGGGAATTTGGAAGAACCATCGTACCTTCCGTTTAACTCAAGGAAATATTTTCCGGCATAATCATAATTAATTCGTGAAAAGATCCCTTGTGTTGCCCAGCTTGTAATACTTCCATCAACATAATCTTCGCCGGTTGCCCGGTTTATTGCCGGCAAATCGTTATCAATCAGGTTTTCTCTTTTTGCCGAATACCATTTATAATTTTTCTCTTCCTGATTATATCCGACCAGTAATTTAAAATTATGGTTGCCAAAGCTCTTCGAATAGTCAACATAGGCATTTATTGCCCTGTAATAATCGTTGCTGTTTTCCAATGCAACTGAATTTGGGTTTACCCACGGATATATGTTTGATTTTCCGGGTTGTGCCCAATATTCATAAAAAATACGCGAAGTTCTTTCTTTATTCCATGAATAGGGATTGTATGTGAAGTCGCCTTTTATACTCAACCCTTTTAGCGGATGAATGTCGATATTGCCTGTCAACCAGATATCATTTACTTTCCGTTGGTCATGTCCGCCTTCCGCTCCTACAGCAAACGGGTTTGTAAAACTTCCCTGGCCTGACCAATGGCCATCAGGATGTTTCACCGGCATTAACGGCCGCAAATCATTTTTCAACTGTCCAGAATATTCGGAAATGCCCGACCATCCATTACTTCCGCCTGATGGATGATCCTCATAAGAATAGGTATATTTTACACGGGTTGAGACCGAAAGCCATTTCAGGATGTCAGTGTCAAGAAACACATTGATGTTATGTCTTTGGTATTGGTCGTCATACGAACGCAAAAAGCCATCCTGCTGCATAAATCCATAAGAAATGTAATATTTTGTTTTCTCGGTTCCTCCGGCAAGATTTGTATTGATCTGCTTCATTGATCCACTTTTGTATAATTCCCTTGCCCAATTGGTATTTCCACAGTATTTGTACTTTCCGTCGGTGTCAATGGCAGGATCATAATAAACCGGCAGGCTATTTTTCGGATCATCGTAGTATTTCTTCGCATTATCCATCAAACGCTGATCAAAGTAATTACTCCCGCCTGCATTTTTACTGGCATTATTCATGTAGGTTATATATTGCCAGCTATCAGTATATTCCGGTATATTTGTAGCCTCGGTGGTAGATAAAGATGTCGTTACATTTAAGGTAGGACGTTGTTCTTTCTTTCCCTTTTTAGTGGTAATTAAAACGACGCCATAAGCAGCCCGGGCTCCATATATAGCTGCAGATGCAGCATCTTTTAAAACTGAAACGCTTTCAACATCATCAGGATTTAACAGGTTAGGATCCTGTACAACACCATCAATAAGAATTAAAGGGCCACCGCCGTTTAATGAAGTATATCCGCGAATATTAAATGATGTTCCTTGTCCTGGCGCATAATTTGACTGATTAACCTGTAAATTGGGAATAACCCCCTGAAGTCCTTGCCCAATATTCGTAATTGGACGGTTTTCAAGTACGTCGCCTTTCACAGCAGCCACAGCACCGGATAAATTAACCTTCTTTTGAGTTCCGTATCCAACGGCTACAACTTCTTCAATCCCGACGGTTTCTTCTTCGAGAGTTACATTAATTGACGACTTTCCACCGATTGAAATTTCCTGGGTTTTCATCCCCACAAACGAAAAAACGAGAGTCGCGTCTGTCGGTACTTTTTGCAAGTTATAGGTACCATCCATATCGGTAATAATACCGATTGTAGTTCCTTTAATAACTACCGAAACTCCAGGAAGCGGGGCTCCCGTTGAATCGGTTACTTTTCCGGAAACAGACTTTTGCTGTTGTGATGCTGGCGGGATTTCTCCGGTAGAAGTAATAACGATGTAACGGTTCAGCAATTCATATTTCAGATCTTGCCCGGATATCAGCTTTTCAACAATAGTCTTTACCGATTCGTTTTCAGCATCAATAGAAATCAGGCGGTCAACTTTAAACACATTGTTATCGTACATGAACGAAAGATCAGTCTGTCGCTCAATTTCTTCAATAACATCTTTTACTGTACCGCTTTTAACTTTCAGGTTTAATTTGGCTGTTTGAGCATCAGATTCTGCATAACTGGCAGTTAAACCCAAAACAAGAATTAGAATGACGATCATCTTCATAATCAAAAGTCGCTTTAACCAAGGAGAATAGCTATACAGCTTTCTTCCAGCATTTGATTTTTTTTTCATAAATTTGGACACATTTTATGCATTTTTCACAATGACATGGAGTTGGCGCTTTAGTTTTGTGAAATCTGCGGTTAATAAAATTGAATTCTGAAGAAGGGTTGCTTGCTGGCAATCCTTCTTTGTTTTAACTCATTGACAAAAAGATTTAAACGTTTGTCTGTTTTGATATTTTTACTTGTTTCCCATTAATCTCGTAAGTTATGGGAGTTATATGGTTTATGATTGAAAGCAGCTCAATCAGGCTTTCTGTTTTCACCTTAAAGCTTAATTTCGAATGATTCATTAATGACTTGTCTAAAGTGATCTCAACCCCATACCACCGTTCGAGGTATTTGATCACGTTTTCAATAGGTTCATTTTCGATGATGAGTTCGTCAGTTCTCCACGACGTAATTTGTTTGACGTCGAATGTTGAATTACACAGTTTGTTTTCGCTAAGGTTGTATGTAATTGCTTCTCCCGGAACCATTCGTTTCATCAGCTGGTTGTTGTGAAAAAGGCCAATACTGCCTTCCACCAGTGCCACTTCCGAAACCCGATCTTCGGGGTACGATTTGACGTTGAAAGTGGTTCCGTAAACTTCAACTTTTAAATTCTGAGACTTAACGGTGAACAAACGCTGAGGCGATTTGGTAACTTTAAACATGCCCTCGCCGGTAAGCTCAACATACCTGGAAGCTTTAAAATTGGTGTTGTACCTCAGCTTCGAATTTCCGTTAAGCCATACCTGTGAAGAGTCGGGGAGCAACACCATTGTTTTGTGCCCGTACGGAGAAAAAACTTCGGTAAACGATTGGTCGGGCTGGCGCATCAATAAACTTCCGCCAACGCCCAATGCGATCAATAAGAAAGAAGCTGCAATCCGAAACAGCAGTTTAATATACGGCTTGTTCTTTTGCTGGAAAGAAATTCTTTTTTTGATTTTTTCCCAGGCCTTATCATTTTCCGTTTCAAACGGTTCTGGAGTATTTCCGCTGATCGAATAAATTACCTGGAGATCATTTAAAATATCCTGATTATCCTTGTTTTCTGAAAGCCAGCTTTTTAATGCCTCATCTTCAGACTCACCCGGATTCTGTAGTTTATTCAATATGTTTTTCCAAGGAGTTTGATCTGCCATTTTTAGCGTTTTTCAATAAGAAGTAACTTAACTACAAACATACCCCCAAACAAATCAGATTTTTTTTGAGTATGGTCTGTAACAAAATGCCGTTAATGAACTGAGTTGTATTTTTGCCAACGCAGCTCGTTATGAGAGGAAGTGAAGCAAAAAGAAAAGAAAAATTTTGTCCCGGTAAGGAAGAAGGCATTCACGAAGTTTCTTGAGTGCAATGGTCATTTGATTTTCTACTGTTTTCAGCGAAACTCCAAGCCGATCGGCAATTTCTTTGTTGCTGAGTTCTTCTTTCTTACTTAGCAAAAAAATCTCCCTGCATTTGTCCGGAAGTTGTTCTATGGCAGTATCCAGAATTTTCCGGAAATCATCAGTATCCGCAAACGAATCGTTGAGTTCAACCGTGTCGTGGGTCGTTATTTTTCCCAGATGATCAATGATTCTTTTTTGATTTTTCGAGTCGCGGAGGTAATTCAGACTTTTGAGTTTAGACGCCGAGTACAGGTAGGCTTTTACTGAAGTGCTGATGTTTAGCTTTTCCTTGTTTCCCCAGATGTACACAAAAATATCCTGAACAATTTCTTCGGATAAGACCTTGTCGTGCAAATAGATATTCACAAAATTGCATAAATCATTGTAATATTTATCGAAGAAGTACTTGAAGGAATCAATATCTCCATCAATCATCTTCTTTACAATGAAAAGTTCTTCTGTAGTTATCTCTTGTTTCAACTCGACCTGAAATTTTGGGCTAAAACTACAAACTTTTGGCAATTAAATTGATAAAATCTGGTGTGCAGTAGTTTAAATCAGTCAGTTGTTTTGCTGCAGCAATAGTCATCAAAAACTATTTCCCCAAATAAAAGGATTGCTTCAGGATTTTAGGTTTTTCAAAAAGTAGTCTGAAGCATCGAAAACACCAAAGGTCTGCTGGCTTTGCGTATAGTCCGACTGTCGGATTTGCAGGTCGTCAGCTAGTTTCTTCAGGCGCTCATCGGCATGTTCAAACAACATTTGGTAAGCGCACAGGAGCATACCGAATAAATGGCAATGAAAATATACTGAGGATTGCAAACCGAATATAACACAGGCGAATTTTCTAACAATCACCACCAACAAACATACAAATCAATTATTTGTTTGTAATATTTTGTATTTTATGCTTGACGTACATGGAATAAGATTGGAATATTTCTAGCCCTTCTTTGATCCACGAAAATAGAATATGATAAATTAAACGGACGTGCTATTCAAAAGTAACCACTTTTGCAGAATTAAAGAGAGGCTTTTCAAAAAGTAAAATTTGCAAGTCTCTCTTTTCATTTATTCTAAGGAATACATCAGCTTCAGTAACGCTTTTTCATTTAACTCGATGGTTCTGGGTATTCCCCAAATGCTCTAAAAGTAGTATAAATGTAAATACTTTGAATTCTGGACTTTTTGCGAATAGCTGTTAACAATGAATAAATTTCTACTTTTGCGGCAAAATATCTCGAAACTTGCCAACCAATAATGTAATAACAGGACTTATTTTAAGTAACGAGAAAACGTATATTTCCTTGTTTCGTGAGTATTATGTACCGCTATGCGCCTATTCGCGCCGATATGTTGGCCGCAAGGATGTTGCCGAAGAGATTGTTTCGGATACATTCCTGAAAATCTGGGAAAACAGGGCGTCTATTCAAATTAATACATCAATAAAATCGTATCTATTTCAGGCTGTTTACAACAACTCGCTTTATTACCTGAGAAAACTTAAAAATGAAGCCGTCTTAGAAGATTATTTTTCGAATACGGCTTCCGAAAATATTGCCTTTTCAACGCTTGCCGACGAGACTCCCGAAGAAAGCCTTGTGATGGACGACATTAATACCCGAATAGAAGAAGCCGTTGGCCAACTGCCCGATCAACAGCAAAAAGCATTCAGGTTGAAGCGATTCGATGGCATGAAAAATGCAGAAGTCGCTAAAATAATGGGTATTTCAGTAAAAACAGTCGAAATGCACCTCGCCAAAGCCACACTTACCCTACGCAAAAACCTGAAAGATTATTTGCCCTCGTTTCTTTTATTTTTATTGCTCAAATAAGAAAAAACTGGAATTTTTTTCGGTTCGGTACAGGGTTTTTCACTTTTGTGCATCATACAACTGAAAAACGCTGAAATGGAAAATGAAACTGATGTAAATATTCTGCTAATCCGCTTATTCTCGGGCGAAGCAAGTCGCGAAGAGAAGAAGGTCATCTCCGTATGGCTTAAGCAGTCGGCTGAAAACAGGGAACTTTACGCCGATTTACGCGAAATCTGGCTGACTTCCGGTATCCAGTCGAACGCCGATGAATACAACCTGGAACAGGCAATTTTCAGGTTCAAAGAAAAAATAAACGATCAACGCCCAACGAGTGTTCAGCTCATGAGCTGGCGACAGGTAGCCCAATATGCGGCGGTTATTCTTTTAGCATTATCGCTTCCATTGAGCTATTATTTTGGGAAGCACAATTCAGCGCCCACCAATAACTTAACGACCATCGCCTGTGCTTATGGCGATAAATCGAGCATTATATTGCCCGATAGTTCCCGGGTTTACCTCAATTCGGGCAGTAAATTGTCGTTTAATTCAAATTTCGAAAATGGCCGAAATGTAGAGCTTGAAGGTGAAGCTTTTTTTGAGGTTGCCAAAGACAAAGATCATCCGTTCCATGTAAAGACGAATGATGTTGAAATCGAAGTTTTGGGGACAAAATTTAACCTGAAAGCTTATGCTGAGGAGAAATCCGTTTCGGCAACATTGGTTGAAGGCCGTATTAAAATTTCGAGTGATCATCAGCAAGAAACTATGGTTCCCGATCAGCGGATTATTTTCAGCAAGGAAAGTAAAAAGATGACTGTGCAGAAGGTGGCCGACACAACTGTTGACACCGATTGGAAAGATGGCCGGTTTGTTTTCAGGAATGAATCGTTGGCCGAGCTGAAACCAAGGCTTGAGCGCTGGTTTGACGTGGACATTGTGTTTGGCGACGAGCAGGTGAAAAATCGAAGATTTACCGGAGTTTTAAGCCGCGAGAGCATTCTTGAGGCCATAACATATTTTGATCGTTCCAACTACGTGGAGTGTTCGATCCAGGGAAATAAAGTAATCATTAACTCACAAAATAATAAATAATTCAATGTTGTAATCTGTGATTAAAAATGAAAAAGGGAAGTGCTACCAACACCTCCCTCCAGTAATTATTAAACCGAAGTTTAACTTTTAAAGCGTCTAAATTTATGAAATTAAATCGAATTGACCTGTCTGTTCAGCGGAATAGATGGTTGAAAAGGTATTTATTGATTATGAGACTAATCTGTATTCTAACCTTGGTTTTTACATTAAACCTAAGCGCCACCGTTTGGTCGCAAAACACTGCCATGAGCATTAATTTGAAGAATTCGACCCTTCAGGAGCTATTTACACAAATTGAAAAAAACAGTAACTATCGTTTTTTCTATAATAACGATGAAGTAGATGTCAATCAGCGGATTTCGATTGATGTCGCCGAAAAAACTGTTGGAAAAATTCTTTCGATTGCGCTCGAAGGAACGCCTTATTCGTTTAAGGAAATGGATAACAAACTTATCCTGATCGAGAAAGCAGGCGGGGCAAGCCGGTTTTCGGGCGAAGGACCGCAGCAACAAAAATCGGTTTCGGGTAAGGTGACTGATGCTGCCGGAGGACCGCTTCCCGGGGTATCGGTAGTTTTGAAAGGGACAACAACGGGAGTAATCACTGATGTTGACGGAAATTATAATATTTCTAAAGTAACCGACGATGCGGTTTTGGTATTCTCGTTTGTTGGGATGAAAACCAAGGAGATAAGAGTGGATGGCAAAACTTCGATCAATGTTGAGTTGGAAGACGAAACTATTGGTATTGAAGAAGTTGTTGCCATTGGGTACGGTGTCCAGAAAAAAGGGTCGGTTACAGGTTCGGTTGCATCAATAAATTCTGAAAGTATTTTAAGCATCAAAACCGCAAACGTTACCAATACTTTGGCAGGTAAATTACCTGGCTTAAGAGCTGTTCAGCGAAGTGGAGCACCTGGCGACGATGCTGCCTCGATTGATATTCGGGGTTTCGGAAATCCATTGGTTATTGTTGATGGAATTGAGCGCGATTTCAGGCAGATTGATGCCAATGATATTGAATCAGTGAGTGTGCTGAAAGATGCTTCAGCTGCGGTTTACGGGTTTAAAGGAGCCAATGGTGTTATCCTGATAACTACCAAAAAAGGAACTATCAGTAAGCCCAAAATTAATTACTCAGGTTATTGGGGTCTTCAGAAGGTAACCCGTTATCCCGAACTTTTAAATGGGTACGAATATGCTATGCTCTATAACGAGGCCCAGCAAAATGTTGGTGTAAATGCACCATATTCTGAAGAACAGTTGGCGAATTTTAAAGCCGGAATTGGCACTACCGACTGGTGGAGTGAAGTCGTTCGTAATTTAAGCCCTCAACAATTTCATCACGTTAACGTGTCTGGCGGTACTGAGAAAGTGAAGTATTATTTTTCTTTTGCATCGACCGACCAGGACGGGATGTACCGCTCGGACGATTACACCTACAAAAAATACAACGTTCGCTCGAACATCAGCGCGCAAATTACGAATGATTTAAATGTTGAGCTTCAGTTAAGCGGGCTTCTTGATACCAGGAACAAACCTTATGAAGCCGACCCGCTCTCCAGAAGTATTCAAATGGCTCGGCCAATCTATTCTATTTATGCCAATAACAATGAGTCGTACTGGCAAAACCCCGGAGACAAGGGAAATCCGGTACATTTGTCGAAAATTGATCAGGTTGGATACGATCGGCGCGACCGGCGCGAATTTAACGGAACGGTGATTTTTAACTGGAAACTGCCTTGGGTTAAAGGTTTGTCGGCAAAAGCACTGCTTGGCTACGACTATAACAACAATTATACACGCCAATGGTACAAAGCTTATAAAGAATATAACTTCAACCCTTCGAACAACCAATATGTAATTCAGGCAAACCACAGTATTTCTGAATTAACAACCAACTCAGAAAACTATTTTAAGCCAACACAACAATATTCATTGAATTATGACAATAAGTTTGGCAACCACAATGTGAGCGGATTGCTTTTGTGGGAAATGTATAACGACAGAAAAGACTGGGTAAAGGCCTATCGTCAGTTTACCGTTAGTGCAATCGACCAGATAAATGCTGGAGATAATATCAATAAAAATAATGGCGGAAGTGCTTCTGAATCTGCTCATTCGGGGTTGGTCGGACGCTTAAATTATGCTTATGCAAGCAAGTACCTGGCTGAAGTAAGTTTTAGGTACGACGGTTCCTACAAATTTGACCCGGATAAACGCTGGGGTTTTTTCCCTGCGGTTTCATTGGGATGGCGAATGTCTGAAGAGCCGTTCTTTAAGTTGGCATTACCTTATGTCGAGAATTTTAAAATCAGAGGATCGTATGGTAAAGTTGGAGATGAAGGCGATTTTAGTGCTTTCCAATACCTTTCAGGATATACCTATCCAACAGGTTCGTACATTCTTGGATCATCGGGAGTATCGAATGGTGCTGTTGACAAAGGAATGCCAAATACGGGGCTGACCTGGTATGAATCGACCACTGCAAATGTTGGGTTTGAATTGTCGGCCTGGAAAGGGTTACTGGGAGTTGAGTTCGATTACTTTTACCGGAAACGCGATGGATTACTTGCTACCCGCCAATTAACTTTGCCTACTACTTTCGGACAAAGCTTACCTCAGGAGAATCTGAACTCGGATAATACCAAAGGCTTTGAGATTGTATTTAGTCACCGGAACAAAATTGGCGAATTTACTTACAGTGCAAAAGCGAACCTTTCAACAACACGTGTCTCTTATGGATATGTTGAGCGTGCTGCATCTTCAAACATGTACGATAACTGGAAAAACAATACCAACGATCGGTTTCAGTCGATAAGCTGGGGAAAGATTGCTCTTGGCCAGTTTCAATCGTTTGCCGATATTTTGAGTTCACCTATTCAGGATAACAATGGGAACAAATCATTGCTCCCCGGTGATATAAAATATAAAGACGTTAACAACGACGGACTGATTGATGGAAAAGACGATCAGCCAATAGGATATGGATCTACACCACGTATTTATTACGGATTAAACCTGAATTGCGAATACAAGGGATTTGATGTGACCCTGTTTTTCCAGGGAGCAGCCGGGCACGATGTGTTTGTTGGCGGCGATTTCCTCGATCCGTTTATTCAGCAAGGACTTGGAAATGGTATCACCCTTTGGATGGATCGCTGGCATAGGGCTGATCCTACCGACATGAATAGCGCATGGATTCCGGGCGAGATGCCTGCCTTGCGCCCCACCGGATTTTCGGCTAACAGGGCTCAGAGCACCTGGACTTTGCACAATTCCAACTACTTACGCTTGAAAACAGTAGAAATAGGCTATACACTTCCGTCAAAATGGATAAATAAAGCAGGTTTTGATAATGTGCGTATTTATCTCAATAGCTTAAATACACTAACGTTTACCAGCAACAAGGGAATCATGAAGTATATGGACCCTGAAAACAACGATTCGAGTTTGCGTTATTATCCTCAGATGAAAACGTTCAATGTTGGGATAAACTTAACATTCTAATTTTAAAATTTATGAAAATGAAACTAATAAGTCGTTTATATATAGCATTAACAGTGGTGAGTCTCTGGTCGTGCAGCGATTATTTGGAAAAGGAGACCTTCGATATTATTACTTCTGAAAAGGTATGGCAGGATCCTGCATTGATTGATGGTGTGATGGTTAACCTGTACGATGGACTCCGGCTCAACGATTTTAATTACTGGTACCAGGAAGCCTGGCGCTTAATGAACCCAACGACCCTTTCGGATGAAGGACAAGGATCGTTTCAGAAAGACCCGATGTTTGACAACGGAAACGCTTCATACACTTATGGCGATTATTTGTTTGAGCTGACTTTTACTGATATGTACAAACAAATCAGAAATTGCAACACAGTAATTCAGCAACTTCAGGAATCAACCGTTTTGCAGGACGACAACAAAAAGCTTTTAATGGCCGAAGTGCGATTTCTCAGAGCCATGCATTATTTCGAACTGGTAAAGCGCTACGGAGGAGTACCTTTGCTTACTTCGCCACAGGAATATACTAACGGTAAGCTCGACGACCTGATGGTTAAACGCAATAAAGAAGTTGAGATATATGATTTTATTGTAACCGAATGCAATGAAATTGCCCCCAATATTCCGGCAACCCGCGAGGCCACAGCAAAATACAGGGCGACGAAAGGCGCTGCTTTAGCTCTTTGTTCAAGGGCAGCGCTTTATGCCGGTTCAATTGCAAAATACGGCAAAGTTCAATTGGATGGTATTGTTGGTATTCCTTCGTCTGAAGCAAAACGCTTTTTCCAGGCTTCGGCAACTGCCTCAAAGGCTTTGATTGATTTGAAAGCATATTCACTTTACAGCAAAGACACCGATAAGGCTAAAAATTATTGCGATATTTTTACGAAAACAACTGATGGCGAGAATGGTGAATATATCTTTCAGAAACAATTTGATGTTTCAGGAGGAAAAGGTCACGACTGGGACAAGCGGAATGCTCCGTTCTCGTATCGCCAGGGCGGCTGGGGATGTGGTGTTGCACCAACCCTGGAAATGGTTGAGACTTATGAATATACTGACGGAAGCAAAGGCAATTTGGTACTCACAAATTCGGATGGCTCCTTGCGAAGATTTTCAAACCCATACGAAATTTTTGCCAACAAAGACCCTCGTCTTTTTGCATCGGTATATTTGCCCGGATCGCCATGTAAAGGTTCCAATATCGAATGGATCAGGGGTGTAATTGCTACGGATAAAGATCGCTATGTTGCTGCCAGCCAGCCCGGCGGAAGTGGAAATTCGGTTGTAATAAACGGGAAAACATATACAACAACCGGTAAGGATGGAGGATCGGATGCTGGTGATGCCTCGAAAACAGGGTTTTACCAAAAGAAGTTTTTCGACGAAACATTGGCTGATGTTAATATGGGAAAATCCGAAACTCCCTGGCCAGTTTTCCGCTTAGCCGAAATATACCTGAACCTTGCCGAAGCCAATCTGGAAATGGGAGGCGATGAAGCCGAAGCGCTTAGTGCTGTTAATTTGGTTCGCAACCGTGCCGGAATTAAGTTGCTTACCTCGTGTACCCTTGAAAATGTTCGTCACGAGCGACGGGTTG
>JAJZSZ010000329.1 GCA_021849365.1 Bacteroidota bacterium | reverse complement strand
TCCGATCTGGAAGATGGGCAGGTACTCCCCAGAACGATTCTTCGCATATTGACCAGACTCCGTTTATAATTTGGTCAATGAAACGCCCTTTGTTTTCAGCGATTTCGGCCAACAATAAAGTTCCCAATACTTCGCGCTTTTTGAAACTGATGGTTTGATACTCATCTCTGTCGCCAGTGCGTTCGATGAGCAGCGATTTGGTTGCCGGAATGCCCGGCCATTCGTAATTCAGGTAAGTTTCGGCCGTTTTAATATAAGCTTTCATCATTTCCTGATCGGCTTTGGCCCAACCAGCGCGGTCGTCAATTTTTGGGAACGGTACCCATTTGTCGGGCGCAATTAATATTTTCGACAATTCTTCTTTACTGAATTTACCACTCAGCAGGTTTTGAGACTGTGAAAAAACACTCAGACAAAAAACGAGGTTTAGAATTAGCAATGTTAGCTTTTTCATAGTGTATTAGTTGTTAGTTTAAGGTTCTATTTTACTCGTTCAGGTTTTGCAAAATCGCTGGTCATATCATAGGGTAATACCCAAACCTGATCGCCGTTGTGATTGCAGAAATATAATTTTGATTCAGAGAATTGGTCGGCGTTTCCGTCGGCCCAGAAAGCATAAAAGTCTTTATTGGCATGGAGTGGTCGGCGGGCGTACGAATGATTTCGCTCGCTCTTCTGTGTTATATTTCGGGGTTTCGTCCACGTTTTTCCTTCGTCGGTGCTTTCCCAAATGGCCATTTCACCACCCGTTCCTAATTTTTGAGGTCCGGCTTCTGTTGGGCCAACAATTCGCCAAATGTTACCTTCTACGTACAATGAACCCATGTCGTAATTGTGTGTCGAGTTGCAAACTTTGTGATAATTCCACTGCCCGTTCTTCCAGTGCATGATCGTCCATTCGCGCGGATCGCCTTTCGGACCGGGGGCATGATCGTTGCTGACAACTGCCAGAATGATAGGATTTCCTTCGGAATCGAAGTTCAGGTCATTGAGGTAAACCAGTTTCTTCTCGGCTTCGTAATTCCGCACCAATGCCGGGCAATGTGTATCTGATAAGGGTGTTTTCAGTATCTGGCCATCAATGGTTTTCCATGTTTTGCCGTAATCTTCGGTTTGAGCCAGATAAACGTTTGTGCGCTTGTTCACGTCGCCACCCGGATGATAGTTGAACACCGATATCAGCTTGTTTTTCCAGACATTGGTAAGCTGGTAATGACCGCCCATTCCGGCCAGTTTCTGATCCGGAGCCCATGTTTTACCGTCGGTACTAGTGGACCAATAGAGCTCGCGACCTTTGGTGTATTTCGTAAACATATACAGAAATCCTTTGCCATCCATCCACCAGGGTTGCGGGTAGGTCATTTCACCTTCGCGAATCAGTTCGAACGATTCGATGGAGTAGGGGCTTTTGCTTTTGAAAATGAATCCTGGCCGAGTTGTGTTTCTTCCTGATACAAATACCCAGAGAAAGCCTTTGTTGTCAAGCGAAATGGAGGCATTGTCGTGAGGATCGTTCACCCCAACTTTGTCGTAAACGATCACCGGTTTTGGCACTATGCCCTTTTGATGGTCGTAGTACGAAACCATGATCAGCAAATGCTTTTCGTCTTTAGCCGTTGTTCCGCCATAGGTAAAGAAGGTCTTTTTAACTTCCTGAGAATAAATGGCCATTGGTATGTGGTTGGCCGTATAAGTTCCCAGCCCGCCAGAGTATTTGTCGCCATATTCGGAAAACTGCCCCAGGGTAAACCAGATTCCTTTATATCCGTTAGCTTTGGGATTTTGTGCACGCAGCATCCCGAAACAAGATATTGAAATTAAAACGCTTAAAATCAGTATTTTTTTTGTCGTCATCTTGAGCTAGTTCATAATAATCGTTTTCTCCGGACTGATTTTTTCGTTCAACTTTTGGTCGGCCCCGTTTCCGGCATATTTATTTTCAGAAACCTTGATGTTTTTTGCCGCATAAGATTCTACTCCGCAAATGCTGTTGAAGTGAATCAGGTTTTTGGCGACAGTGATATTCTCGGAACCGTTATATAAATACTGAATCATGATTCCGCTGCGGTCGTTGGCTTCCAGAAGGTTTCCTGAAATTCCGATATTTTTGCTTTCGGTAACCAGCAAACCAAACCAGGCGTTGCGTGCCAGTTCGCAATTGGTAACCGATGCATCGGTACAGTTGGTAAAGGCTATTCCGCAACCGTGTGGCGAAGTATCCATCCGGCTATCATTTATGCTGATGTTTGAGCAGTGTGTCAACAGTAAGTTATGCTGAAGCCGCGGCCCCGGAACCACGCTGGCGCCGTTTTCGTTGAAGTCGCAACACTGGATATTCAGATTTTTGGCTCCGCTGATGAAAACGCCGTTATAAGTGCAGTTTCTAACGGTCACATTTTTCAGGGTTATATTTTGCATTTGGCCTTCGTGCTGACCTAAAAAGATAATCCCACCACGGTTTCCGCCACTTCGATACGAACGGCGGCTATTCGGGTCGCTTCCCGGCTCGGGATCGTTGGCGCCTTCAACAACGAGGTCGCAAAGAGTTACATCGTGTAAGTCGTCGGTAGCGTTAACAATGGCATCACGCACTCCGGAAGATGGATCGAGGAAAAGAACCGTTGACAATCCTTCACCGGAAAGTGTTACTCCGGAAGGGATTTTCAGGGTTGTTGGTAATTTGTGCAGACCAGCACTCGCTAACACCCAGCCATTTTGTGGAGCGGCTTTGTCCAAAGCTTCCTGAATTGATTCTCCGGGTTTTACCACGACGGCGTTTACAGGTAATTTTGTTATTGCTTTTTCCATCGCACCGGCCGGATAGGCTATCGGCGAAGGTTTTGGCGCCTCCTGTTTTTGTACCTGTTTTGCCGAAGGAGCGCGGAAAGCAGTCAGCACACTGCGGCTGGCTTTTGTCCGAACTGAATCAGCGGCCTGTTTGGTGTATGGCATGTCGATGCCCATTGCGGTATAGTGGCGGTAAACATATTCGTAATCGTCGCGCAGGTTTTTGGCCCGGTCAGAGATTTTTCCGTAGCAATGCGGGGTTTTACCCAGTAAAAATTGGGTCGTGTATTCATAGCCAAGAGCTATGCGGTTATCAGCAATCGAGAATAGATCGACGCCTTGAGTGTAGGCAACTTTAGCGGCTCCGGTAAATTCCCCCAAACCGAGTTGCACGTGCGCCTGGTCGCGCATCGATTCCTGACATTGTCCGCTCGGGTAAATGTATTTGAAAATGCTTCCGTTGACCGGTGCATGTAAAAAATGATCGATGCCATTGTTGAACATTTCTCGGTTATCGGTAAAAATGGCAATGGCCAGAATGGAATGAATGATGGCGCCATCCCAGTTCCCGTTGGCAGTAGGGTAGTAGAACCGCATCAGCGGGTAATAAACCGTCATCAGCATTTCGTTGAAGCGGTCAATGTCTTTCTGTTGCCAGCCCGAATTGGTGTATTTCAATATTTCGGCGGCATTGCAAAGCATGTGGCCTGTCCAGCCCGCCAACAATTTGGCGTCGTTATAGTCGAAATCCCAAAGTACCGGTGTCCAGGCATTAATAATTTCAATGGCTTTCTGGGCGTAGGCTTTATCGTTGGTGATGTACCACATCAGCGCGCAGTCGTAAGCCATGTTTGAACCTTTCGATAAATCGTCGCCTCCAATGTTTGGTTTGCCATATGGACCCCGTACCACATGTGCAAATGGTTTTACTTCAAACTGAAGATTAGTAGAGGTTTTAAGTCGCTCGAAAGCACCTTTCCAGGGTTGTTCTCCGGCAAGAACCTGTTTTTTCATGTATTCGAGGTCGGCGGTAGTTTGGTCGATTCCGGGATGGACAAATTTTTGAGCCGGCAAAGACGTTGCTGAAAAAAGGAAGACAGTGAGTAGCAACGAAATAAGGGTATTTAATTTTCCGGACATGGCTATCGGTTTTGTTGGTTTAGGTGTAACGAGCTTTAAATTTTGAGGTTATAAAATCCGTTTTTCGGGAATTTTGCGCAGACGGGGTGCAGTAAAGTCAAAACTAAACTTATTCGGTATTTCCAGATTCCCGCCCCGGACCTTGCGATTCGGGACGGGATTGGACTATAAAAAAAATGAAATTTGAGTTTTTTGGTATGAGGCCGGCAACGCGGCCATTGATATTTGGCAAAGGCAACGCGAATTGCTGATGATTGCTCCACAACTGCCGCCAAATCAGGAAAGAAAAAGAGTTATCGCGCCCGTTTCCGAAGCACAATAACTCTTTATTATACATCAGGTTACTTCATTGTGTAACGCTTGATGCTTACGGTCATTTCCTTTTTAGTATTGTCAACCTTGTTTACAAAAATGTAAGCACGGTATTTACCATCGGCGGTTTCGACCCATGCACCATATTCAGCCTTCATATTGATGGCATAGTTTGGTGCACCTGTGAAATCCATTTTAGGGAAATCCGGATCATCAATATAAATACCGTATTGAAGACGAGCCAGCTGCTGATCGCGCAAACCATATACTTTCCACAAAGGAGTATTGTTTTTAGCACCTGACGGCAAAGTTGCACCTTGCAAATATTCGGCATCCGAAGCAGGCGAAACCAAAGCGTGGGCAAAGTTTACCCCGGTCAAAGCACGATACAGGTACACTAAATCAACTTTGTCAGGACTGGCAGCAGCCGTTGCTGCATTCATTACAGCCATGTCGGCAATAGAAAGGTACATGTTGTTATTGTCGCTCAGCACCATATCAAGTTTCATATCCATTTTGGCAACGGTGTATGGACCCATGTCATACGATACGGTTTTGCCATTGCTGTCTTTTGCCGAAAATTTAAACGAAACTTCTTTTCCGCGCGCTTCTTCAGGAATAGAGTAGAAGTAGCGTAAAGTTGATGCACAGGTGTCTTTAGAAAAAGAAACTTCAGTGACTTTACCATTGGTAACCGATGGATTTCCTACGGTAATGCCAACGTCGATACCGCTGTTATTGGTGTAAAATGAACGGTTTTCAAGATAGGTTCCTGAAGCTCCGGCGATTGATGCTTCGACCTGAGCCGAAACAAGTTTCCCCTTGTCTTTCGGTAGTGCCATTGCATAGGCAAATTCAATGTTTAGCCCAACAACATTAGGTCCCAGCGACCGTTTAATACAGTCGTTCTGTAATTCGGTACCTGCAGCAGGTATCGAATATTCTTCTTCCTGACACGCCATAAACCCCAGTGCCAGTGAAATTAAAAGCAATATACTGTAATATTTAAGTTGCATGATCGGTTCTTTTAAGGTTTAGCCTGAACGGTTACAT
>JAJZSZ010000018.1 GCA_021849365.1 Bacteroidota bacterium | reverse complement strand
CCCCTGGTGGAATCCTGCGGCAGAAAATCAGGCCATCAACCGCGCCCACCGCATTGGTCAGGATAAAAAAGTTTTTGTTTACCGGTTTATCACCGAAGATTCGATTGAGGAAAAAATACAGATCCTGAAATCGAAAAAATCGGCACTTGCCGAGAAATTCATCAGCTCGAACAATCCGCTCGATGTGATTAATGAAGACGAAATTATGAGTTTATTCAGTTAATCAGGCTTTTTACGGATTATTTTTCAGGTTACATTTGCGGCAACAAAAGTCACTGGTTATTTGTCATTGAGAGGTTTTCCGGTGACAAATAACACATTCCAACAAAATTTATGAGACACTTTGCAATTTTTCTGATTCTCTTTTTTAGCATTTCTGGCCTTAATGCGCAAAAACCTATAAGTCTGGAAGACGCCACCCTGGGGCAAAGCAGCTACCTGAAACCAAAAATGCCGACACAAATAAAATGGAGAGACTCGGACCATTTGGTGATGGTCGAAGATTCGGTACTTTATCAACTTGAAATACAAAAAGCAAACCGAACAGCGATTCTCCCGTTATCGGATCTAAATGCCGCATTGAAATCAGAAGGATTGACCACCGCCAAACATTTTCCTGAGTTTTCGTTTATTAATTCATCACAAGTTTGGTTTAAAACGAATAACTGGATTGTGATTTTCGACTTAAATACCAAAAAGGTAAGCCAGAGCTTCAATTATCCTGAAGATACTGAAAACTTCGATTTTTGCACCTCGAATCTGAATCTAGCTTTTACAATAAAGAATAACCTTTTTATAACCGGAAAATCAGGAATTCAGCAGATTACAACTGATAAGGAAAAATTCATTTTAAATGGCGGAACTGTTCACCGCAACGAATTTGGTATCGAAAAAGGAACATTCTGGTCGCCCTCAGGCGCAAAACTGGCATTTTACCGTATGGACGAAACTATGGTTGGTGATTATCCGCTGGTTGACTATATGGCAAGAGAAGCCGAATTAGTTGATATCAAATATCCCATGGCCGGAATGACCAGCCACCAGGTAAAGCTGGGTGTTTATAATCCGGGAACAAAGCAAATAGTATTCATGAAAACGGGAGAACCTCTCGATCATTATCTGACTAACATCAGCTGGAGTCCTGACGAAAAAAGCATTTTCATTCAGGAACTTAACCGGAAGCAAAACCATATGAAGCTGAACCAGTATGATGCTTCGACCGGCGAATTCATCAAAACAGTATTGGAAGATCAGGATGAAAAATATGTGGAACCTCTTCACCCAATACTATTCTCGAAGACTGATTCTCAGAAATTCTACTATCAAAGCCGAAAAGATGGTTGGAACCACGTTTACTTGTGCTCTGTGAAAGATGGAATTGTGTCTCAAATAACTAAAGGCGAATGGGAAGTAACCGAATTATCGGGTTTCGATGCTAAAGAAGAAAATATGTTTTTTGAGGCCACCAAAGAAAGTCCGATTGAACGCCAATTTTACCGCATTAATCTTCGTTCAGGAAAAACGGATAAACTGACTGTTGATTCAGGTACTCACTCGTGTATTTTGTCGCCCGACAGGCAAAACATTGCCGACACCTGGACCAGCACAGAAATCCCGGGGAAACTCGACCTGATTTCGGTAAAAAAGAATACACGGCAAACCATTTTTACAGCCGAAAATACCCTTAAAGATTACGACTTAGGAGAAAACACTGTGTTAACTATCAAAGCATCCGACGGCACAACCGATTTGTACTGCCGGATGATTAAACCCAACAATTTTGATCCGGCAAAGAAATACCCGGTAATTGTTTATGTGTATGGCGGCCCGCATGCGCAACTTGTCAATAAAACGTGGCTGAACGAAGCCCGCTGGTGGCAATATTATATGGCGTCGAAAGGATATATCGCGTTTACTGTTGATAGCCGCGGATCGGCAAACCGCGGCCAGAAATTCGAAAATGTTATTCACCGAAACTTAGGAGTTACAGAAACTGCCGACCAAATGTGCGGAATCGATTACCTTAAATCGCTTCCTTATGTCGATGTCAACCGGATTGGCGTGCATGGCTGGAGCTACGGCGGATTTATGACCTTAAACCTGAAACTCAAACATCCTGAAACTTTTAAAGTAGCAGTTGCCGGAGGGCCGGTTATTGACTGGAGTTTGTATGAAGTGATGTACGGCGAACGATATATGGATACACCTCAGGAAAATCCGGATGGATATAAAAATGCAAATATGCTGAACTATATTGACCGGCTTAACGGGAAACTAATGATTATTCATGGTGTTCAGGACCCAACCGTAGTTATGCAGCACAGCATGCAATTCCTGAAAAAATGTATCGATCAGGATAAGCAGCTTGACTTTTTTGTTTACCCAACACACGAGCATAATGTTCGCGGAATTGATCGGGTACATCTGATGGAGAAAATCAGCAATTATTTCCTTGATAACCTGTAAAACTAGATTATTCGAAACGCAAAGGCTCAGGCCCGCGTGGCTGGAAGGTATAGAACCTTGTTTTTGAAACACCGTCGAGCACAAACCCAAATGGCGACACGTCGCTTGGATGGTTGGGATAAAAAGCCAACCGCAACTGGATGGTTTTAAAAACAAGGTTTTCGTTTCGGATGCGCAGACCGACTCCCACCCCGGCATAATATTTCTGGGTAAAAATTGATTGGTTCGACGGGCCCACCAGACCAAGGTCGATAAACGAGAAAAAGGCCGATTGAAAATTCAAGATCGATCTTTTCTGAAACATTACATTTTCGATATTCAAGCTCAACCGTTGTTTCCCGATCCCGATTTCGCTTCCAAAGCCCCTGATTCCGTAATTGTTAAGCAATCGCAGGTTCTCAATATCGAACCGGTTTATTCCGAAAGTATAATTCAGCTTGATGAACTGCCTGGATTTTACATTACAAATGTTGAACAGTCGTGAAATAAAATCAACTTTCAGATCAATAATACCCTGCTCCAGATACGAACGGGTAAAGTAACTTCCGACACCAAGCGATGTGTACAAATAAAATGGGCTGTTTTTAAACAAATTACCGCTCGATAAAAAAACGTGACCATATCCGCGGTCTTTAAATTCGTTGTGATCCAAACCAAAAACCAATTCGTACAAATAACCTTTAGGAATATCCTCAGTAATTCCATAGCTATAAACCAGGTAATCGCGAACGTACGACCGATGCGAAAAGCTTAAACCTCCCAAATACAATGTGCTGTTGGCGAAATACTGCTTGCTATTGGCATCTGGCAGTGGCCGCTCATAAAAATGCGAATATCTGACCCGGCCAGCCAGAGTCATCTGGAAACGGCTGTCATTCGGATTAACTCCAAGCTTTAACCGACGACCATACCAACCATCGAGGTAGAGATAATTTAACAACGTCTCGCTTATTACCCGATCGCTCAGTCCAATCCGGTCGGACCTGAAACTTCTGAAAACAGATAATCCGCCGGCATAAACTGACTGAGGACGAAGAAAGTCACGATCAAGTGAAACAAAAAAGCCTTCACGAAGATATGTATTGGCATAACCAGCCGAGAAATTGATAAATCGGCCCATGATATTATTCACCGAGTAATAGGTTTCAAAACCAATATGTGGCTTCATATCTGCATGTCCTACGATCGTTGTTCCAATTTCATGACCTACACCTAAGATATTTTTATCATATACTCCAACTTCGCCCTTGTTGATGCTTCCTATACCTCCGGTTATCCCAAATGAAAATACGTCCTGAGTTAGCACCAGAACATCGACAAGGTTGGGAGAAAGTGTTCGCGGTGTAATTATTATTCTAACGTCTTTCAGGTATGGTAAACTTCGTAAAAGCCGCTCATTATCCATCATCAGATCGGGGTCCAGTGATTGTCCTTCCTTAAACCAAAGGTTTTTTTGAATAACATACAGATTTGAGCTTGAATGCAAGGTATTTGCTGCTTTTTCAATCCATATTTGGGTTGTTCTGGCAGTATCGTCAAACGTTGGTCCAAAAACCTTAAGCGATCGTATCGAAACTGATGCAATTGTACTATTTCTATACCCTTTGTAATACTCGTACGACTGCAGATCTTTACTGACACCAGAATCGCCGGCAGAGCAAATCATTGTTCCATACAACCATCTGGTTACTTTATGGCGCGAGGCCTTAATGGCTAAACTGTCGTAAAATAAAGCACTTGACTTATTTGACGGAACAAGACCCAATGAGTCACTTTTTTGCATAACAGTTTCTTTCCCTGTCAGGGATAGACAAGAAAGCAACATAAGTGTAAGGCAAAAAATTTTCATGACACATCCAATCCAATTCCAAAATCTAAAAGTATTCAAATAATTACAAAAAGTTTGCACAGAAAAAAGATTCCTTCCCTTAACAAGATGTTTGGCAAGGATATCTTCAGGCAATAAAATATTCAACTTAAAAGAACAACGCTTCCGGTCAATTCTTTATTTCCATACTTTACTGAGAATTTAAATATTTCAGAAAAGCCAATTTATACAAACCATTCAGCGATTTTATAAATCAAAATCGAGCCCGATAGTCTATTTTATTAAATTTGCGTCGAAATGCTGAACTTAAAAGAATTATATAAGAAAAATATATACGGGGTTATGGGAACCCTGATTTTCCACATCTTGCTGGTTACTGGCTTTTGGGTTTCTGAATTAAACTTCAAGATCAAAAACGAAAAAGAAGAAGTTATTTTACTCGATTTTGTTGTTCCGCCACCCGAAACCAAAGATATTCCGGAACCTGACAAGAAACAGGATAATGCCTCAAACGAAAACAGCAAAAGCAGAAGCAGCCAGAATATGGGAACGAACCATGGTGTTAATGACGCCATGAAGAACGATAAATTTTTTGACAAGAGCTACCAGCGCGACATTGAAGATGCTGAAAAAATGGTGGACCGGGTAAACAAACAACTCTCGAAAAAAGTACCACAAACCAAACAGTTTGCAATGCCCGAGGCTGTTACCGAAGGGCAGGATCCGGATTCGATAAAGAACACAATTTATTCGGGGAAAAGCAATATTCACTATTACCTCGAAAACAGGTTCCATGTTAGGCTGCCTATCCCGGTTTTTTTGGCAAAAAGCGGCGGACTAATTACTATCGACATTCAGGTTGACCGGTCGGGAAAAGTTATTAAAGCCGAAGCCAGATCTGCTGGCAATATCAGCGACCCAATGTTACCAGTGTATGCCACACAGGCTGCTGAACGAACTGTTTTTAATGCCGACTCAAAGGCACCCGCTATCCAGCGAGGCACTATCACTTACCGGTTTGTTGCTCAGTAACATTTAGCTGATTTACAGCAAACAATAACTTTAACATCATTTAACAATTCTTTTCACAATTTTAGAACTCTGACCCATACATTTGTAGTACATTTTTTTCATAAGTTTAGGTTTAGTTAGGTTAGTTAGTTTAAGAGAGGAAAGGTAGAACAGAGGTTCTACCTTTTTATTTTTATAACATCCTGAAAACCGCATTGCAAAAGACTTTTGAACCTTCGGAAATATCCTCAAAACCATAACCCGGCAATCTTTCCGCAAAAACGCAAACTTGGTCTTACCGAGCCTTGTCTCCAATTACAGACAATGCGCAACAATACAATAACTAAAATGATGTTTTTAACGTAACCTGTCAAAATAATAAGGCCAAAACAGGGTGATCGGCAGGCAAATTCAAGCTTCTGGCGATGTGTTTTAACACCAAATATTCTGCCGGCAATTTATTATTCATAAACATTTTGATTGAAAATAGGACAAAAACATTTGCATTTTCAACAATTTATAGTGATTTTTAAACCGGATGTATTTACTGTAACTTTTAACGACAGTTCATCTTCAAAAATTTAATCTTTTGCGATGATTGATTATTCAAACCTTGACCTATTAAATGGAATTCGCAGGAATGATACTATTGTGCTGCAATATATCTACAGGAATTTCTATTCAAAGATTAATTTTTTCATCAAAAAAAACAGCGGAGATGATGATGATGCCAATGATGTTTTCCAGGAAGCAATTATAATTATCTACCGTAAACTTAAAGCCAATGAACTGGTGTTAGACTGCTCTTTCGAAACCTATTTATATTCTGTTTGTCGCTTCCTGTGGTTAAAACAACTTGACAAGAGAAAAATTGAAAAAGAAAAAATTAAAGACAATCATGAATATAGTGAAGATATTTATGACGACGGACTCGAGAAAGTTGTTGACCTTAATGAACGATACCGGTTATACCAAAAGCATTTCACGAATTTAGGCAAGGATTGCCAAAAGGTTTTACAATTGTACTTCGATAAAGTACCACTTAAGAATATTGCCCAGATTATGGGATTTAAGAGTGAAAAATACGCCAAAAAGCGTAAGTTTAAGTGTAAAGAATATCTCATCAAGAGCATTAAGCAAGACCTTGAATACAACAAAATACTTAGCGGAGATAATTAATTTCTGGCGGTAAACGGCTTGTAAAACTACTTCAAAACCACTTTTTCACATTTTACTGTGCGATTAATAAATGTCGCCGCATTTCTCTCGAAAATCTCTACATTTTCGGTTGTATAATATTTTACTGTTCCCAATTTTGAACACCTGATATCCATGTCGGGATGACGACTCAAATACTCGAGTAATTTACTACTTACTACTTTCCCTTGTTCCAATAATCTCACACTTTCGGGTATAAATCTCTGGATAACTGGCAATAAGAGCGGATAATGTGTACATGCCAGAATAACTGAATCAATTTCCGGATCTGCGTTCAGAAGATTACGAATATTCTTTGACACAAAATATTCAGTACCGGGAGTATCTATTTCGTTATTCTCAACCAAAGGCACCCAAATTGGACAGGCTTCCTGCGTTGTTTTTACAACTTTACCTTCTGACCATTTTTCGAGTTCAATCGGGTACGAGTTGGAAAGAACGGTTCCGGAGGTCCCCAGTATGCCTACATGACCGTTTCGAGTAAAATCACCGATTGCCTCGACTGCGGGCCTTATAACGCCTAAAACCCGGCGATTGGGGTCGATGTGAGGTAAATCGTTTTGCTGAATGTTGCGCAGCGCCTTGGCCGAAGCTGTATTACAGGCTAAAATGACCAACTGACAGCCCATATCAAACAGTTTATTTACGGCCTGCAAAGTATATTCGTAAACCACTTCAAACGAACGTGAACCATATGGTGCACGGGCATTATCACCCAGGTATATAAAATCGTATTCGGGCATCACCTGGATAAAATCTTTCAGGATAGTTAACCCGCCGTAACCCGAATCGAAAACCCCAATGGGTTGGTACTGATTTGCCATTTGTTGCAGATTTTTAACAAAATTAAAAAAGCCATCTTAAATAAGATGGCTTTCCCTGTATTTTATTGGCACGACTACTGAATGCCTAATTTTGTTTTAACAAACGGAAGAATATCAACGCTTTCTTTAGAGTTGTAAAGGATTACCCTTGCGCTCATATCGAAAACATAAATCAGACCTTTTTCAGCGCCTACATCTTTAACAGCTTTATCAGCCTTGTCAAAAACAGGTTTCAGTAATTCAGCCTGTTTAGCCTGAAGTTGTTGCTGTGCATTTTGCTGGTAAGTTTGAATGCGCTCTGAAATCGAATTCAATTCGTCATCTTTCATTTTCCTTACAGTCTCTGTCAGGGAATCTCTTTTTGTAATATATTCAGCATATTTTGCCTGGGCTTCTTTTTGCATTGTTCCAAGTGCATCTTCAAGTTCTTTTTGAAATGCATTAAATTTCTTTTCAGCATCTGCTCTTTCAGGCATAATTTGAATCAGGGCCTGCAAATCGATATGGCCAAATTTTGGAGCCTGGGCCTTGGCAAAGCTTGCCGAAAACATCAGAATTCCTAAAACACAAATTTTGAAAACACTTTTCATACTTTTCTAGATTTAATTTTTATGTGACAAAAATAGAATATTAATTTTTATAACCAAGTTTGGTCAAAACCTGATCCGAAAGATCAAACTTTGGATTGGTGTAAATCAAGGTGATACCATTTGCCTTATCAAAAATTACGGCATAGCTTCCTTCAGTCGATATTTCCTGAATGGCATTTGCAATATCTTCCTGAATCGGTTTAATTAACCCCTGGCGCTTTTTGAACAAATCGCCATCGCGTCCAAAATATTTCCGCTGAAGTTCTTTGTATTCCTTTTCCTTTGTGATAATCACGTCTTCACGCTTACGTTTCATTTCGTCAGAAAGCAACACACTTTCCGATTGAAAATCTTTATACATCTGTTCAATTTCAGCATGCATCGATTCCAGTTCTTTTTGGTATTGACCGGAAAGCTGATCTAATTGCTCCTGTGCAGCTTTGTATGATGGTATATTTTCCAGAATATATTCTGTATCAACATATGCAAATTTCTGCGCGAAAGAGGTTGCTGCTGCCAGCAATAAAATACCTGTGATAACAACTAATTTCCTCATGGTGTTTGTTTTTAATTATTTCATAAGAGGTTTAGCAAAATCCAGACCAATTTAAACTATTAGAATTGTTGTCCGATAACAAAATGGAACTGACTTCCGGCAGCATCACTTTGTCCTGGAACCTGATCAAATCCATATCCCCAGTCGATGCCCATCAAACCAAACATTGGCAGGAAGATGCGAACACCGGCACCAGCCGAACGATGAAGCTTGAATGGATTATAATCGTCGAAATTATTCCATGCATTACCTGCTTCAAGGAATCCAAGCAAATAAATAGTCGACGAAGGTTTCAGGATTACCGGGTAACGGAGTTCCATCGACAGTTTATTGTAAATGTTCGATCCCTGCGAGCTGCTTAAGCTGTAATCCTTGTAACCGCGAAGTGAAACAATGTCACTTCCGTATAGGTTATATCCCGACATACCCGATCCCCCTACGCGGAACCCTTCGAATGGAGATTGGCGGTATTTGTTGTAATGACCAAGGAATCCGTATTCAAATTTTGTATGCAAAACCAGGTTTGTATTTTTCGAAAGTGGAGAATACCAATCGCCTTTAAACATCCATTTGTGATATTCAATCCATTTGTAACGTTCCGACAACCCAACCTTACTGTAATCAATTCCGTTCAGGAGTGAATAAGGGGGAGTTAACTGAAGCGAGAAGGTAAAACTCGATCCACGGCGGGTATACAACGGATTGTCCATTGAGTTACGACCGAAGGCCGTTTTGAAGCTGAAGTTATTAAACCCACCATTTCCGGTTCCTGTTCCATCATTAAGGAAGTAATAGTAGCCAGCCATATTCTGCAGCTTATAATGCTGGAACGAAAGTTCGTGATATAAGGTAAAATAGTCATCAGGCCATTTCAGGCGGTAACCATAACCAACAGCAACTGCAGAAGTAATCTGAATCTGGTCATTGCTCGAAGATTGATCCTGGTAATTATAATTTGTTCCATAATCATAACCACCATAGCCGTAACCATAACCATAACCGTATGGTGAATATCCATAGCCATATGGCGAATAACCACCGTAACCGCCGTAGCCACCATAACCACCATAGCCACCGTAACCACCATAACCGTATGGATCGTTGTACATACTACTGTATGAATTGTTGGCAGAGTAGTTTACTTTCGAATGCGAGAAAGAGATGGTGAATGAATTAGGTTTTTTACCTCCGAACCAAGGTTCAGTAAACGAGAAGCTATATGATTTATAGAATTTTCCACTCGTTTGTGCTCTTAAGCTCAATGCCTGCCCGTCGCCGGTAGGCAATGGTCTCCATGCTTCCTTGTTCAAAATATTCCGAACCGAGAAGTTCGAGAATTTCAAACCGATTGTACCCACAAACATATTGGCTCCCCAACCTCCTGAAAGCTCAATCTGATCGTTTGCCTTCTCGGTAAGCTTATATTCAATATCAACAGTTCCGTTTTCTGGATGAGGCCGCACATCCGGAGCAATTGCTTCGGGATCAAAATGTCCTAACTGTGACAATTCTCTTACAGTTCGGATGATTGCTGATTTATCGAACAAATCGCCAGGCAAGGTGCGAAGTTCACGCCGGGCAACATGTTCGTTGGTTTTAGTATTTCCCGAGATTATAATTTTATCAATGGTAGCCTGACGGCCTTCACTGATGCGCATTTCAAAGTCGATCGAGTCGTTTTCAACCCTTGTCTCCATTGGCGAAAGGTTGAAGAATAAATACCCATGATCTAAATAATCGCTGCTTACAGCATCCTCGTCATCTTTGGTTCGTTTATCTAATAATTTCTGGTCGAACACGTCTCCTTTTTTGATTCCGAGCCTTGCTGAAAGATAATCACTCGGATAAATGGTATTCCCAACCCATTTAATATCGCGGAAATAATATTTATTTCCTTCTTCAACCCAAATATCCAACCGTACCCGGTCCTTATTCAGTTTGGTGATTGAATCTTTGGTTATAGTTGCATCACGATAACCTTTTTCGTTATACTTCTTAATCAGGTTGATTTTATCTTCGGCATACTTCTCGCTGGTAAATTTTTTCGAACTGAAGAAGTTTTTGATCTTTTTAGCCTTGGTTTTCTTCATCGATTTATCCAACATACCCGGCTTTAAGTTGGTATTTCCGTGATAAACGATCTCACTGATTTTCACTTTCTCCTTCTTGTCGACATTGATGTCGAGAATCACACTGTTATTTTGTGTAGTATCGTCGCGCTGAACGATCTTAACATCAGTATTTAAAAACCCCTTATCAAGGAATATATTCTTGATAATTTTTTCAGCAGTACTCACCTGGTTATCAGTAACCTGACTACCCTTTAAAAGCAAAACTTTTTTGGTAATATCGTCCTTTTCCGATTTGGACACCCCGTTGAAATTAACTTCGGCAAGCCGCGGACGTTCCTGTAGATTTATCCGCAACCAAATCTTGTCACCCACAATTTTATCTGCAGTTATCTTAACATCAGAGAATAACCCGTGATTCCAAAGTTTTTTAATTGAGTTTGTTATGGCATCGCCCGGGACTATAATTTTATCACCAACACTCAGACCGGATATCTGCAATAAAACCTGGGTATCCAGATAACGAATCCCCTGAACATCGATACCGGAAATTACATATTCTTTCGGACTTGAATAATAGATTGAAAAATTAATGCTGTCTTGTTCAGCTTCCTGCGAAAAAAGTTTCACGCTGATTAACAGCAAAATAAAAAAGAGTTTTATTTTACGCATTCTATCTCGTTATTGAATTAGCTTATTAGTTGTTGACTTGTTTTTCCAAATCGTCTTTCCCTGTTCTGGAAATCACATATGGCCTCAAATAAATCTTCTTTCCTAAAATCGGGCCATAATTTAGGCGTAAAATACAACTCGCTGTATGCAATTTGCCACAATAAGAAATTACTAATCCGGCATTCACCGCTCGTTCTTATGAGCAATTCCGGATCAGGCATTTCTGACGTATTAAGAAAACAGTCCATCAAATCAGTATCAATGTCAGAAGGTTCAAGTTTTCCCAATTTCACTTGTTCAGCAATGCGTTTTACAGCTTCTAAAATTTCCCATTTTGAGCTGTAACTAAGTGCTAATACAAGTGTCAATCCTGTGCATGTTTTAAGCCGATCAATTGACCACGACAGTTTTTCCTGTACATGTTGTGGCAGGCTTTTTACATCGCCGATAACCTGCAGACGGACATTGCTTTTTTGCAGTTCGTCGGTTTCGTCGGAAATAGCCTGTACCAGAAGTCCCATCAGGGCATCGACCTCATCTTTTGGGCGTGCCCAGTTTTCGGTAGAGAAAGCATATAGTGTTAAGTATTTCACTCCTATTTCGCCGGCACCCTCAACAACCGAACGAACAGCCTCAACACCATGTTCATGGCCAAAAGTTCGTTCGTTACCAAATTGTGCTGCCCAGCGACCATTCCCGTCCATAATTATGGCAACATGTTTAGGTACCTTATTTTCTATCAGTTTATCTTTAAATGACATTTTCTAATGTTTAAACTATCTCTGCCAATTTATCCGATCCAAAAATACTTTTTATTCCTTGCGATTTCTATTCCATATACCCCAGTCAAGCATTCTCTTTTTAGGTGTTCTCAGTTCCCAATTCTGATTCTGGTCTAAAATTTTGTATACCAGATGAATACCGAAATATGCTACCCAATCGTTATTATGAAACTGGTCAGTATATTTTACCTGAACATCATCCTCATTAATGAAACTCAACGGGTCGTCAAGGTCATCCAGCTTATCCGACAAAGATTTACGCAATCCACCTTCCAGGCCTATCCCCCACTTCCGGCTGAGGTTGTACTTCACCCCCAATCCAAACGGAATAGTTGGTGAAATTACACTTCCTGAATTATGTACATAATTAAAATAAGTTGGATCAACCAGTGGAATCAGTTCATCATGCCGAAATTCATAATCATACATCTGAACACCAATGCCTCCAAAAAGGAAGGTTGACCATGGAGTTGTCTTATCTCCAACGATATATTTCAAATAATTGAACTCAAATAAAAGCGAAATGTCCATTACATTTTTACTGAATGGCCAATTAACTTCATCGTACTGGCCTTCAGCCCCAATTGTTCCGTTAAGCACATTAAACCGAAGCGAATAGCGGGGATTGAAGTTATATCTCAAAAAAGCACCATAGGCCGGATTCACTGATTTCTGAAAATCAACCTTGGTCATATCGCCGAAATAGGTTCCGCCGCCGCCAAAGATACCAATATCAACACTTGTTTGGGCAAGCGCTGTTATTGTCAGAAATCCAGTCAGAAAAAATACCAATAATTGCTTCATCGAAATGCATTTTGAAAGGGTTTAAAACTCTATAAATCATTCAGGCACTATCATTTAGACTCTGAACATAACACCTTTCAAGTGCTACAAAAGTAATATAATTCTACTACATTCAAGTCTGGTGCCTCTTATAAAACCCAAATAGAGGTTAAAAATTGTTAAGTTGAGAAGAAATCAATTTCGCTTGTCGGCGCCCCACATTAGTTTATTCCGGAGTGTTGAGAAGAAGCTGTGTCCCTTCAGCCTGATTGTCTTTACTTTAAAAGGTGCCTTGCGTATTTTAAGGTATTCGGTGAAATAAATGGGCTCCGATTTGGAATCGATTGACGCAAGATAATGAAGTCCACGGCCTTCGACATGCAATGTGATGGAATGATGATCTGGAACAACCACTGGCCTTACTGTTAAATTGTGCGGTGCAATGGGGCTTATTACTATGTTTTCGGAATCAGGAGTTAAAATCGGACCTCCAACACTGAGTGTGTATGCGGTTGAGCCGGTTGGAGTAGCTACAATTAAACCGTCGGCCCAATAGGTATTCAGGAATTCATCATTAATGTAAGTGTGAATATTGATCATCGACGATGAATCGAGCTTGGTGACTGCAATTTCGTTTAACGCATATTGAAGCTCTGTTTGCTTTTCAGATACGATTTCCAGTTCGAGGGCTGTTCGTTCGTCAATCAATATATTTCCCTCAATGATATCATCAATAGCACTTTCAATCTCTTCGCGCGAAATATCCGAGAGAAAGCCCAACCGCCCTGTATTTATTCCCACCAGCGGGATTGATCCGTTTTTTGCCATTAAAAACGATTTCAGGAATGTCCCGTCACCGCCCAAGCTAAACATATACGAAACATCTTCAGGCAAATCGCTGCTATTATCGAACAGACCGGTAATAACCGGAGAAATTCCGCAATCGTGCTGCATGTATTCTAAAAATGGCCTGTATACAAAACATTCAACCTGTTTTTCTTTTAAACGGTTGAAAAGCTGCAACAACTCCTCAATAAAATCCGGATTAATGGTTTGTCCGTAAAATGCTATTTTCATGAATAGAAGAAACTTTAAAAACGGAATTATAAATTCATAAACTTCATCAACTGTTCTATCCTGTCCTCGTACATATTCTTGATAGTCGAATTATCCATGTAAACAGCGATGATATTGTAGTCGTACCGCACAAAGGTTTGAATTATTGCCGATAAATCAACCACATTGATCTTTAATGTTACCGTCATCCGTTTTGAATCGGCTTCAGGAGAAACATAGAAGCTAAGTATCTTGGCATCATTACTTTCAACAATCTGCGCAATCTGAGAAAGAGAATAATCGATGGCATTCAATTCAAGAACAATAACACCACCCGGCTCGTGAACCGCAACCAAATCGGCGAATTTCTGAGCCAGATCGAAAACCGTAATGACACCCAAATACTGATTATACATATCGAGCACCGGCAAAGCACTTAGTTTCAAACTCGAAATAGTCAGGAAAACCTCATAAATATGTTGGTTCGATCGTACAAACGGCGATAACAAGTGATCTGAATAATCCCCCAGGGGCCTGTCGATGATGTTCAAATCGTATATAATTTTATCAGAAATCACCCCTACCAACCTCTTTCCATCAACAACCGGAAGATGTGAAATTCTGAAAATTTCCATCCAGTTCAATGCCTTCTGACCACTATCAGTCAGGCGCAGAGGAGGAACAACTTCAGATAGAAGGTCTTGTGCAGTCATTTTTTTAAGTTTTCAATGCGCTTTGTGTCAAATCTTAATCGTAAATTGCGCCCTTAAAATACGAATATGACCAGACTTAGCGTAAATATAAATAAAATAGCAACACTACGAAATTCACGCGGAGGAAATACGCCTAGTGTACTCGACGCTGCCATAAACTGCCAAAAATTTGGCGCTCAGGGAATTACAATTCACCCGCGCCCCGACGAACGACATATTCGTCGCCAGGATGTTTTTGATATAAAACCACATATAACTACTGAATTTAACATTGAAGGTTACCCAAGCGAAGAATTTATTCAGATGGTTATTGAAGTGAAAGCTCATCAGGTTACGCTTGTTCCCGATTCTCATGACCAATTGACTTCCGATCATGGATGGGATACCATTAAACATAAAGACTTTCTGACTGAGGTTATTGCCCGTTTTAAAGCTGCCGGAATCCGTACTTCAATTTTTGTCGACCCCGATCTGGAGGCTATTGAAGGAGCCAAGGCTACAGGAACCGACCGCATTGAGCTTTACACCGAACCATTTGCAAGTATGTACCCTACCGATCCGGTAAAAGCAGTTGCTCCGTTTAAGGAGGCAGCTATACTGGCTCATAAATTAGGGTTGGGAATTAACGCAGGACATGATTTAAGCCTGAAAAATCTTCGTTTCTTTCACGATCATGTGCCATTTCTTGACGAGGTCTCAATTGGTCATGCGCTGATTGCTGATGCACTTTACATGGGGTTAAAAAATACTATTCAGGATTATCTTTACTGCCTGAAATAAACCGCAATGAAGCTTTTCTACAGAGAAGAAGGCGAAGGATTTCCGCTTGTAATTGTGCACGGACTTTACGGATCGTCGGACAACTGGCTCACTGTTGGGAAAAAGCTATCGGCAAATTACAAGGTTTATATGATCGATCAGCGCAATCACGGGCGATCGCCAAATTCTGACGAGCACAGCTACGAAGCGATGAAATACGATCTGGCTGAGTTCTTCGATCAGCAAAACATAGAAAAGGCTAATCTGATGGGTCACAGCATGGGAGGGAAAACAGCTATGTGTTTTGCAGCCGATTACCCCGAACGAGTTGAAAAACTGATCGTTGTAGATATTGCACCAAAAGATTACTTTTTGCTGAACGACGAAAGTCAATACTACCTGCACAACAACATTTTAAGGGCAATGCTCGAAATAGACTTTAACCGGATGGAATCCCGGAAACAGGTTGAAGATTTTCTGAATGAGCGAATTGACAGTACTCAGATTGTTCAGTTTCTGCTGAAAAATGTTCACCGAAATAAAGAAAACCATCAGTTCGAATGGCGACTGAACGTTCCGGTTTTGTACGACAACCTTGATGAAATTATAAAAGGCGTAAATGCGCATTGGTTCGACGATCGGCTACCCATTAAAAATTACCCAGTTTTATTTATCAAAGGAGCAGACTCAAACTACATTCTGCCCGAAGATTACCCCTCAATCCGCCGGATTTATCCTGAAGCTGAGATTGCTGAAGTTCAGAATGCAGGGCACTGGCTTCATGCCGAGCAACCTCAGTTGTTTATGGATATCGTTTGGAATTTTATCAGAAAGAACTCCTGAAGATTCCATGTTCCAAATTTCAAATTCCAAGTTTGCTAACCTGAAATCTGCAACATGAAACTTATTTATCGGTTATACTTCTCCGTTATTTGCTTTAAAAACCGCTTGTGATTCGAACGGATCTGGCTCCAGGTAAAACGCCATCCCCAGTTTCCGGCAGCAACGCCGGGCGTATTCATGCGGGCTGCTGAGTCCAGGCCCAAAACATCCTGCATCGGCGCAATGGCTGTGTGAGCCGCCGAAGCCCATGCATATTCCATAAAATTACAAACAAACTGTTTCCCGCTTCCCGAAATGTACCGATGCAGAAATTTTCGCTCTTTCTTTTCGGTTGAATTGAACCAGCCCAACGAAGTGTCATTATCGTGCGTTCCGGTGTAAACCAGGAAATTAGACGAATAATTATGCGGTAAATTCATATTGGTTGCATCGGAACCGAAAGCAAACTGGAGCACCTTCATTCCCGGGAGATTAAAATCGTCACGCAGTTTTTCAACTTCAGGCGTAATAATTCCCAAATCTTCAGCGATTACTTCCAATGTTCCCAATTGCTCTTTCAGTTTGCGAAACAATTCATGTCCTTTGGCCGGCAACCATTCTCCAACAATCGCGGTTTCTTCTTCAGCCGGTATAGCCCAAAACGACTCCAGACCGCGAAAATGATCGACCCGAACACGATCGAACATGCGCAAGTTAAAATGAACGCGGGCCAGCCACCAGTCGAAATCGCGCTCAGCTACCCGTTCCCAATCGAAAACCGGATTTCCCCATAACTGGCCGGTTTCGCTGAAATAATCAGGCGGAACGCCACCTACCTGCGTGGGTTGTGCGTCGCCATCGAGGATAAAAATATCCTGATTAGCCCAAACATCAACACTATCAAACGAAACATACAAAGGAATATCGCCAATAATCCTGACACCTTTTGAATTGGCATAAGCTTTCAGTTTAAACCATTGCTTAAAAAACACAAATTGCATAAACCTGTGAAAATCAATTTCACCGTGCAACTCTGTAAAATATTTGTTTAACGTATTTCGGTCGCGCTGAACCAAGCTCTTCTCCCAGGTATTCCAAACTGTTCCTCCGAATTTGGTTTTCAGCGAACGAAATAAGGCATAGTCGTCGAGCCACCATGAATGATGCTGCATAAATGCATGATATTCGTTGCGAAAACGGTCAAAATTCTTCTGAAATCCGGAGAACGCCTCACGAAGAAGAGGTATTTTCCACTCCTCTACCCGCTCGAATTCCACCTTTTTATCTTTAAACTCACGATAAACAAGAGACTTTTTCGAAATAAACCGATCGGCGACAAGTTGCTCCAAATCAATAAACATCGGATTTCCGGCGAAAGCAGAATAACACTGATAAGGTGAATTACCATAACCAACCGGACCTAGCGGCAAAATTTGCCAGATTTTCTGTTTTGTATGAGCCAGAAAATCGACAAACTGAAACGCATCTTTTCCCATGCAACCAATCCCGCCATCGCCGGGAAGGGAGCTTATATGCAGCAAAACGCCGCTACTTCTTTCCATTATTCTGAATTAAATTCCTGTAAATTTTTAAATGATCTGCCGTTTCGCGAACAACTCGCTGAACCGACAACCCGTGTTTCAAATCCGGAACGAAAGCTTTCGGATCATTTCCACCGAGGAAAAGATAATGCGCATGAATCATTGAGCGCAGCCAGCCCGGAGGAACGTGTCCCGACGGGAAACTCGTAATCGGAGCGTAATTACTACCCACAATCTGCCGTGTCCACTGTCCGGTTTCTTCGAGGAAATACTCAAAATAATCAACCGAATGCGACGAGTAGCGCAACATTCCTTTCTCTGCATAAATTTCGAGCGAAACAAGATCGCCGCTTCCTGAACTGATGCGACTGGCCGACATCGTTCCGGCAGCCTTACTTTCAGGATGAACCAGAGTTAATGAACTGAACAAATCAGAATCAACCGGGACGTCGTCAAAACTTCCAGCCTGAAAAGCGCTTGTAATTTGCAGGTTGTCGCCCATAAAAGCCATCAAAAGGCTGATTCCGTGTGAACCCAAATCGGCCATAGCACCCCCATCGGGAGCCGGGGTAAGCCTTGTCACGCGTTTTTCTCGGTATGATTTCTGTAAATAATCGCCGTGATAATATTTTAAATCGAAATGAATGGGCTTTCCAAGTTTTCCGGAATGCCAAAAAGCCATAGCTTCGCGCACTGATGCTGTAAGCAAATACTGAAAACCAACCTGAATCTGCTTTCCGGTACTGGCATCAATTTGAGCCATTTCCGTCTCTTCTTCCAAATTGGAACAAACCGGTTTTTCAAGGTAAATTCGCTTTACCGAAGGCATTTCCATCGCTAGCTTCAAATGCTCGAAATGGACTTTATTGGGGCCCAGAATCAGCACCGTATTGATGCGGGTATTGTTTTTAAATTCGTCGAATGTGAGTGATTTGCTGAAACCAAATTTGGATGCAAAAGCGCCGCTACTTTCGGCACGGGCAGAGCAAACCGCTTCAAATTCAATTTCAGGAACTTCCGGATAAAAATATTTAAGAGAATTTAATGCAAAAGCATGCGAACGGGCAATGCCGCCGGCTCCTAAAAAGCCAATTATTATTTTTTCTGAACTCATAAACGAATTACTATTAAAGCCCCCAAAAATAAGCGATTTAGCGCAACAATTTACATAGCACAGAAAACTAAAAAAATAACCGCCGGAACGACGTATCGCCCCGGCGGAGTATCAGTTACAGGTAAACCGATTGATGATTGCTATTCCAGTTCGAGAACTACTACCGATTTTCCTGGAATATTTACTTCCAGTTTATTGTCAGTTAACTTCTTAGCATTCTTAAATGCAGTAGGGATAACAGTTTCGGGCTTCTCAAACGTATTTACAGAATTGAAAGCTGAAGCAGTCAGGATAGTTCCTGAATTGATTTTAACGAATCCTTTTCCAACAAGATTTATTTCCAGCTTAATTTCTTTCGAAGGATTCAGGTTGCTTAGTGTTATATGAATTTTTCCGCTTTTGTCAGAAGATACAGAGCTGCTGAGTGAAGGAATCTGATCGTCGCCCAATTTGTAAGGTTCACAAATCAGATTTGAAGGCAGCAGTGTCGCATTCTGATGCACATTGTACATTTTAAACACGTGGTAAGTTGGCGTCAAAACCATTTTATCGCCTTTGGTCAGAACCATAGATTGCAGAACGTTAACCACCTGAGCAATGTTGGCCATTTTAACGCGATCGCAGTGCTTGTTCAGAATATCGAGTGTTGATGATGCAATCAATGCATCGCGCATCGAGTTTTGCTGAAAAAGGTGTCCTGGGTTTGTACCCGGTTCAACATCAGTCCAGATTCCCCATTCGTCAACCAGCAAATCAACTCGCTTGTCTTTATCGTAATGATCCATGATGGCTGAATGTTTGGTAACCAACTCGTCCATGTACAATGCTTTTTTCAGGCCCGAGAAATATAAATCTTCACCGAATCCGGTGGCAGCCGATTTATTGTCCCAGCTCTTCCCAGCTATTGTGTAATAATGAAGCGACAAGCCATCCATATTGTTCCGGCCTCTTTCCATCAAAACTTTAGTCCAGTTCAAATCGCCACCATTCGAGCCACAGCCAATCCTATCAAATTTATCGCCACCGTACATGTTGGCATAATTGGAGTATTGCCTCATTAAATCTGAATAAAATTCAGGCGTCATATTTCCACCACAGCCCCAGCTTTCGTTGCCAATGCCAATAAATTTCACATTCCATGGTTTTTCACGGCCATTTTTCTTCCGCAGATTTACCATTGGGACATCATCGTCGGAAGTCATATACTCAATCCAATCGACCATTTCGCCAACAGTACCCGAGCCAACGTTTGCCGAGATGTATGGATCGCAGCCCAGCAGTTCGCAGAGATTCAGGAACTCGTGGGTTCCGAAACTATTATCCTCAACAGTTCCTCCCCAGAAAACATTTTTGATTTTAGGACGATCGGCTAAAGGACCAATCCCGTTTTTCCAATGGTAAGTATCAGCAAAACAGCCTCCCGGCCAACGAAGCACAGGAATTTTCAAAGCCTGAAGAGCTTCAAGCAAATCTTTCCGATATCCATTTACATTAGGAATTGGAGAATCTTTACCCACCCAGATCCCGTCGTAGATACAACGTCCGAGATGTTCGGCAAACTGTCCGTAGATATTTTTGTTGATTTGAGTTTTTCCGCCGGCAGCATCAATTTGCAGCACATTTACCTGAGCTTTCATAGAGAACGAGGCAAATACCACCAGCAACAAAAGTGATAACTTTTTCATTTTTAATTATTTTGGTTTAAAATTAGTCAGCTAATTTCTGTAGCCAAAAGAAATAAAAAATAATTGTCTTTGAAACACTTTATTCTTTACAACACAAAAAAATAAAAAGATCAGGAAAAGAAATAGCCATGAATTCTGATAAAAATGATCTCAAAATAATCTACAAATCACTCATTATCAGATTATCGGAAAAAGCAAACTCCTCAACAGCTGTAAGTAATAAACTATTATACGATTCAAACTGAGTTTTTAATTTCCGGATATACGAAAAGTGAAATGGAGACCAGCACTCATATTCAGTAACATATCTTTCAGAATACATTTCCGGAGTTTGTGCTATAGCTTCAGCGATAAAAAGATCCATACTTCTGCGCATCAACGACTTAAATAAATCGATATGTTGACCACCAAAGCTGTCAAGACTTTTCATTACATGTTCACCAAACCAATAAGTTTTATTCAATTTTTCATCCAGCGGTGAACGACATGCCGAGCCTGAAAACACAGTCATCAAACCGGAAGCATAATCATCTTTCACATCCTGAACATCGTCGAGCAATTGAAGATAGGCTCCATATCCAAACAGAAAATACTGTTGCATATCGGTCAGTTTTCCGGCTACCAGGTAACCATCGGCTAACACAGATGCTCCACCTTTCGCCAGACAAATGTTGAGTATTTCGCGTTTGCTGATCGAATCGCCTCGCAGAATGAGCTCCACACTTCTGGTTTGAGCATCGTGGATGGCCAGTAGACTTGCATAGACTTCAGGATAATCTGTTCTTGGATATTCTTCTTCGATCATTCCGACCAACCGAAAAATAGCATTCTCCGTTTTATCTCCCGGATTAAGCATTGTTCCTGAAAGTCGATGTCGAAAACGTTCACTAAATTGCAGTTTCTGGTAACCCGAAACTGCCGGATCATCAATAAAATTATCGGTGTAGGGATACAACATGCTGTAAGCAAAAACGGAAGGTGTAACTTTCATTGGAATACCCATAATCAGCTGTAATCCGTTCATAATCCACATATTTCGGCAAGCCTGAAAAATATCGGCGAAAGTTAAATCAGCATCAAAAGTTTTTGCCTTCTGTATAAACGAACGTGTTATGCCTATCATCGAATCAGAAAACATCAATTCGAGCTGTATATCAGAGAAATCAAGACCATTACTTAAAAAACCACGCATCTTTTTTAAGAAAACTTTCTGATCTTCTTCTTTAAACAATTTCCCCCGAACCCGATCTTTGCGAAAAGTCTTTATTGTTTCCAGAAACTGATTTAAATAATTCTCTTTCTGAAGTTTATCCTCATTTGAATACCTCCTGGCAAAGTGGGGTACCTGTACCGGACAGTTTTCCCAGCACTCAGCATATTGTGCAGTATATTTCTCGATCATGTGCTTCTCTTGTTATTTTCAGACAACAAGTTCGGGTTTAGTTAGCTCATATAGTTCAGAAAAACGATCAATAGCTGATTTTTGCCGATAAACTATCAGTTGCCCATGGATAACTTACTGAGAGTTAAAATACAAGATTAATTGATGGAAACTGCGAATTACTTTTTTTGAATTTTGTATTGTGAAACCCTCTGTTGGAATTTAAAAATTCATATATTTGCTCCGCTTTTAGCGAAAAGCAGAATGCCCAGATGGTGAAATCGGTAGACACGCTAGTTTCAGGGACTAGTGCTCGCAAGGGTGTGCAAGTTCGAGTCTTGTTCTGGGCACGGGTAGAAATATCAAAATGTATCAAAAGCGCTTAAATTCAATGATTTAAGCGCTTTTTCTTTTAGGGAAATTTCCATCAAATACCCTTAATTATCAAAGAAAAAGCGACAAAATCGAGACCAAACTCAAATTTACTTTTTCTGGTCGCGGCAAATCACGCAACGAATTGATTCAAAACATTTTATTTGACTCTTTTTGACTCATTTTCGCACTTTTTATTTAGTGCAAATTGAGGTATTTTAGATCGTCTGCGAGACCAGATTTTTGATTTTGTTAATTATCGTATCATGAAAATTGTTATTAATTTCTTATTGAGAAAAGGTAGAAAATCCGATGATGGTAAATTATCCGTTTGTGTAAGAATTACCTATCTCGGTAACCGTATTGAACTTGCAACAGGTATTTATTCGTCAACTAATCATTGGGATACTACCCGACAGCGAATAAAAGATAAAGTCATTGGTGCCAGGGTGGATAACGAACGTCTTGATCGTATCAAAACCGAGGTCCAAGACATTTTCAACCAACTTCGTTCAACAAATGAGGATTTCGATGCAAATACAATTAAACGTAAACTTTTGAATATCCAGGAGTCAAAAGGTATTCTTGCTGTATTTGACTATTATCTGGATAGTATTCTTGCCAAGCTAAACAAAGGCTATTCAATGGAAACTTACAAGCATTACAAATCTTCCAGAAAAAGGTTGGCTGAATTTATAAGCACTCAATTGAAAAAAACAGACATACCAATTCAATCCATCAATTATAAATTTCTGGATTCATTTGATATTTATATCAAGAAGGATTTTAATAATCAGCAAAATACTGCATGGAATTACCACAAACACCTTCGCCGTGTCCTAAATCTTGCTGTTTCGATGGATTACATCGAAAAAAATCCTTACTCTAAATTCAAAGTCGGTTTGGATGAAACTCATAGGGAAATTCTTTCAATGGAAGAATTGAAACGGATGGAAGATAAAAGCATTCAAATCGAACGGCTAAGTGTTGTGCGTGACATTTTCATTTTTGCCTGTTACACTGGACTTTCATTTTCGGACATTGCCAAGCTTAGCCGAATTCATCTTCAACATGGTGCTGACGGAAAAGAATGGATTATTATTGACCGATCAAAAACCAACAACCGATGCCGGATTCCAATTCTGCCAAAAGCAAAGGAAATATTAAAGCGGTATGAGGATTATCCGAAGATTTCTAAAAAGGACACTCTACTTCCGGTTTTGACCAACCAGAAAATGAATAGCTACCTGAAGGAACTTGGTGATATTTGTGACATCAACAAGAACATTACCATGCATATCGCCCGTCATACTTTTGCGACCTCAGTCACTTTAGGAAACGGAGTTCCGATTGAAACCGTTTCAAAAGTACTCGGACATACTTCATTGAAAACGACCCAAATTTATGCAAAGGTTCTTGATAAGAAAATTTCTGAGGACATGGATTTGCTACAAGCCAAATTAAGTAATCTCCAGAACTGATAAAAAATATCAAAGCAATTATGCCCAATTGACTGAAGAAACAATTGATCCCTGAAACTAGAAAATAGGTCTCGAAATAGTCCCATCGAAATTGGTTGTTTTGTGTTTTGAATGCAATGGTAAAAAAACTCGAACCATTTACTAAAAGATTTAAAGCTATTATTTAGCTCAATAGCTATTTTGAGTTACTTCTCACTTGCAATACATGCACTCAGTTCGGGATTAGCCACATAAAAAATAACCATAAAGAACAACCTCGAACCAAAACTGACGAGGTATCACTTGGGATTCAGTTTTATAGTGCGAAGTAGAGCTTTGAGGAACTAACCCCCAAGAGATTAGATTTCAAAGACTTTAGCCAGTCTATTCTGTTTAGCCCTCCTATTATTACCTATACAGATAAATTATAACTCAAATATTCAAGTATTCAATAAAACTATTTAATACTTGAATATTTGAGTTATATTCGCCGAATCATTTTAATCCTCGAAAAAAATGAAAGGACGCGAATTTAAAGATGCCATGTACGACGGGCTTGCCAAATTGCTTAAAGCCCTGTCGAACCCATTCCGGCTCGAAATCATTGAAATGCTTTCGCAGGGCGAAAAAAGCGTTGAAGGCATTGTGCAAACTACAAACCTTAATTTCGCAAACGCCTCCCAACATCTTCAGGTTTTGAAGAACAACAACATTGTCAAAGCCCGGAAGGAAAAACAATACGTCTATTATTCACTGGTCAACGACGATTTTTTGGCGGTGTACCAGCATGTAATCCGCTATGCCTACCAGGAAATAGCTGCCCTGGAGAAGATCATGAACCGGCAGAGGCTGGATAACAATTCGCAAAATGCGGTCAGCCTCAATGAACTGGAACAGATGATCGGCGACGAAAATATTTTGCTCCTGGATGTGCGGCCTTCCATCGAGTTCGAGTTTGGGCACATCACCGGCGCAATTTCCATACCCATGAACGAATTGATGGCCAGCCTGAAAAACATTGCCAAAGACAAAGAAATTATTGCTTATTGCCGAGGTCCGTTTTGCGTTCTGGCCGACGAAGCCGTAAAACTTCTGAAGGAGAAGGGATACAACGTCCGCAGGCTCGACGAAGGTTATCCGGAGTGGAAAATGAAACAATTAGAAAACAATTGAGATGGAAAAACCAATTTACCTCGATTACAATGCAACAACCCCCATCGAACCGGAAGTTGCGACCGAAATGCAGCCCTACCTGAAGACCCACTTTGGTAACCCGTCGAGTTCCTATCAGATCGGACGGAGCAATAAAGACGCCGTGGAAAAAGCACGATCGCAGGTGTCCCGGTTGATCAACTGCGAACCTGAAGAAATCTATTTTACCAGTTGTGCCACCGAATCGAACAATCTGGCGATACAGGGAATTGCAAGGACGAACAAGGATAGGGGGAAACATATTATTACCTCTTCCGTTGAACACCCCGCAATAACTGAGGTTTGCAAATACCTTTCTTTGCTGGGTTGGGACATCACTTATCTTCCGGTTGACAATCATGGAACCGTCAACCCAAAGGATGTTGAAAGCGCAATCAGAAAAGATACCGTGCTGATAACCATCATGCACGCCAACAACGAGGTTGGAACCATTCAGCCCATTCACGAAATTGGGGCTATCGCGAAGGAAAACAAGATTGTTTTTCATACTGATGCCGCCCAATCGGTTGGAAAGCTTGACGTTGATGTCGAAAAGCTTGGCGTAGACCTGCTGACCATTGCCGGGCATAAGCTGTATGCACCCAAAGGTATCGGCGCGTTGTACATCGGAAAGGGAACCCAGATTGAAAATCTGATGTACGGTGGCGGACAGGAAAAAGGTCTCCGCCCCGGAACCGAGAATGTTATTCACATCGTCGGAGTGGGAAAAGCCTGCGAAGTGGCCTTGCGCGATTTCGAACAAAACCAGCGCCAGATGCAGTTTTCGCGCGACAGGCTGCTCGATGGTTTGGTTTCCCAACTTGGCAATCAGGTTCATGTAAACAGCAATCTGGAAAATTGCCTGCCCAATACGCTAAGTGTGGCTTTTGAAAGCATCAGCGCCCACACGCTGGCCTCTTTTGTCAGCCGCGACATTTTAATTTCTACCGGATCTGCCTGCCATTCAGGCGAGACAACCATTTCTCCTGTTCTTCAGGCAATGAACCTCGATTACAGGACGGCGGCCGCAACAGTGCGGATTTCAACCGGAAAACATACGACGGAGGAAGAAATTGATTTTGTCATCGAAGCGCTTGTCAACGCTGTAAAAAAACTCTCATTATAAAAAATCAACTACTATGAAGAAACATTTTATTCTGCTGTCGTTCATAGCATATATTTCTATATCAGTAACTTACGCCAGATATCTTGGTGCTGATTCAGGTTCCCAAACCTCCATCGGGATGGTCATTTATTCAAACGATGCCGAAACAGTATGGAATGCTTTGCGCCTAGCCAATTATTCTAAAAACCAAGGCGATACTGTGCGTATTTTTCTGCTCGGCAAAGGTGTCGAATTAGACAGTATGGTAAAAACAAATACCGATCTGAAAGAGCAAACCGATAAATTTTTGGACAATGGTGGAAGTATTCTGGGTTGTGGAACTTGCCTCAGAAACCGGAATAATAAAGAGCCGCAGGTTTGCG
>JAJZSZ010000017.1 GCA_021849365.1 Bacteroidota bacterium | reverse complement strand
CGATCTAGTCGAAATCGCTTAAGAAACCTCCGGAAATACTGTCAATCGTTCGCGGATACCAAACGTCCAGAATTCCTTTGTTGAGCGATTCGGATAATTCATCGAAAATTCGCTGATCCGAGCTTTCATCCGTTTTCTTTGGTGAGGTACAGGATGAAGCACCCCAAAGGAATACCATGGCAGCAAATAAAACTTTTGGATTCATCATTCAGGTTAGTTAGTTGGTATGTCAGGTTTTAAAAATCGAGCCGGTACAAAACTGTGGTGCTGAGCATATTGTTGAACTGGTTGCTATTCCAGTACCACAGGGTCTCTCCAGGTTGATCGCGAATAGGCAAAAGCGAATAGGCGCCTCGTACATCGACAAAAAGACGCCGTGTAATCTGAAAACGAAACCCCAGCAGTGCCTGCAAATCGAGTGAATTAAACGGATGCTGATCCTCTTCAGTTAACCTTCCGTAGTCGTTAAACTCTTTTCCACTGATTAAATATCCGGGAGATATCCCCAGCAGCAACGAAATTCGCTCACCTGTTCGAATTCCCAGGTAAACCGGAAGATCGATATAATTCAAGCGCATGATGTATTTTATTTGTCCGTCATCGATTGCCAGAGAATCGATATTGCGACTGCCTTTTTGCATCAGTTTAAGTTCCATCCCGGCAAAAACTGTCCTTGATATGTCTGTCTGAACATATGCTCCCAAAGCAACGCCAGGCTTGTGGTACCCGGTATAATTGTCGCCATCGACCTGCGATGCATTAAAACCTCCGATTATGCCTCCTTCAAAACGTTGAGAAAATCCGTTCAGACAGGTGATTGTCAGTAAAATCAGGATAAGGTAAATATGCTTCATACCATCGACTTTAATTTCTCTTTTAGAATTTCAACCCCTTTGCCGGCTTTTTCCTGAATGTAATTCACATTGCGGATATAAACCTGCGGACGTTCCGGGTCGATGACAAAAATGGGAGTTTCGCGTTTTGCATAGTTTACCAGCCCCGCAGCCGGATAAACATTTAAGGACGTTCCAATTACAACTAGAATATCAGCAGCTTCAACCAGAGGAATGGCATCGTCCATAGCCGGAACAGCCTCACCAAACCAAACAATGTGTGGGCGAAGCTGGCTTCCCTTTGCGCACTTTTGTCCAAACTTTAGTTCCCAGCCATCGATGTCGTAAATCAGCGATTCGTCAACCGAACTGCGTGCTTTTTTCAGTTCGCCATGTAAATGAACAATTTTTGTGCTGCCTGCCCTTTCGTGCAAATCATCAACATTTTGAGTAATGATGCTCACATCAAAATCTTTCTCCAGATCAACCAACCCTATATGGCCGGCATTGGGTTCGGCTTCGTATAGCTGTTTGCGGCGCTCATTATAAAATTGCATCACCAGCGATGGATTTCGATGCCAGGCTTCGGGAGTTGCCACCTCGGTAATATCATATTCTTCCCACAGGCCGCCCATGTCGCGAAAAGTACGAAGGCCGCTTTCCTGGCTCATCCCGGCACCTGTCAAAACAACAAGTTTCTTCTTCATTTCATTCTGCTTTACTTTATTTCCCGATCAGTAGCTCTTCGGAATCCATCCACATTCAGACTGCCATCTTTAAAAATATCGACAACCATGTACGCGCTGTTTTCCGGACCGTCGCCATCGATCATGGCATTCACCGAATAGTAGTGAATCCCGTTGATCAGGTTATATCTTTCTTCGTGAACATGCCCTTGAAAAACACAAATCACCTTTCCCGACTGCTCCAGAATTTGTCGCACCTGTGGAGCATTCTGAACGGCCTGTTTCACACTTTTCGATTCGTCGAGCATCTGGTGAATAAATACAACAGCAGGTAGGCTGTTTTGCTTCAAATCGTCCGTCAGCCAGGCAATTTCTTCCTCCGGAATGCTGGCATCTTCCCATGAGAATTTACCATGATCGTATGCTTTCCCTTCTTTGGTGAAATTACCATCGAGAACAACGAAGTGAATTCCCTTCAGGTCGAACGAATAATAACTATTGGTTTTGGCAATGCCTGTATTTTCAACCCTTTCCAAAAACTGTCGTTTCGAAATTCCATCCATATCATGATTGCCAAGCACATGGTAAGTTGGGCCATTGAACTTTTGGAAGGCCGTTTCGATATCGATGAGATACTTTAGAGTTTTGGCTTCATCCGGAGTGGCATCCTGATCTTTAAAATCGCCCAGTTCGATCACAAAATCGACTTTTTCCTGATTTAGCCTGTCGATGGCTTCCTTCATCTTGGCCAGCGACTGACGATAAAACCGATTCCCGGCCGGCTCCCTGTCGGCATAATGAATATCCGAAATCATTCCAAACCGAAGAACCGGTCTTTCATTCGTTATGGCAAGTAAATCAGGAGTCAGCATTAATCCGGCAGCAGTAGTCCCGGCAATTCCCAGGAATCTCCGTCTCGAAAGGGTCCAGTTTTCAGACATAGAATAAATTATTGAGTTCAAAACCAAAGATAAGAATTATACACCTGAATGCGACGGGTAGAACTTTAATACCTGTGTTGCCGGAAAAAAATCCTGAATTCTTAAACATCAAATGTTAAAGTTACCGTGATCAGGTTTATCTTTGAGAATCATTCATCCGAAATCACAACTCCAATGAGCAATACGTCCATTCAAACCCTGTCGTTTATCTTTGATAATGAAACCGACCATTTGCTTTTACACCAAATAGCCGAAGACGGTCCGTTAAAACGCAAACATTCAGGAATAAAAGGCAATATCGGATTATCTGAAGATATAAATAGCTCGGCCATCCGGAGCATTCAGGATGCCAGCGGGCTCAAAATTTCGGAAGCAGTTTTGCGTGGAGCAGTTAAAGTTGTTTGGGATGAAAGTCAGACCTCGGCCATTTACTTTGTGTACGAGTCGGCCCTGTTTTCAGGAGAACTGGAGAATAAACTGACCGGGCGGCTCATATGGGTCGATATTCTAAATATTTTCAATTTGCAAATGGAAGGTGTGGTTCAGGAAATCATGCCCAATTTACTCGACGGCGAAAGCTTTTTTGAAGGTACTGTTCACCTCAGTGATTCAGATGAAGTTATAAGTTCCGACATCCGGATATGCAATACAATTTAACCCGACATCCGGTAAGCCGGGAAAATCTCAACCTTTAAATTTCTACATTTGCATCAATGATTGACCAGGCTACCATAGAGCGAATTATTGATGCGGCGCACATTTCGGATGTGGTGTCGGAGTTTGTTACACTCAAAAAACGAGGTGTCAACCAGCTGGGTTTGTGCCCTTTCCACAACGAAAAAACACCGTCGTTCACTGTTTCGCCGGCTAAAGGAATTTTTAAATGTTTTGGCTGCGGAAAAGGTGGTAACTCGGTGAACTTCATCATGGAACTCGAGCAGTTGAGTTACCCCGATGCTTTGCGCTGGCTGGCCAAAAAGTTTCACATCGAAATCGAAGAGAAGGAAGAATCGCAGGAAGAAAAGGCGCTGAAAGACGAACGGGAAAGTATGATGATCGTATCAGCTTTTGCGCAGAAATACTTCAGCCGGTTTCTCCTGAAAGAAAACGAAGGCCGCACCATTGGCCTGAGTTACCTGCGCGAACGTGGAATTCGTGACGACATTATTACGAAGTTTGAGCTGGGCTATTGCCCCGACGGAAAAGACACATTTACACAGGCGGCACAGCGTGAAGGCTACAAAATGGACTTTCTGGAAAAAACCGGACTGACGATAAAGCGTGACGATTGGGTGCGCGACCGTTTCGGCGGACGTGTGATTTTTCCGGTTCACAATGTGGCTGGTCGTGTTATTGCATTTGGTGGACGAACGCTGACTAACGATAAAAAAGTAGCCAAGTACCTCAACTCGCCCGAGTCAGAAATTTACCACAAAGGCCGAACGCTGTATGGTATTTACCAGGCCAAGCGGCAAATGACCAATCAGGACAAATGTTACCTGGTTGAAGGTTATACCGATGTACTTTCGTTTCATATGGCCGGAATCGAGAATGTGGTGGCCAGCTCGGGAACTTCGCTTACCATCGATCAGATTCGGTTAATCCGGCGTTTTACACCAAATATCACCATTGTTTACGACGGTGATGATGCCGGAATTAAAGCCTCGCTGCGCGGAATTGATATGGTTCTGGAAGAAGGCATCAATGTGAAAGTACTGCCTTTGCCCCGTGGTGAGGACCCGGATACCTTTGCCCGTTCGATGAGTGCATCGCAACTGGCCGAATATATTAAAACTAACGAAACCGACTTTATCAAGTTCAAAACCCAGCTTCTGATGGGGACTGTGGAGAATGATCCTATTTCTAAAGCCAGGTTAATCAACGATATTGTCCGGTCAATTTCAGTTATTCCCGATAATATCACCCGAACCATTTACATCAAGGAATGCAGCCGGTTGATGGACGTTCAGGAAGAGGTTCTATATACTGAAATCAGGAAAATACAAAACAAGCAATCGGAAGACCAGACGCGGAAAGACCTTCAGGCTTTACAGGTTCAGGCTGCAAAACCTGTGGTTCCTGCTGCCGAGAAAAAAACGGCCAATCCGTTTGAAACAGAAGAACGTGAAATTCTTCGTATTCTCCTGAAATATTTCCACCATGAAGTTTTCGAAATTGAAGACGAAGCCACGAAAGAAATACATACTTATACCGTTGGTTTTTATGTACTTTCTGAGTTGCAAAACGATGGACTGGTTTCGGTAAATCCAATCGTGCGAACGATGATTGGAGCAATGGAGCAAAATGTTGACAATAAAGATTTTGACCCGATTAAATTTTTCACACAATATCCCGATCAGGAAGTGAGCCAGTACACCAGTAACCTGCTTGCCGAAAAATACATCGAAAGCAAACGCTGGAGCAAAAGCGGTGCATTTATCGAAACCGAAGCCGAATTGTTGTATCTTTTGGTTCCCAAACTTATCCAGGAGTACAAGCTGAAAAATGTGAAAGTTCTGCTTAAAAAAATTGAGCATCAGATTAATGAAGCCAACAAAAACAACGATTCGGAAAAGTTTATGGAATACATGACCCAGTTTCAGAACCTCAAAAAAGTGATGAAAGAGCTGTCGGAGCAACTGGGTTTCAGAACAATTAGCTAATTGTTAAAACAATATAATGAGAACCCATTTTATACACGACCGAAAAGAGATTGAGGCCATTTGGGAGCAATGCAAAACCTGCTATCTGGCCATGTCGGTTGACGATATTCCATACGTTTTACCGCTGAATTTTGCTATCGACGGAGATAAGGTTATTCTGCACTCAGCCCAGTTCGGACGCATGTGGGAAACCATCAAGAAAAATGCAAAAGTTTGCATCAACTGGACTTTAGGCGAAGAACTTGCCTGGCAGGACGAACTGGTTGGGTGCAGTTACCGGGTAAAATCGAAATCGGTAATTGTTGAAGGAACAGCTGAAATAATTGACGACTATGAGGAAAAAGAACGAATCGTGAAGCATTTCATGACTCAATACAGCGACCTTCCGTTTAAATTCAACGCTCCGGCAATCCGGAATGTAGGAATTTTGCTGGTTCAAATCGAAAAGCTCACAGCCAAAGAGTTTGGGGCAAAAGCTGTAACTCCGTGGAATAAAAGTTCGGAGTGAACTAAAGTTCGAAGTGCCTAAGAAAAAAAGGCACCGCAACCAACTTTAGGCACTCTAGCTCACTTTAGTCACTTATAACTTATTCATTATGATCTTAGTTACAGGCGGAACAGGATTGGTTGGAGCTCATCTTTTATATGAACTAACCAATTCAGAACAAAAAGTAAAAGCCTTACGCCGAGCGCAAAGCAATACCGATTGGGTAAAAAAAATATTCTCGTACTATTCGCCTGAATCAGAGAAATTATTTGCCCGGATTGAATGGGTTGAAGGCGACATCCTCGACTACCTGAGCCTTGAAGATGCATTAAAGGGCATAACCAGCATTTATCACTGCGCGGCGATTGTTTCGTTTCATGGCGACGACCACGACATCATGCTGAACAACAATGTTAAAGGTACCGGCAACCTGATCGATGCGGCTATCCATAACGGAGTTAAACAGTTTTGCCATGTGAGCTCGATTGCGGCACTCGGTAAAACTCAGGATGGAAGTGAAATCACCGAAGAAACATACTGGACACCATCGAAACGTAAATCGGGTTACTCGCTCAGTAAATTCTTCTCCGAAATGGAAGTTTGGCGTGGAATTGAGGAAGGATTGGATGCTGTTATTGTAAATCCATCCATCATTATGGGTCCCGGAAACTGGGATATAGGCAGCCCTAAGTTGTTCCAGTCAATATGGAAAGGACTGAATTATTACACTAAAGGAATCTCAGGTTTTGTTGATGTTCGCGATGTGGTAAAAGCCATGATTATGCTGATGGACGAATCACGGTTCGGGCAAGTCAAAAATCAGCGGTTTATCCTGAATGCCGGAAACATGAGTTACCAGGATTTCTTTTACAAAATTGCAGATGCATTACACAAGCCCCGCCCCCAAAGCTTTGCCTCGGATTTAAAACTTCAGATTGCATGGCGCATGGCCCGAACGGCAAGCTTCTTCACCGGGAAACGACCCGTTATTACACGTGACGCAGTTTCGGGAACCAACCAGAAAAATCAATATTCAGGCGAAAAAATAACCCGGACAACAGGTTTCAGTTATAGAAGCCTCGACGCATCGATAACCGATATTGCCGAGATTTTTATGAAGGATATGGTGCTTCCGCCCACGCAATAAATAGTTGAACCCTGACAGCAGGAATTCGTATGAAAGTATTGCATTTAACGTTACTCAAACTCAGTACAATTAGAGGTACGAAATGATGATGCAAATTTTTCATCAGGAAATGGCAGAACCGGATATTTTATACTATATTCGCACACTTTTTCAAAAAAAGGAGCCAGTCTATATGGCTTATATCTAAACAAATAACATTGTTTGAAAGTACATAAAAAGAGAAAAAATCAGAAGGATGAAAAAATCAGATTTATTAAAAGAAACCATCGAACACATCGACATTAAATCATTCGATTCTACTCCAATTATCGATTCTATGCGGAAAATGTCGTTCACCTCACGCGATACAGCCAATGCTGCCGACATTTTACTTAAGATGGTAAACGACACTGAATGTACCAATATTCTGACACTTGCCGGAAGCACCAGCGCTGCAGGTTGTATGCAGGTATATGTGGAAATGGTTAAAAATAATATGATCGATGCAATCGTAGCAACCGGTGCTTCTATCATCGATATGGATTTTTTCGAAGCCCTTGGCCACAAACATTACCGTGGAACAACTGAAATTAACGACGGAATTTTACGCGACTTGTATATCGACCGTATTTACGATACGTTCATCGACGAAGAAGAATTACAGAACTGCGATGGAACAATCAAGGAAATTGCTGATTCTCTTGAAAAAAGACCATATTCTTCACGCGAATTTATTAAAGAATTAGGCAAATGGCTTACTGTAAATTCAGTAAAAAAAGACAGCCTGATCCAGGTTTGCTATGAGAACAATGTGCCAATCTTCTGCCCTGCTTTCTCCGATTCAAGTGCAGGTTTTGGTTTGGCAAAACACCAGTGGGAAAATCCGGAAAAGCACGTTTCGATCGATTCGGTTGCCGATTTCCTTGAGCTGACAAAAATTAAAATGGCTGCCGGAACAACCGGTTTATTCATGATTGGTGGTGGTGTTCCGAAAAACTTTGCACAGGACACTGTTGTTTGTGCCGAAATTTTAGGAAAAGAAGTTCCAATGCACCAATACGCCGTTCAGATTACTGTTGCCGATGTTCGCGATGGAGCTTGCTCTTCTTCAACCCTGAAAGAAGCCAGCTCGTGGGGTAAAGTACAGGTAACCGACGAACAGATGGTTTATGCCGAAGCTACTTCAGTATTACCATTGATAGTAAGTTACGTTTACAACAAAGGAACCTGGAAAAACCGCCAGCCAAAGAAATGGAGCAATTTATTTGAAAAATAAACGTCGTGCTGACGTAAAGCAAAAGGCTCTGTTACTTAGGTAGCAGGGCCTTTTTTATGTGCAGATTATATTTCTTTTTTCAAGGGAATAGTGAACCAGAAGGTACTTCCTTTGCCAACCTCACTTTCCACCCAAATACGGCCTCCGTGCTTTTCAACAAATTCCTTGCAAAGCAGCAATCCCAGACCCGATCCCTTCTCTTTCTGTGTCCCAAGCGTAGAGTAGGTTTCCTCAATCCGAAACAATTTATCAATCGACACCTGATTGATTCCTACCCCGTTATCAGCAACCGAAATCAATAATTCTTCGGCCTTCCGTTCAGCCGAAATTACAATTGAGCCTCCCGGATTTGTAAATTTTATAGCATTCGAAATGAGGTTTCTTAAAATCGTATTTACCATGGCATTGTCGGCTCTGACAACCAAATTGGCAGGCATTTGCTTATGAACCGCAATTTGTTTTTGCTGCGCTGCACCAATCAAAATTCCAACCGATTGACTGATTAAAAAAGCTACATCCACATCTTCAGGGGTAAATACCATTTTGCCTGTTTGCGACCGTGACCATTCCAAAAGATTTACCAGCAAATCGAGAGCCTGCTGCGAAGACTCTTGGATAATAGTTGCATATTTTTTGATCCCTTCATAATCTCTTTCGTTTACCTGCCGCGAAAGTAAACTGCTGAATCCGATAATACTATTGAATGGACTTTTAAGGTCGTGTGCTATAATCGAGAAAAATTTATCTTTGGTCGCATTCAGATTTGTAAGCTCGTCATTTTTAAGTTTAATTTCAGCTTCATTCCTTACGCGTTCAGTTATATCTTCGACTAATCCATGCCAAAAAGTATCTCCGTTTTCCAACAGTTGTGGCAATGATGAAACATGCAACCACCTGACATGACCTTTTACTACAATTCGTCCTTTCCAATCGAAGGGCACTTTATGCTGAATCCCTCTCAGATTCATCTGAATAAAGCTATCCAAATCTTCGGGATGAATGACTTTGAAAATGGCTTCGTGATTGGAGAGCAGATCATCGACGCTCAACCCGAGTAATTCGGACATTCTTGGACTGACATATTCCAGCCCGAAAGATTCATCGGGTCTAGTTCTCAAGACATATACTCCAACTGTAATTTTTGAGACCAGATCGTCATACAGATGCTTGCTCTTGAGTAACTCTTCCTCTGTCCGTTTACGCTCAGTAACATCCCGGGCAAAAATGGCAACTTTTTCAACCTTCCTATTTTCTGAAAAAATAGGGTCAACCACATATTCAATACATCTTCCAAACCTGGAGTCTTCTCCGTGAACACATTCACCCGTCGAAACACATAAGTCGACCGCGTCTCTTCTTGATTTGGCCAAATCCGGAGGAAGTTCATCAAATATGCACTTCCCCAATAATTCTTCTCGGGTTTTATTCAGGCGCCGGGCATGGGCCTCATTACAGTCAATCAAGATTCCATTTTTATCAAGAAGGACAAGCACATCATCTGTAGATTCCATGATGCCTCTTGCATTGGCTTCGCTTTCGGCCAAACGTTTCTCTGTCACTTTTCTTTCGGTGATATCGATACTACTGCTTTGAATAGCAAATCCGTTTCCCTGATCATCTTTTAACACCTGGTCATTAATCAGAAAAGTTTTGGTTCCGGAAGGAAGATCGAAAGTTGCTTCATACACTTCGCCTTTCCCCGATTGGATCAATTGTCGGTTTCGAACCAGATATTTTTGAGCAACTTCAGGCGGAAGGAAGTCGGACATCATCTTGCCAACAACACCCTGAACATCGCAACCCAAAAGGTTTGCCGCAAATGAATTAGCAAAAATGTATTGCCCGTCAATGTCAATAATTATAATGGAGATACCTGTATTTTCCAGAAGTGACTTATAGTCCAACACCAATTTGGATGAAGCGAATGCTGAATCAATCCCCGCCTTTTCCCCATTTTCCTTCATTTGCTCGTGTAGTTAATCATTCAGAAACAATTATTGTATTTGGTAAGTTAATACTACCAGCACTTGAGTTACATGTTTCTGATCTGAAATCTTGTTTGTTTTCTGTAGGACACCCCCGGAAAATTGATCCGGAAATAGAACAAGGCAAATTTTGTAGCCTAATATATGAAATAAATAAAAGGACTGCAATAAGAATTAAATAAAAGAACAATTACTTAGCCAAACTACAAATTATCAGCCAGTAGACTGACTATCGCGATAAAACCCTGCAATTGAGAAAAATCATCAGACAAAAGTTCAATCGTAACTGTTTATCGCTATTTTTGTTAGTACTAAAGATCAACGATTTTATTCGTTATGGATGCACCCATCTACATAACAACCCTTGTAAAAACCTATCGGCGATTATTCAATTGCCTCATGTTTTATAATTAGACTTCTTTCGGATTTGCACCATTGCGCGCAAATTCCATATTTCTCCCTTTCTCCAATAATCATTTATAATTAATCATTCATCATTGCTTTGCCATGTTTGAAAAAATTACCCAACATACACAAGCTCCGTTGCGCGGAGCAGCCTCCGAAGGCAACTTTTACGAAAAGAAAGAAAACGTGATTGGCCCGGGGATGAACGAACGCATCCAGAAACTGCGTAAACTGAGCGTTGAGACCGAACCATCGTTAACCATAGAACGTGCCTTACACGAAACGGCTTTTTACAAAGAAAACTACGGAAAGATGTCGGTTCCGGTTCTGCGTGCGGCCAATTACCTCGATCATTGCCAGAAGAAAGCCATCTATATTGGCGAGGGCGAACTGATCGTAGGCGAGCGCGGTCCAAAACCCAAATGTGTCCCCACGTTTCCTGAATTGACTTGCCACAGTGTGGAAGATTTGAACGTATTGAACACCCGCGAATTGCAGCGTTACACCATCAGTCAGGAAGATATCGATACCTACGCAAAAGAAGTGATTCCATATTGGGCAGGCCGCACACAGCGTGAACGCATTTTCAGCCATGTTCCGCAGGAATGGCGACTGGCCTACGAAGCCGGAATGTTCACCGAATTTATGGAACAGCGCGCACCGGGTCACACCGCCCTCGATGGTAAAATTTACACCAAGGGAATGCTCGATTACAAGCGCGAAATTGCCGCCAATCTTGCCGCCCTCGATTACCTGAACGACCCCGAAGCAACCGATAAAGCTGAGGAATGGAAAGCCATGGACATTTCGTGCGATGCAGTAATCGTGTATGCCGAACGCCATGCTGACCTGGCCGAAGAAATGGCCAAAACTGAAGCCGACCCCAAACGCAAAGCCGAATTGTTACAAATTGCCGAAGTTTGCCGCTGGGTTCCGGCCAATGCACCGCGCAACTTCTGGGAAGCCATTCAGATGTATTGGTTCTGCCACCTGGCCATTATTACCGAATTGAACGGCTGGGATGCCATGAATCCCGGGCATTTCGATCAGCACCTCACTCCGTTCTACGAACTGGAACTGGCTGCCGGAACACTCGACCGTGAGAAAGCCAAAGAGTTGCTGTCATGCTTCTGGATTAAAGTGAACAACCATCCGGCGCCGCCAAAAGTGGGAATCACTGCCCGCGAAAGCGGCACCTATAACGACTTTACCAACATCAACATTGGCGGTATTAAAGCCGATGGAAGCGACGGAACCAGCGACGTTTCGTACCTCATGCTCGAAATTCAGGAAGAATTGCATATTCTGCAACCCGGATGTTCGGTGCATATCAGCGCCAAAACTCCGGACAAATTTTTACACGCTGCGGCCAAAGTTATCCGCCAGGGACACGGTTACCCGTCGGTTTTCAATCCCGATGTGTACGTAATGGAAATGATGCGCCAGGGAAAATCGCTGACCGACGCCCGCGAAGGCGGTTGCAGCGGATGTATTGAGGTAGGCGCGTTTGGTAAGGAAGCCTATTTGCTTACCGGCTACCTCAACGTTCCTAAGATTTTGGAAGTTACCCTGAACAACGGTGTCAACCCAGTTACCGGCATCCAAGTTGGGCCGCAAACCGGCGACCCACGCACATTTGCCAACTACGAAGAACTTTACCAGGCTTTCCTGAAACAATTGCACTATGTGGTCGATCTGAAAATGCGCGTGAGCAATTACATCGATCGCATGTTTGCCAAATATGCCCCGGCGCCATTCCTTTCAGTAGTGATTGAAGACTGCGTGAGCCGAGGAAGAGACTATTATGATGCAGGTCCGCGTTACAACACCAGCTACATTCAGTGCTGTGGTTTGGGAACAACCACCGACAGTTTGGCTGCCCTGAAAAAACATGTTTTTGAAAGCAAAACGTTCAGTATGGATCGCGTGCTAAAGGCTGTGTTGAAAAACTTTGAAGGTGAGGAAGTGTTGCGTCAAACGATTATGAATCGCACGCCTTTCTTCGGAAACGATAACGACTACGCCGATTCGATTGCTGTTCGCGTTTACGACGATTTGGTAGGAGCCATCGACGGAAAGCCCAACATCAAGCCCGGAGGAAAATATCACCTGAATATGCTTTCAACCACTTGTCACGTGTATTTTGGCAAAGTGATGGGAGCCACCCCAAACGGTCGCATGGCAGGGAAATCGATTTCCGACGGAACTTCGCCATCGCACGGCGCTGATACGCACGGACCTTCAGCAGTGATTAAATCGATGACCAAATTCGACCAGGTGAAATCGGGCGGAACTTTGCTCAATCAGCGCTTTTTGCCAAGTTTGCTGAGCAAAGAGGAAGATGTCCGTAAATTAGGACACCTCATCCGCAGCTATTTCAAATTAGGCGGACACCACATTCAGTTTAACATTGTGGATACCGCAACGTTGAAAGCGGCGCAGGCTTGTCCATCGGACTATAAAGACCTGATGGTGCGCATGGCTGGCTATTCAGATTATTTCAACGATATGAACGGCGACCTACAACAGGAAGTTATTGAACGAACTGAAAACGACGGATTTTAATCTCATCAATAGGTCATCCAGAATTTATTTCGGGATCTGTTCGATTTGGCAGATCCTGAAACAAGTTCAGGATGACTATCATTTTAAGAAATGAACCATCCATACATATTCGATATTAAGCGCTACGCCATTAACGACGGGCCGGGCATCCGCATTGTGATTTTCATCAAAGGCTGCAACCTCAATTGTACCTGGTGCCATAATCCGGAGAGCATTTCTGCCAAACAGGAAAAGATGTATGCGCCCAACAAATGTATCGGCTGCAGCACTTGCGTAGAGGCTTGTCCGGTTGATGCGCTTACCTTGACTTCGGAAGGAATTGTGACTGATACTAACTTGTGCACTTTGTGCGGAAAATGCGCTGAAGTTTGCCCAACGATGGCTATCGAAATGTCGGGGCAAACGATGACGGTTGAGGAAATCATGAACGAATTCGAGAAAGAGCGGGTGTTCTTCGATCAATCGGGCGGTGGAGTTACTTTTTCGGGAGGAGAGCCAATGCTTTATCCAGAATTTCTGATCGAACTTTTGGACGAATGCGGACGGAGAAACATTCACCGTGCAGTGGATACAGCAGGATTGATCAACACCGAAATCATGCTGGAAGTGGCCAAACGAACCGATCTGTTTTTGTACGACCTGAAGCTGATGGACTCCGAGAAGCATCGCCGCTGGATTGGCGTTCCGAACGAAAAAATTCTGGAAAACCTGAAGATTTTGTCGGCAACCGGAGCCCACATTTTTATTCGCATTCCGCTGATTGGCGGAGTAAATGACGATGCCGAAAATATGGAAGCAACGGCGCAATTTGTGGCTTCACTTTCAGGAGAAAAGAAACCGGTAAGCCTGTTGCCTTACCACAAAATTGCCCAGACGAAATACCAAAAACTTGGTCGCCCTGATGGTTTTAAATTATTGCAGGAACCCACCAAAGAAGCCAAGGAACAAGCATTAGCCATATTTAAGAAACATGGCGTTGAGGCGCAGATAGGTGGATAAATATCAACCATACAATACTGCAAATTACGTCTTTATTGGTATTCAGGAGTGGAAAGATTGTGCCATATTAGTTGCCCTTAAAAAAAGCGGAAGTAAATGTTTCATCACATACTAATACCTTTATTAGCAGCAGTTTTTCTGGCCATTAATATGGGAGGAACAAGCATTTCTCCTTCTTTCTCGGCAGCCTATGGTGCTAATGTTATTCGCAAATCAGCCATCCCCGGACTTTTCGGTATTATGGTTTTTCTCGGAGCAATGATTGCGGGAAAAGGTACTTCGACCACTTTAGGAAAAGATTTGATTTCACCGGCGATTATGAGTTGGGAACTGGTTACCATTATTCTTGGTTCAGTCGGACTCACCTTGTTTATTGCGAATGTCCTGGGAATCCCTCAATCGAACGTTCAAACTACAGTTTTTGCTATTTCGGCACCAGCGGTTTACTTTCACCAGTTTAATGCTCACAAAGTTTTTGTTGAGATTGTTCCAACCTGGTTTATCGCCCCTTTGATGTCATTCATTATTTGCTACTTGTTCGGCAAGTATGTTTACACACCTCTACGAAAAAAAGGATATCTCACCTACGGACAATTATCGCAACATCCGGCAGTAAAAACAATTATTGTAGTAATGTCGCTGTACGTAGCATTTTCGATAGGTGCCAACAACGTGGCCAATGCTGTTGGTCCGATTGCGTCAATGACTTCGCATGAATTACAGCTGCCTTTCGAAGGAAACGGATTCTCAATTATCATGGTTCTATCCACATTGATCGTTGCGCCGAACTTCGCTATCGGAGCGTCAATTCTCGGAAACAAAGGATTAGAAAATACGGGAAAAGGGATCTTCCTTTTTGGCCCGTTCGAAGCTATCATTATTTCATTCGTAACAGCAAGCATATTACTTATCTCGTCGGTTACCCGCGGAATTCCCACTTCACTTATTCAATTAAATGCAGCAGCTATCATCGGTATCGGAATAGCCCGTTTGGGAGCTAAAAATATATTCAGGAAAACGGCAGTCAACAAATTCTTTGTGATGTGGATTATTGCTCCAGTTATTGCATTCTTTTTGTCGCTAACTCTAACCTATCTGGTAGATAAAATGGGATATTTATAGCCCTACTTCATTTTAGCTTTAAGTTCAACCAGCTGGATAACGTTGGCATAATCGTCGTCAGACCGAACTTCTATCGAAATTGCCCGAAGTTGCCCATATCGTTTGGCATTCCTGAACCCTTCTTTAATTGATTCGGGTAGAGTACTGGCTTCAATTATCGGCTCAGCTTTATCGCCAAACCAAAACGAAACACGAAAAGTATCTTTAATGACACCAATCCAATAAAGGGTTTGTTTCTTTCGCACTGCTTTGTACAACCAGCTTTTGCCATCGTTATAGAAGCGCCATTCTTCGGTAACATTGAAATGATTGTCGTACAGGTAATCAACCAACTGCTCCCAATAGGTACTGTTCTCCCCAATAATCGAAAAGATAAGTTCATCTGTTGGCTGGACATTTGGGTCTGTTAATACAACTGGTTCCATTGTTTTAGTTTTTTGAGCTGAATAATTGCAATAAGTTATGCTAAGGTAGAAAGAATAGTAATGTGAAAAAATAAAAATCCCCGCCAAGTTTAAGCCTGACGGGGATCTTTCGTATTAAGTCTGTCAATTATAAAATCAGCATAGCATCGCCATAAGTTCCGAAACGATATTTTTCCTTGATAGCTTCTTTGTATGCTTTCATCAGGTTATCATATCCGGCAAAACCGGCAACCATCATCTGAAGAGTAGAAAGCGGCAAATGGAAATTGGTAATCATCCGGTTGGCAACACTAAAATCGTAAGGCGGGAAGATGAATTTATTCGTCCATCCTTCGAACGGTTTTAAATGGCCTTGAGTAGAAACCGAACTTTCGATTGTACGCATTACCGTTGTTCCAACAGCGCAAATATTTTTGCGGGCATCGCGGGCTTCGTTAACTATTTTACAAGCTTCTTCAGAGATCCAGATTTGTTCCGAATCCATTTTATGCTTGGTTAAGTCTTCAACATCAACACTTCTGAAATTACCCAATCCAACATGGAGGGTTACATAACTGAATTTAACACCCTTAATTTCAAGGCGTTTCAGCAATTCACGACTAAAGTGCAATCCGGCTGTTGGTGCTGCAACAGCACCTTCATTTTTTGCAAATATGGTCTGATAGCGATCCTTATCTTCAGGCTGAACACTTCTTTTGATAAATTTGGGAAGCGGAGTTTCACCTAATCCGTAAAGGGTTTTCTTAAACTCATCATAAGGCCCATCAAATAGGAATCTCAATGTACGTCCACGAGAAGTTGTATTGTCGATAACCTCGGCTACAAGTAAATCATCCTCACCAAAATACAATTTGTTTCCAATACGGATTTTTCTGGCCGGATCAACCAGCACATCCCAAAGGCGTTGTTCGCGATTCAATTCGCGCAATAAAAATACTTCAATCTCAGCTCCGGTTTTCTCCTTATTTCCATAAAGGCGTGCAGGAAATACTTTAGTATCGTTGAAAATTAGTACATCGTTATCATCAAAATAGTCAACAATATCTTTAAAAATCCGGTGTTCTATTTTGCCAGTACTTCTGTTCAATACCAATAATTTTGACTCATCTCTGTTTGGAGCCGGATGAAGGGCAATCAACTCTTCGGGTAAATCGTATTTAAACTTCGATAATTTCATATATATTCTATTTATTTCTTTCAGTAAGATACTCAAAATCAGGGATCAAATATCAATCCGAGGCAGATATTCAATCATAATTTATCTAATCAACAACAGAACAGAACAGCTTTTTACGGATCAGCTTTTAATTAGTTGCATCCGCATTAAATTTTTCTATAAAATTCTGCACTCCCCACGCATCTTCTACCTTCATGTTACCAATTCGGGTCCGGCGTAAACCTACCAAATATGCACCACATTCCAGGGCATTTCCCAGATCACGGGCTAATGCCCGAATATAGGTTCCTTTGCTGCAAACAATTCGCAATACAACTTCATCCTTCGAGAAAGTGACCAACTCCAGCTCTGATATTGTAATTTTCTTTGGTGCCAGAACCATGTCACTACCCTTACGGGCATGTTCATAGGCTCTTTTTCCCTCAATTTTTACCGCACTAAACAAAGGCGGAATCTGATCGATCTCGCCAAGGAATTTCTCCATTGAATTCTGTACAAGCTCTGCAGTAATATGTTCGGTCGAGAATGTTTCGTTTTCGGCCGTTTCCAAATCATACGACGGCGTGGTCGCTCCCAGTTTCAGGGTTGCAATATATTCCTTTTCTTTGGCCTGAATCAAATCGATATTCTTCGTTTCCTTCCCGGTGCAAACAATCATTAAACCTGTTGCCTTTGGATCAAGCGTTCCGGCATGACCAACTTTCAGTTTTTTAATTCCGGTTTGACGACAAAGAAAGTTACGCAGTTTTCTGACCAGATCAAAGGACGTCCAATCCAATTCCTTATCAAAAAGAAGAATTTCTCCTTTTTGAAAATCATACTCCTCAATGGATTTCCCCATCGTAAAAAACGCTTTAAGTAATTTGAAATGAAACAGAGACCTGCCTGATTTTCAGGCCGCAAATATAGCGAATCGATTGATAAATAACCAAGTATATATTTAACAAATACCAATGGATTACCAAGAAATACAGAAGTTTAGATGTTATAAGGCTGATTTTTGCCTTTATAAATAACATGATTTCAAGTCGCCGAATTTATAACTTAATTGAAAAGACATGAAATACAAGCATATAACAACACTATGCTTTATACTGACTCGCCTTGTTAACCGATTGTTATTTCTCAGATTTCGGCTTTTTAATAATGGCATAAATCTCGAAGAAAAAGCCAAAAAGCACAACCATTGGAGCCAGAGTTATCCGCCTGAAGCTAAAAATCTCAGTATTAAAAACTGTTGGGTTACTGGCCTTTCCCCCAACCATCAGAATAAATCCAATTATAATAATAACCAATCCTATAACCAGCAGTTTCAGGTTTTCTTTGCCTAAGGCAAATCCTTCCATATTATCTAATTCCTTCATGAATCGAGCTGTAAAAAATTTGCGTAAAGTTAGCTAAAAGTTCCAAAATTCAAATTCTGAATATCAGGGACATACCTATCAGTAAAACAGTTCATCAAACTTTAGCCTGATAAACTTATTGACCGCCAGATAAGTTGAACACCAAGAGATTAAAATACCTAATACTATAACCGATGCAAACACAAAGCCGAAAATAGTGAAATCATCGAGACTGATAATTCCAGTAAACTCCGAAGCATACGACATCATCAAAATAAACAGAAGAACATTAGCCGCTAAAGCCCCAATCAAACCATACTTTATGCTTTGTTTGATGAAAGGGGCCCGGATAAAGCGATCGGTTGCCCCAACCAACAGCATAGTATTGATGATAAACCGTTGCGAATAAATTGAAATCCTAATGGTATTACTGATTAGTGCAAAGAAAATTACCAGCAACAAAACAGCGAAAAAAACCAGGATGAACCCGATTTTCTGCACATTTTCATTAATGATTTTTACAATGTCGTGTTGATAAGAAACTTCCTTAATCTGAGGAAATTCTGTCAGTTTTCTTTCGATAACAACAAGTTGTTCCGGAGTTGCGAAATCGGCTTTAAGCTTTACATCAACCGACGACAACAAGGGATTGTAGCCCAGAAATCCAGTGAAATCCTCGCCCAACTCATTCTTTAGCCGTTCGGCAGCAGTGGCTTTGTCAATATATTCAGCCTCCTTCACAAAATTGGCTGATTTCAGCGAGGCCAACAAATTGTCGATGTCTGTTTGCTGAATATCATCTTTAAGCACCAGTGTAAAACCAATGTTTTCGCGGACATATTTGGCAAGTCGTTCAGCATTCAGCAAAACCACACCAAGCAGTCCGATCAGGAATAAAACCATCGAAATGCTTATTGTTGAAGTCAGGTACGATTTAAAGATTCGCTTTTTTAGTTTCTGAGGCTGAGTTTTACCTGCCATTGTTATTTACTTTTTTACTTTGAAAATATATACCAAATACCCGCCAATCGCCAAAAGCAACAAAATTGAACTAGCCAACGAAACCTTGTTTCCAACGAAGTACGAAGCAGGTTCGAACTTGAATTCAACCTGGTGTTTTCCAGCTGGAATTACCATTGCACGCAATACATAATCGGCCTGAACGTGCGGTGTTTCCTTCCCGTCAATAAAGGCTTTCCAACCTTTCGGGTAATAAATTTCAGAGAAAACAGCCAATTGCGACCCACTGTTCACCGTAGCATCGTATTTCAGGTAGTTGGGTTGATAATCTGTCAGTTTAATTTCGCCTTCGCCGGTTCCTGAAGTAAATCCTTCGAGCGATTTGGCAAAGCTTTTATTTACGATAGCTGTCGATTTAGGGTCGAAACTCTTAATTGCCATAACTTCCTGATCAGCATTGTCAACCATTTTTACCGATTTCACCAGCCAGGCATTGCCCATTGCGTGTGAATTTGGTAGCGGTGGCTGATTCAAATCGTAAATCAGGTATTTTGTATTCAGCATGTTGATTACCGACAAATGTGCCATAACTGAATCAATACTTTCCGGTTTTTGGAAGCCCTGAATCAACAACTGCATTTCAGGTTCAATGGCATAGTTGAACAGTTCGTTGTAGCGTTTCATTTTGGCCCCATGGTATCCGCCCAGCGATTTGTGGAAGAACGAGGTGCGGGCATCAGCCATTGGATTTTGCAGGTTCAGCACACGGTAATACAAATCTTTGTCTTTCTTGATTTCCTTGTCAACCGGCATTTCCTGGAACGGCACAGCCACTTCGCGTTGCGAGGTGAAATTATCGTTATTAAAGTATTTCTTGTTCACCGGCCACATATCAACCAAAACCAATCCAACCCACAATACAATGGCATATTGCGCTTTGATTTTGTTGTTCCAATAAGCCCACAAACCGGTAGCAGCAAGGGCTACAAACACAAAAGTGCGGAAGGCATCAATTCGCAACGCCGATTTGCGGTCGGCAATCAACGCGTCAACCAATTGTTGCGGCCAGCCCATCTTAAGGTATTGGGCATCGGTATTTCCGGAGAAACTTCCGGCCAAACCCGGGATAATGGCAAAAATCAACGCCAATCCTCCGGCAATTCCCGCCGAGTATTTCAGTGCTTTCATAAATTCCTGAGAAGAAATTTTGCGCTGGTAAACTTCCTTTATGGCAAGCACACCAAGTAAGGCCATTGCAAACTGTTGGATGACAATGATATTTTTGACGTCGCGGAACTTATTATATCCGGGGAAAAGATCGAGCATCAGGTTAGTCAGGATTGAGAAATTTTTACCCAGCGACAACAGCAGCGAGATTACAAACACAGCAACCAGCCACCATTTGTCTTTACCTTTCACCACGAAAAGCCCGAATACAAAGAGAAAGCATAACACCGCTCCAAAATAGAACGGGGCACCCGAAATAGGCTGACTTCCCCAATACATCGGCATGCCGCTTTCTACAGCCTGCTTAGCTTTTTGTGCGCCCTGGGCTTCGGCCAAAAATTTGTAAGTTTCAGAGCTGGTACTTAGTGGTTCGCTCATGCCACCACCTTTAAAGCGCGGAATAAAAGCAGTCATCGCTTCGCCCAAATCGTAGCTGTAGTCCAGAATGTAATCTTTATCGAGACCGCTGGTTTTATTTTCGTTGTTCAGGCTTAATTCCGATTGACCGCGAATAGAGAATTTGCCATATTCGTAGGTTGTATATAATCTCGAAAAGTTGGTTCCAACAGCAATCAGCGCAGCGATAACCAAAAATCCGATGGTTTTGCCATAGTCGGCCAAAGTTTTTTCGCGAACGGCATAAATTAAATAGGTAATGCCCAGAATGAGCGCCAAAATAAACGCGTAATAGGTCATTTGCAGGTGATTGGCGCTCAGCATCAGCGAAAGGCCAACTGCGGTGATTATACTTCCGGCTATTTTATTCTTTTTGAAAGCCACCAAAATACCGACAACCACCAATGAGGTATAAGTCAGCGCATGAGCCTTGGTTAAGTGGCCGGTAACCATTACCACGAAAGTGAAAGTCATCATTCCGTAGGCCAAACTGCCGGCAAAAGCCGCCCAAACGCCAATATCCATCAGGAGACAAAGGATAAAAAAGAATGCAAAACTAAACGTAAGGATCATCACCGGCTGCGAAATGGAGGTAACCGATTTCTGGATTGAAGACAATATTTCGCCTGAATAAAGTGTCGATGTGAGGTAAGCAGGCATTCCGGAGAACATATTGTTCGACCAAAGCGCTTCCTTTCCGGTGGCATTGCGGTAATCGACAATTTCTTTCGACATTCCTTTAAACTGCGCCCCATCCGAGCTTTGCAGCTTTTTCCCTTCCAAAACAGGGGAGAAATAAATGACGCTTATAACCAGAAACAACACAACAGCAAGGATATAAGGTCCTGATTTGCGAAGGAGATTTTTTGTATCCATATTATGAATTGGTGTAATTTGTAAATTCGTACTTTCGTGCGAGGCAAAAATAAACCTTTTTAAGTCAATTAGTAAATTAAATGGGTGTAATTAAACGGCAAACAATCAAAGGCTCAATCTACTCCTACCTGGGTGTCGGCATTGGTTTTCTGGTTACCATCATTTCCATCAAACTGCTGACTACCGCACAAATTGGACTTACCGCAATTTTTGTTGCCGTATCCGGAATTTACTCACAATTTTCAACGCTTGGATTTACCAAAGTCATCGAGCGATTGTTTCCCTATTTTCGGGATGAAGAAAATAAACACAACGGCTTTGTATTTCTGACTCTGATTGTTGGCCTGATTGGGTTCCTGGTCTCGTTGGTTTCGTTCTTTTTCCTGAAATCGTACATCATCGAAAATTACCAGTCGAAGTCGCCGCTGTTGGTCGAGTACATTTGGTTTTTGGTGCCGTTGATTTTCTTCCGGATGTATGCCTTGCTGCTCGATACCTACAACAAAATGCTGTTCGATGCCACCACCGGAACTATCCTGAACGACTTTGTGTACCGCGTAGGAAACCTCTTTTTGCTAGGCGCTTATTACCTGAAATGGATCGACTTTTCAATCTTTATATGGGGATACATTTTCTTTCTGAGTCTTCCGGCGATATACCTGACCGGACTTTTGATCTACCGGAAGCAGTTTAATATTGCACCCAAACTGCATTTTATCACTCCAAATCTGCGTAAGGAAATGATTGGTTTGTCGGTATTCGGCATTATTGGCGGAGTGAGCAGCATTGCTCTGAAACAGATCGACACCATTATGCTGGGCGCTTATACCGATTTATCGGTTGCAGGTGTGTACTCCATCATTTTTTACTTCGGAACGGTGGTTTTGATTCCCAGTGTGGCTTTAGGCAAAATATCATCGACCATTATTGCCGATTCGTGGAAAAACAAGGACCTGAAAACCATCGACGATATTTACTTCAAAAGCAGTATCAACCAGCTATTTTTCAGCTTGTTGCTGTTCATCCTGATTGCCGCCAACACGAATAACATCATTCAGCTTTTGGGGCATCGCTACCAAGGCACCGAATGGGTGATTATTTTGGTTTCGCTAACCAGCCTGATTGTGGCGTCAACCGGGTCGAGTGTGCAAATTATCGGCACATCGCATAAGTACAAAATACAGACCTATTCGCTAGGTTTGTTAGTTGTTTTGTCGGTTATTTTTTATGCCATTTTCATCCCGATGCTTGGCATGATTGGTGCGGCACTTGGCTCATTATTATCAATTTCAGGAGCATCGTTGTTGCGGGTTTATTACCTCAAGCGAAACATGAACCTGTTTCCGTACCGGGGAATTCATTTTAAATGCCTTGCAATCGGTGTTTTTACCTTTATAGTGGTACAAATTATTCCTTCACTCGATAATTTCCTGATCGATTTGTTCCTTCGCTGTTCTTTGATTGCAGTTCTTTTTATTGGTCTGAGTTACCTATTCCGAATTTCTGATGACTTTAACAGGATGGCCGATAAAATGCTTGCTCAAATCATCGCTCCTTTCAAAAAAGCATAGTTTACAACCAAATTACTTTTTGATTCGATTCGTGCGGTTGGCCAATAATATCGCGATAAAGTTCGGGCCGCCTAGCCTGTATATAACGGTGTCCTCCCGATTGTTCAAGCTTTTCAGGAGTGAGGGTTGCCGTTACAAAACTATCGTCGAACGAACGGCATTCGGCCAAAATATCGCCAAACGGATCAACAATCATGGAGCAGCCATTTTTCAACTGATCGTCGTCCATGCCAATTGGATTGGCGAAAACAGCATAAATTCCATTGTCGTATGCCCGGGCCGGTAACCATTTCATAAGCCACGAGCGACCTTTCATTCCGTCAAATTCAAGACGCAATGAGGTTGGATCATTTTTGCGGTTTTTCCATAATTTCGGATCAACAAATCCGGCACCCGGTCGGGTCGATGGCGTGCACATGGTTACATGTGGCATGAAAATAATGTCGGCTCCCAGTAACCGGGTTGCACGTACATTTTCAATAATATTATTGTCGTAGCAAATAAGGATTCCACATTTCCAGTCCAGCAAATCGAATACACAATAGCTGTCTCCGGGCAACAAATGCGGGTTGATAAATGGATGAAGTTTGCGGTACTTGGCTACCAATCCGTTTTTGTCGACACAGATGTAGGCTTTATATAAATTGTCATTTTCATCTTTTTCAAAAAGGCCGGCCAGAATGGCCATATTGTATTTATCGGCAATTTCGATAAGGCGCAACGTGCTTTCGCCATTGGGAATTGGTTCGGCCAAATCGAGCATCTGTTTTTTCAAAAGTTTCCGGGCAAACGTATATCCGGTTACCGAACATTCGTGAAAGACGATAACCTGAGAACCTTCGCTGGCGGCCTTTTCGGTAAGGCGTTCGATTACCTGAAGGTTGTAATTTTTGTCGCCGCTTTTGTTTTCGAACTGAGCTGTTGAGATTTTTATCGGATTCATGGTTTGGTTGATTTAATGAACTTTCAAAGTTAAGTTGAAAAGATCGGAATATTCAAAAATCGGTAAAGAACATTTCCGTACTTTTGAACCATCGAAATCTTTCTGATCCATGTCTCAATTAGGAATCATTCTTCAGGCCCGAACCGGCTCAACACGCATGCCCGAAAAGGTTATTCGCCCTTTTTTCAACGAAAAATCGATTCTGGATTTATTGATTGAAAAGGTTCAAAAACTTGGCGTTCCAGCAGTTTTGGCTACTACGGTGAATCCTTCGGACGACCGGATCTGTGAATTGGCCGACCGGCACGATTTCCCGGTTTTCAGAGGCTCCGAAAACGATGTGCTCGACCGTTTCATTCAGGGAGCCAGGGAGCACAAGTTTGATAAAATCATCCGCGTTTGTGCCGATAATCCGTTTCTGGATTTTGCCGGAATGAAAACTTTAATTACTGAATTTGAAAAATCGGAGGCTGATTATTTGAGCTTTCAACTAGCCGGGAACAGGCCATCCATTTTAACCCATTTCGGTTTTTGGACTGAGGCCGTACGACTGGATGCACTGGAGAAAGCACAGCAATTGACCAATGAAAAACTGTATCATGAACATGTGACCAATTTCATTTATGGCAATCCTGAAATTTTCAATGTGCAGTTTATACAGGCTGATCCGCTGGTATTTTCACGTACCGACATCCGGATGACTCTTGATACGCCCGAAGATTTTCAGGTTCAACAACAAATATTTGCAACGATCAGCAAGGAAAACCCTAATTTTGGTATTCCTGAAATCGTGAACTGGCTCGACTGTCGTCCCGAAATCCTGAAAATAATGAAAAACGAAATCCTGAAAAATCAGAAGTAAATGGTAAAATCAACATACATCATCGGCGAAATAGGGCAAAACCACAACGGAGAAGTTGAGATTGCAAAGAAATTGATCGATGTGGTTACCGAACCCGTGATCGATTATTTGTTTGGTCAAAAGCTGATGCCGATGAACGCCATCAAAATGACCCGCCGTGATTTGAACGAAGAGCTCTCGGCTTCGGAAATGATGCGCCCGTACGACAATCCAAACTCGTTTGGCAAAACTTATGGCGAGCACCGGGCATTTCTGGAACTGAACGATGAACAGCATTTTGAAGTTTACCAATACGCCAAATCGAAAGGACTGGAAGTGGTTGAAACTCTTTGCGCCAAAGGTTGCCTGTCGATGTTGCGCTTGTTTATTCCCGATCGGTTGAAAGTTGCTTCACGCGATTTGACCAATCTTCCGCTGCTGGAAGCGATGGCAGAAACGAAAATTCCGATGATTTTTTCAACCGGGATGACTGGTCAGAAAGAATTGAATGATGCGCTCGAGGTGGTAACCAAATACCACGAAAACATAAGCATCTTGCATTGTCTTTCACAATATCCTTCGGAATATCAGAATATAAACCTGCTCACGATCTCCTTCCTGAAAGAACATTATCCGCAATACACCATTGGTTATTCAGATCATTCGATTGGGATTTTGATGCCCGCAGTTGCTGTTGGAATGGGCGCCGAGATTATCGAGAAACATATTACGCTTGACCGGAACATGAAAGGAACCGATCATCGCGGATCGCTTGAACCGAACGGGATCTGGCGTATGGTTCGCGATATTCGCAACACCGAATATGCCATTGGTGAATACGGCATGTTTGTGAATGATAAAGTTCAGGCTACGCGTGTAAAACTTGAGCGGTCAATCGCAACACTTCGCCCGATTGCTGCAGGCGAAACGATTACTGAGAAAGACTTGCACATGCTTAGTCCGGGCAATGGTTTCAAATGGGCCAATCGAGAACAGATTGTTGGAAAGAAAGCATTGTTAGATATTCCGGCAAATGAAGTTATTTACCCTGAAATGATTAAATAAACTTCTTTGTTCGAGAACTTAAGAAGTTGGCTTTCAACAATAGTACTGTGTAATCGTCAAATTGTAAATATTTCACATGGCAATAAAACTGGTTCTCACCGATATTGATGGCGTTTGGACGGATGGCGGAATGTATTACGACCAAACCGGAAATGAATGGAAAAAATTCAATACCAGCGACAGTGCCGGAGTGGTCTTTCTGCGTCTGCTCGATATTCCTGTTGGAATCATTACTGGCGAAAACACCCAAATCGTTCAGCGCCGGGCTGACAAGTTGAAAATCAAGCATCTGTATATGGGTGTAATGAATAAACTGGAAGTGGCAGAAAAGCTTTGTGCCGAATTAAATATCACACTTCAGGAAGTGGCATTTATTGGTGACGATCTGAACGATGCCCATTTGCTGAAAGCGGTTGGTTACAGTGCAGTTCCGGCCAATGCGTCAGCCTATATGGATCAGTTTGCTCAATTTAGGCTTACCACTCGTGGTGGCGATGGAGCTTTCCGCGAATTTGTTGAAACACTGCTTCAAAAGGAAAAATTGTTGGATGTTGCCATTGAAAAGTATCT